>CBDVCD010000381.1:0-1644 GCA_965372385.1 uncultured Gammaproteobacteria bacterium | reverse complement strand
TCGCTCAACAAACACGCCCGTTGGGGACTTAGGTAACTGAATTCTGACGCGGTAGTCTAACGGAGAGGCTCCGTACCCCCGCATTCGGGAGGCAGGGGCCGGAGGTTCAAATCCTCTCACCCCGACCAATCAAATCAGTAGGTTATCCCAAACGGTTAGTTCTCCTCACTCGATCGTGACTCATTACCCTCAAGAAGGGCGACTGCGATACGTATTTCTCTGTTCCACAAAATAGACTGTCGACTGCCAGCCCATGTGCCGATCTGCAAAAGACCAAGACGGCGTTGTATACTCAAATGATTGGAGACATACACCAACCGTATCGATCAACAAGAAGGCCACCCGCTATGAGTGAACTACAGCGCATCACCATTGACCCCCACCAGTGCGGTGGTCGCCCTTGCATCCGCGGGCTCAGGATCAGGGTGTCGGATATCCTTGATCTGCTGGCTGCGGGCGCGACACGGGAAGAAATCCTCGAGGACTATACCTATCTCGAGGACGGGGACATCAGTGCTGCGCTCGAATATGCCGCCAAGCGGCTTGACCACAAGGTTATGCACGTCGCCTGAATGCGCTTTCTGCTTGACGCCCAACTCCCCACCGCACTGGCCCGCTGGATCGAGAGTCAGGGCCAGACAGCCCAGCATGTTGCCGATCTGCAGATGGCCGATGCCAGCGATCGGGCCATCTGGCATCAGGCGCAAGAGACCGGCGCGGTCATCATCAGCAAAGACGCGGATTTCGTGACGCTTGCCACCCTGGAAGCGGAAGGACCGCCGGTGGTCTGGATTCGCCTGGGCAATACACGCCGCCAAGCACTGTTGGACTGGTTCAGCCCCCTGTTCCCGGAGATCTTGGAAGCCCTTGAGCAGGGCGAAAAGCTGATCGAGATCGAATAGCAGCGATCCAACCTGACAAACTGCCGTACAGGGCAAGGTTTGTTTCGACGACTGCTCCTGCGTTGTTCTCGGCTGCACGCTCCGAGCGCAACTCTACCACCTACGCCCATCTAGGCGTACCTTCCCACGTCCCTGTGGGTCGCCTACAAACCATTTGCATTTCCTCCATCCCTGGAGGTCAGAGATACAAATGCCGTGTGGGCAGGAGGCCTAAGAACGGCCATGCCAGTCGTTCGCCTTACGGTAAAGACACCCCTTCGTAAATCTGCTCTAACGGTATATTGAATTCAACGCACTCGATGGTTAATTCACCTTTCACAATCCTCTCGATCCGCCACCCATCGCGGCGGCGATGAATTTCCACTTCCTGACGGTCCTGGGAAAAAAGCAGATACTCTTGGAGGCTTTCAATCTGCGTATAGGCGAGGAGTTTTTCCCTCCGGTCGATCCGTGCAGTGCTCTCTGACAGCACTTCGACCAGCAAGCAGGGGTGAGAGCGAAAATAGGCTTCACGGTCATCGGGGTCACAGGAAAGTAAGATATCCGGGTAGTAGAATGCGTCTTCACCAGCAACACGAAGGCGCACCTTCATGTCGGACATGAACAGCTGGCAATTTGTACCACGGACATGGGGATGGAGGGTTGCGAATAGGTTTCCAGCAATCAAATTATGCCGGTCACTGGCTCCTACCATCGCGTAGACTTCTCCATCGATGTACTCGTGACGGATCTCGCTGACAAG
>CBDVCD010000380.1:0-1892 GCA_965372385.1 uncultured Gammaproteobacteria bacterium | reverse complement strand
CGCAGATTTGTTATTGCCGGTAGAGTGATCAGAACTTATGGGACGCACTACTAGTTTAATTACTTACGAGTGAGTGCGGGTATGCTGATGGTACACAGAACCTCATGTCCAGCCAAAGACACGAAAAATCTACGGCCGGCAGGCTGATACGGACGGAAAATTTGCCTATCGACTATCCGCAAGGTATCAGGAGTATGGCGGTTTTGACTCGATTCCGGATTCGGTGTTCTGCTAAGCCGCTAAAAGGATGTTTATAGCATCAGGATCGGCGGATTATTCTCGACAGTCTCTTCATGCTGCTTATTGGACTCATTCTCACCACCGGTTTTGCAAACCTGTTGTTAGAGACAGACCTGAAACCCGATCAGTATGAATTGGTCAAGAACATCTCAAAATCTGCCAGCAACCTGCTGAAAATCATCAATGAGATACTCGACTATTCAAAGCTGAAATACGGAAAAATGGAGCCGGAAACGACGCTATTCCATATTGAAGACTGCTTTGAAGAGCCGGTTCTGTTGCTTGCGCCCTCGGCCCATGAAAAAGGGCTGGAACTGGTGCTCATGATCTACTCCGATGTACCCCATCAGCTTATTGGCGATGAGACAAGGATCAGGCAGACTCTTCAACCAGTCGCCTATATGGTGGCACAGGATTAGGTCTGAACATCAGTAAAAAACTCGCCCAATCAATCTCAAACCGATAAACACAGCGCAATTATGGAGCATCATTTTACCACTACTGGATCTGCAGGCACCCAAGGAATCACTGTCTGAATCCGCTGTGCAAGGCGTACAATCAGGTCATCCACCCATGACGTCAACGAAATTGCCCTCCTGATCAATCGACTGGAAACCGAGACTGACGCCTTACTTAAACACTGATACCAAAATGTCTGAAACGCCTCAACCAAAGACATCGTGTAATGAACCCATCGGTATCTTCGACTCGGGTGTAGGTGGGCTTTCCGTTCTCTTGCATATCCGTGAACTGTTACCCGCGGAAGACCTGATCTATGTAGCTGACAGCGGCCACCTGCCCTATGGAGACAAAGGTGCCGATTATGTCAGAGAAAGATCGATTGCAATGACTGAATTCCTCATCCGTCAAGGAGCAAAGGCCATTGTGGTTGCGTGCAATACCGCGACCGCCGCGGCAATTTCCACGCTTCGCCACGCATTCAAACTACCGATCGTCGGCATGGAGCCTGGGGTCAAACCCGGCATAACCCAGAGCCGTAGCGGAAAGATTGCCATACTGGCGACAGCGGGAACGCTGGGTAGTGAAAAATTCCAGGATCTCATGAAACGCCACGGTAATGGCGCCACGGTTCTGATTCAACCCTGCCCGGGTTGGGTGGAACTGGTTGAGCAGCAATATCCCGCAAACGAAAATCCTCAGACCATCATCAATGAACAGATATCTCCACTCTTGGAGAGGGGTGTTGATACCCTGGTGCTTGGCTGTACCCACTACCCTTTTCTCATCGCTGATATCGAAAAAATCGTCTCAGGACAGGCAGCCATCATCGACACCGGCTTGGCCGTGGCAAAACAGCTGAAAAAACGCCTTGCCGCGGAAGGCTTGCTCAACGAACCTCGCCACAGTGGTAGAGAACAGTTCTGGAGCAGCGCCCCAGGGGGGAAAACAGAACGTCTGATTT
Organism: uncultured Gammaproteobacteria bacterium; assembly: GCA_965372385.1. Taxonomy (GTDB): domain Bacteria; phylum Pseudomonadota; class Gammaproteobacteria; order Chromatiales; family Chromatiaceae; genus JASJBU01. The sequence goes on along the minus strand of CBDVCD010000380.1, from coordinate 229 downwards.
CACGCCTTTGGGGCAGCGCCTGTACCGTTAACCCCTTACTGAAGTGTTAATTTGTAAAAGTAATTGCATGCAGGCCATTGTGACACGCTGTGAATACGTCCCTGTACGCTCGACGGCGGGCTCCCTCCCGCCAACGGTCGCGCTGGTCTGCATGCAATTACTTTCGCTACGATTAACCTAGAATCCTCAGTTGAACACCGTGAAGGGTGCGCTTGTGGTGGTGCGGGGC
>CBDVCD010000379.1:0-2079 GCA_965372385.1 uncultured Gammaproteobacteria bacterium | reverse complement strand
CCTACGGAGGCATTTTCAGAGTGAAGGCATGGACATGACATAGGGAGCTGAATAGCTACAACCCCCACAGCATTCCGGGTTGAATCAGTCTGCCAACTGCCTCATGTACAATTGACAGGTTATGAAATCAGAGGGTAACCCAAAATTATGGAGCGAAAAACACTTGAGGAGATGTTGGCCAAGGGAAATGATAATCTACTCCTGCGTTATACGCTGGGGACTGTATGCCTCAAAGAGGGTGCGCTCGAAGAGGCCGCTGGCCATCTGGAGGAGGCGCTCAGGCAGGATCCGGAGCACTCCGCCAGTTGGAAAGCCTATGGCAAGGCACTGGTAGCGTTGGATCGTGCAGAGGATGCCCAGACGGCTTATGAAAAAGGCATCGCAGTCGCCGAGGCGAAAGGAGATGTGCAGGCCGCCAAGGAGATGAAGGTCTTTCTGAAACGGCTGGTAGCAAAATAGCCCGATAGCATTAAACACTCAACAGAACACCCAAGCATAAAATGACCATCGAAACACCCGATAAATCCGCGGTAAAAGATTACCTGCAGGGTCTCCAGGAGCGGATATGCACGGCACTGGAAACCGAAGATGGAGAACAGAGATTTTTCCGTGACGCCTGGGAGAGGGAGCCAGGGAAAGGACTCAGTGGCGGCGGCATCAGCAGCGTATTACAGGGAGGCAGAGTATTCGAGCAGGCTGGGGTCAATTTTTCCCATGTGCTGGGCGAAAAGCTGCCGGCCTCCGCCACGGCCCATCGTCCAGAGCTTGCCGGGCGCGGCTTCGAGGCGATGGGTGTCTCGCTGGTGATCCATCCTAACAACCCTTATGTGCCAACCTCCCATGCCAATGTGCGGTTTTTCATCGCCGAAAAGGAGGGGCAGGATCCGGTCTGGTGGTTTGGTGGGGGCTTCGATCTCACGCCCTACTACGGCAATGATGATGATTGCCGGCATTGGCATCAAACCGCAAAGTCCGCCTGTGACCCCTTTGGCGATGAGGTCTATCCACGCTTCAAAAAATGGTGCGATGAATATTTTTATCTCAAGCATCGTCAGGAGCCTCGTGGCATCGGGGGACTGTTTTTCGATGACCTCAACGAGTGGGGGTTCGAGCAATCATTCCGCTTCATGCAAAGCGTTGGTGACCACTACATCCCGGCCTACCTGCCTATCGTGCAGCGACGCAGGGGGAGCGAATTTAGTGAGCGGCAGAGGGATTTTCAGCTCTACCGCCGGGGACGTTATGTGGAGTTCAATCTGGTCTATGACCGGGGCACTCTGTTTGGCCTGCAGTCCGGCGGCCGCACCGAGTCGATCCTGATGTCGATGCCGCCCCTGGTAAAGTGGCGCTACAACTGGCGGCCGGAATCGGGTTCGGAAGAGTCGGAGCTCTATGCGCGTTATCTCAAACCCAGGGATTGGTTGAACGATGGGTGAGATGAAACCCTTTTCTGCGGCCTGCGAGGAGAACAAGCGGCCGATTCTCGAAGTGCTGAAACGGCTTTTCAATCACACGGAGCAGGTCCTGGAAGTCGGCAGTGGCACCGGTCAGCATGCAGTCTTCTTTGCTGAATCACTGCCCCATCTGTTCTGGCAGACCAGCGACCGGCAGGAACACCACCCGGGTATCTGTGCCTGGTTGGACGAAGCATCATTGCCCAATATAGGCCGGCCTGTCAGCCTGGATGTAATGCAGGCATGGCCCACACAGACCTATGATGCCGTGTTCAGTGCCAATACGACCCACATCATGTCTTGGCCTGAGGTGGAGCGCTTTTTTCAGGGTGTGTGCAGGGTGTTGGAAAGCGGGGGCCAATTCATTCTCTATGGTCCGTTCAATTTTGCTGGAGACTATACCAGTGAGAGCAATCGGCGTTTCGATCAATGGTTGAAGGAGCGAGACCCGAACAGCGGCATTCGCAACTTTGAAGATCTAAATCTGCTGGCGAGTCGACATGGCCTGAACTTCCAGGAAGATATCCCGATGCCGGTTAACAACCGGATCCTGGCCTGGCGTAAGTAGTCTTTCATTGGGCTTACACGGCTGCTGCTAGCTACGCCGATTGGGATGTGATTTTGT
>CBDVCD010000378.1:0-2113 GCA_965372385.1 uncultured Gammaproteobacteria bacterium | reverse complement strand
AATTTCAACTCGTTAACCGTAGAATGGAGCGGTCAACTGAGGAATCTAGGATTATCAATTCTACCTTGTTAGATTGTAACTATTCAGCTCCCTATGTCATTCCCATGTCTTCACACGGAAAATGCGTCGTAGGAGCTGCCCATGGCTGCGACCAAAGGCGATAGCCTTTTCGGCCTCTTCACACAAAGCGACTATCGTCGCTAATCGCAGCCATGGGCAGCTCCTACAGAGGCTGAATAGTCCAAAACAGGGGTCGCATAGGCATTCACCGTGTCCTCTCGGCAACAGCTCCATGCGTTGCTCTACCTTCTGCATCCATGCAGTCGTGTGTCTCCGTGGCTAATCTGACGAATTACGCTGAATCTTCCACTCTTGTCACTTCCTCGGGCCAGCCCTGAATATGCCGGATGATCAGCTGTACCAGCATATCGATATGCTCCGGCCGATCGTTCAGGGCGGGTATGTAGGCATACTCCTTGCCGCCAGCCGCGAGGAAACAGTCCCGGTTCTCCACTGCGATCTCCTCCAGGGTCTCCAGACAGTCGGCGGAGAAGGCGGGGCAGACCACCTGCACGCCGCGGATACCCGTCTGGCCCCACTCCTTCAGGGTGGCATCGGTGTAGGGCTTGACCCACTCCTGCCGGCCGAAACGGGACTGGAATGAGAGTTGCCACTGCGCATCGTGCAGGCCGAGCAGCCTGACGGTATCCCGGGTGGTCTGGCGGCACTCCTCCACATAGGGGTCACCCGCCTCGGCATAGTCTTTGGGGATGCCATGAAAGGAGAACAGCAGTTTATCGGCCTCGCCCTGTTGCTGGCGAAACGTCCAGATGCTTTCGGCCAGGGCTTTGACATAGGCCGGCTCCCGGGAGTAGCGGTTGATGAAGCGCAGCTCCGGCAGCCAACGCCAGCGTTGCAGCTCATTGGTGATGGCGTCGAAGATGGCGGCGGTGGTGGTGGCGGAGTATTGGGGATAGAGCGGCAGCACCAGCAGACGCTGCACATTGGCCTGGCGTAGCTGTTCCAATGCCGCTGGAATCGCTGGATTGCCATAGCGCATGGCCAGGGCCAGTTCGAATTTGCTGGAAAGTCGCTCCTGCAGGCGGTTACGCAGGGCGAGCTCCTGGCGGCGGGAGATGGCGAGCAGGGGTGAGCCCGCATCGCTCCAGATCGATTGGTAGGCCATCGCTGAGCGCTTGGGCCTGGTGCGCAGGACGATGCCGTGCAGCAGCGGCTGCCAGAGGATCCTGGGTATCGAAACCACGCGAGGGTCGCTGAGGAATTCCGCCAGATAGCGGCGTACCGCGGTGGGTGTGGGGGCGTCCGGTGTGCCCAGATTGACGAGCAGGATGCCGAGTCTCTCCTCTTTCTGGCCGAGCTGGTCCGATTGATCTTTGTATTTCACGCCGATGGTTTTTCAGGTTTGTTTGGATGAACGGATTTTTGCCTCTACGCGAGCGGCATTCAAGCGTCTTTTATTAAGTATTTCCGGGTAGAGTCGCCACAACCGGTCGATCTGAGAGGCGTTTTTCACCGCCAGACTTTCAATTAGCTCCCGAGTGGCGGGTAACAGACCAGGCAGGAGCAGGATTTGGGGGGCCTTCCAGGTGATATAGTCCATGATCAATGCCTTGTCCTCGAACGCTTCCCAATCGAGGGTCACCGGCAGTTCCGGGAAGGCCTCGGCTGGCAGATTCAGCTCGCCGCTGCGCAGTGCCTCCCCCGCGCCATCGGCTTGCCGGTAAAACCAGCCTCGCCGATGATTTTGCCCGCCACGTCCCCGCACCAGGGCCTCCAACACGGAGGCATGCACCCTGGAATTGTCTCCGTCATTGCTGGGCAGACCCTGCTTGGCCAGCTGGGGCGAGAAAAAATCGAACTCCCCCTGTTCCGCGGCGATCCAGCGAAGGACATCTTTTTGGCTCAATTCCTGTTGCGAGCTGGCACTGTTCAGGAGTGCCACGGGCAGGCCATCTTCCTCGTCCAGCAACCAGAGTTCATGCTGGTCCACCAAGGGAAAGGGTAACTTATCCAGAGTCGGTTTCAGTTGCTCGGTTATCTATTGTGCCGACCCCCGCATGCCGGGGATATTGAAATGCGGGTTAAAGGGTAC
>CBDVCD010000377.1:0-2146 GCA_965372385.1 uncultured Gammaproteobacteria bacterium | reverse complement strand
GCTGCATATCTTCCGGCAAAGGGGCCTCCCAGGCCATCACTTCCGCACTGGCCGGATGCAGCAGCTCCAGTCTGGCCGCATGCAGGGCCTGACGGTGAAAACCTTGCAATGCCTCCCGCAACACCTCGGAGGCGCCCGCGGGCAGTCTCAGACGCCCCCCATAGACCGGGTCACCCAGCAAGGGATGCCGGATATGGGCCATGTGCACCCGAATCTGGTGGGTACGCCCGGTCTCCAGATTGACCTGCAGATAGCTGTGGGCACGAAAGCGCTCCAGCACCCGGTAGTGGGTTACCGCCGGTTTCCCGCCAGGCTGCACCGCCATCCGCACTCGATGTACCGGATGGCGGCCAATGGGCTGAGCGACACTGCCCCCGCTGGTCATCACACCCTGCACAATGGCCCGGTACTCCCGCTTTACGCTGCGTGCCTGCAGCTGGTTTACCAGGGAGGTCTGGGCCTGCAGGGTCTTGGCTACCACCAGCAGACCACTGGTCTGCTTGTCCAGCCGATGCACGATGCCACCCCTGGGGAGCTGACTCAAGGCCGGCAAATGGTGCAGCAGGGCGTTCAGCAGGGTGCCACGGGGATTACCCGTCGCCGGATGCATCACCAACCCGGCCGGTTTATTGATCACCAACAGGCTCGCGTCCTCGTAAAGGATATCCAGTGGTATCGCCTCAGCCTGATCACCCACCTCCTGCTCCAGAACCGGTTGCAGCTGGACCTTCTCCCCGCCCCATACCTTGTCCTTCGGCCGGCAGGGCCTGCCGTCGATACGCACCCGCCCCTCCTTTATCCAGCGCTGCAGCCGGCTGCGGGAGAACTCGCCGAACAGTACGGAGAGCACCTGGTCGAGCCGTTTACCGGCCTGCTCCTCACCGATCCGAGCAATCAACATCTTTATGCGTCATCAATCTCTTTCCGTTATACTTCGGCATCTTTCTGAATAGCCTGTCACTTTGCCAAACATGCCCGCCCATCACCTGTTGCGAATGCTCATCCTCACTCTGATGCTCTCCGGCTGCGCCATGACGGATGAGCACGATGAGACCAAGGGCTGGAGTGTCAGCCAATTCTACACCGAAGCCAAGTCGGCGCTGGATGATGGGGATTACGACCAGGCGGTTAAATATTATGAGAAGCTGGAGGCCCGCTTTCCATTTGGACGTTACGCCACCCAGGCTCAGCTGGATATCATCTATGCCCACTACAAAAATGACGAGCCCGACTCAGCCATCGCCGCCGCTAACCGTTTCATCAAACTCCACCCACAGAATCCATTGGTCGATTACGCTTACTATCTTAAGGGGCTGACCAACCTCAACCGGAACCAGAGCTTTACCAGCCGTTATCTGCCCTATGATCCCACACAGCGGGATGCCGGGGCGGCCCTGGACTCCTTCAATGATTTTGCTGAGCTGGTGCGTCGCTATCCCGACAGCAAGTATGCGGCCGATGCACGTAACCACATGCTCAAGCTGCGCAACAATCTGGCGACGTACCAGATTCACGTTGCCCGCTACTACATGAAGAGAGGGGCCTACCTGGCCGCCGCCAACCGGGCCAACCGGGTAATCAAAAATTTCCAGCGCACTCATGTGGTCAGAGAGGCGCTGGAGATCATGGTTGAGGCCTATACAAAGCTGGAGATGACGGTTCTGGCTGACGATGCCAGGCGGGTATTGACGCTGAACCTGGAAAAGGGACGCCTTCCAGCAAGCCAAGGAGACGAAGACTAGTACTCCGTCATGCCGCGTGAGTTTCCGGACAGTCGCTAACTAGATAGCCGCCTCGTCCTCTTCGCCGGTGCGAATCCGGATCACCTGCTCTATGGAGGTGACAAAGATCTTCCCGTCGCCAATCTTACCGGTACGGGCCGCATTGGTAATCGCCTCGATACAAGCCTCTACCTGATCACTCTTTATCACCACCTCCAGTTTGACCTTAGGCAGAAAGTCCACCACATACTCAGCGCCGCGGTAGAGTTCGGTGTGTCCCTTTTGCCGGCCGAAGCCCTTGACCTCGGTGGCTGTCATGCCGGTGATGCCCACCTCCGACAGCGCCTCGCGCACATCTTCCAACTTGAAGGGTTTGATGATTGCCTCGACTTTTTTCATTGCGCTTCTGCTCCAGTTGGCGATGC
>CBDVCD010000376.1:0-2292 GCA_965372385.1 uncultured Gammaproteobacteria bacterium | reverse complement strand
GTTCCTAGACCAAGCCATCGGGGGAGACCAACACTTAACGCAGACATAGCCTAAATCTAACTCAAAGGTAGTGCGAACCTACGGAGTTGAGCTGTCCTCCATTCCCTGTTGAGTATGTTCCAGCAATCCTGTCAGCTCCTCACTGCTCATGACGTGGCAATATATCATATTGAGTATCTCCAGTTCGCACTGATGCAGTTCATCCGTTCCGGCGGCGCAGCCATCCTCCACCAGGATCACATTGAAGCTCTCGTCCGCCAGACTGCGTACCGTGGATGAAATGCACTGATCAGTGAAGATACCGGTTATGACTACATTTCTGATGCCCAGGTTGTTAAGGATCAAGCGCAGGTTGGTCCCGGTCAGGGCACTGTCGGTGGTCTTGGTCAGCTCGATCTCCCCGGGCTTAGGGGTAAGATCCTGAACGATCTGGGATGCCTGCTGATCCTTGGGCAGCAGCAGATAGTTCCAACCCGGTTTTTTCTGACTCAGGGAGCGATCGCGCCCGTCCTCCAGCAGACAGGCGATCCGGGCATGCACCACATCCATGCCCCTCTGACGGAACCGCTCCTGCAACTGCTTGACCGTCGGTATCACAATCTCCCGCATGCGCCGTTGAAAAGGGGCCCAGTGCTCACGCTCCCGCGGATCCTCAGCGATCTCCAGATAGGTGTTCTGGATATCGATAGTCAGCAACAGGGTTTCGTCCTGTCTCAGTAGCAGATCTTCCGGCTCGGGCGCAGCCTGATAATAGAAAGATCGATACGCGTTTTTCCAACCCACTGGACTGACCTCCCACTCTGTAAAAAATCAACCGCTTCATTGTTGATGAATACTTTTTGGAAAGCCAGAAGATTGATGATCTTCTCGATCCTCTCTCATCAGGCCGGCACAAACTTCAGGGCAACGCCATTGTTGCAGTAACGCAGACCGGTAGGTTTGGGACCATCCTCGAAGACGTGACCCTGGTGTCCGCCACACTTGGCGCAGTGGTATTCAGTGCGAGGCCAGATCAATTTGAAATCCCGTCTGGTCTCCAGTCCACCTTCGATAAAGTCGTAGAAGCTGGGCCAGCCGGTACCACTTTCATACTTGGTGCTGGAATCGAACAAGGGATGGTCGCAAGCGGTGCAGACAAAGGTGCCTTCCTGCTTTTCCTCCAGTAGCGGACTGGTAAAGGGGCGTTCGGTCCCCTCCTCCCGTAACACATGGAACTGCTCCGGCGTCAAGCGCTCTCGCCACTCCGCCTCGCTCAGGATCAGTTTATCGTTACTCATTTTGCTGGGTTCTCCGTTGGCATACAGGCGGGCGCCAACCAGAGGGAAAAGCGCAATACCGCCCAGGGTCAGGATGAATCGACGTCTTTGCATGGCAAGTTCTCCATCATTATTAGCAAACCGTAACTGTCGCGGTTATTGCCTCTTCTCATGAGTCAGCCTAGCGCGAACAGCCGAGGTAAAATAGACAGATAAAACAGGGACTTTCACAGAAGGTTCAAGCACCTGAATTCCTTTTGCGGAATCCTTGACGGCATTTTATTGATCCGCTCAGTTATCTGTTTTGAACAACTATGGACACGCGGGTTCAAGCAGGCATCACTGATTGATCACAAAACCATCACGGATGGAGGGGCAGGGAAAAGGTGAAGCAGGCGCCCGACCCGGGGCTGTTTTGGACCTGCAGCTGGCCACCCTGCAGTTCAACGATCCGCCGGGCGATGGCCAACCCCAGCCCCGCATGATCACCATTGCTGGTTGCCTGTGAGCCACGATAGAAGGGGTCGAACAGATGTGGAAGCTCCGCGGTCGGGATCCCAGGACCACTGTCTGTGACGGAGACCAGCGCAAATCGATCCTTCACCCTGAGCTGCACGTCGATGCGGCCGGCTTCAGGGGTATGTTCCAGGGCGTTGCCGATCAGATTGTCCAGCACCCGCTCCGTCAGGGCGATGTCGATCAGCGCAACCGGCAGACTCGCGGGTTGCACCATCGCCAGGGTGATGCCACTCTCCTCGGCCCGCAACTGAAATTTTTGCACCACATCCTGGATCAGCTCGGCGAGGCTGGTCGGCTCACACAGCGGTTGTGTCTCTCTCGCCTCCAGCTGGGCCAGTTCAAACAGGCCTTCCACCATGTGCTTCAGACGCTCACTCTGGCGTAGCGCGATGCTGAGATACTCTTCCCTTTGCCCAGGAGCCAGTTTGCCCCCCTTGATCCGCAGGGTTTCCAGGTAGCCATGCAGGGCGGCCAGCGGGGTACGCAGATCATGGGAGACCTGGGCCACCAGCTCTCG
>CBDVCD010000375.1:0-2330 GCA_965372385.1 uncultured Gammaproteobacteria bacterium | reverse complement strand
GGTTGAAAAAACGAAACCAAAGTGAAACTGTATTTAACGCTCATGTATTTAAACCAATCGATCTTTTGGCAGGATTTCTTACAGGTCCCGCTAACCGCTCTATCTGAATGCAGCACATGCCCTTACTATTTCACTGACAAGTTCAATGTTACCCTGACAATGCTTGGTTCATCGGGCACGAAGGTCTCAGAGAATCCTAGAACATGGCACAGCTTCCGCATGGTCTTGTTGTCCCTCAGTACATCCCCATAGATCTCTCCAATACCACGCTCACTGGCATAATCAATAATACGCCTCATCAGCAGGATCCCAAGCCCCAAACCGGTCATGTCATGACGCACGACAATGGCATACTCCGCACGCTCATTATCGGGATCCGCGATGATGCTCACGACCCCGAATATCTCCATTTTTCCGGGTATGCCTGGCTCGGCGAGGATCAGGGCCATCTCACGGTCATAGTCTATTTGGGTAAACCGTGCGGCTGTGACATGGGAAAGCGTACTCATCGGGATGAAAAAGCGCAGACGCACCTCTTCCGGCGTGAGCTTGGCAAAGGCGGCCTGAAGTGAGGGTTCGTCTTCCGGCAGGATAGGCCGCAGCAGAAGCGTCCGACCGTCACCCAGGGGAATATCTTCTTCCAACTCCTTTGGGTAGGGCCGGATGGCCAGACGGGTCGTTGCCGCTCCAGCAGCCTTACGTACCTTGATACGCGCATCGAGCGCCACTACGCCGTATTCATCCGCCAGCAGCGGATTGATATCGAGTTCAACCACCTCAGGGAGATCTATGGCCAGTTGCGCAAGCCGTATCATCGTCAATGCAATGGCATCGAGATTCGTGGCTGGCAGATTGCGAAAACCTTTAAGAAGCCGGTATATCCGGGTTCTCGAGAGCATTTCTCTTGCCAGTCGCATGTTGAGTGGAGGCAACCCAAGGGCTTTGTCGTTTATCACCTCCACGGCCACCCCACCGTGACCGACAAGCATAACCGGGCCAAACTGTGCATCTTCTATCATACCGACTATGAGTTCGTAGGCCCCCGGTCGACGCGCCATGGGTTCCACGGTAAATCCTTGAATACGTGCCTCTGGCTCCGCCTTTTCAATGCGTTCCAGCATCTGTATTGCGGCTTCCCTGACAGCCGCAGGACCCGCAAGATCGAGTGCCACACCTTCCACATCGGTTTTATGCGTAATGTCGGGTGACAGGATCTTCAGCACCACGGCGCCTCCAAGTTCGACCGCAATTGCGGCAGCCTCTTCAGGGGTCTTTGCTGTTCGTGTGGGGATAAGCGGAATGCCGTAAGCGGAAAGCACCTCTTTGGCTTCCGGCTCTGTCAGCCAGACACGGTCCTCGCAAATGACCTGCTCAATAAGTGTCCGCGCTCGCTCCGGATCGGGGGAAAAGTCCTCTGGTACTGAAGGCGGCGTCTGCATGAGCATCTCCTGACTTCGACGGTACTCGTCCAGATACATGAAGGCACGTACCGCCTGCTCAGGAGTATCGAAGGTTGGGATCCGGTGCTCGATAAACATTTGGCGGGCCTCCTCGGCCGCACCTGCACCCACCCAGCTGGTTAGAAGCGTGAGTGCATCTCTACCATCCGAGGTTTCGATTACAGCTTGGGCAGCCTCGGCACCCGATGCCACCGCGGTTGGGCAGTTGAGAACCAGGATACCGTCGACACCCAGATCCTGGCGCAGGATCTCAAGCGCATCCGCATAACGCCTGCCTGGCGCATCGCCGATGATGTCTACGGGATTGCCATGCGACCAGGTTGGAGGGAGTGTCTGGTTCAGTTTCTCAATCGTATCCTCTGAGAGTTGGGCAAGCTGCCCTCCCCTGTCGATCAATGCATCGGTTGCCAGTACACCAATACCACCTCCATTACTCAGGATGGCCAACCGGTTGCCCTTTGGGGATCGTGTCATGGCCAGGGTCTCTACCGCGTCAAACAGCTCCTCCAAAGTAAAGACCCGTAACATACCGGCGCGCCGGAAAACCGCATCGTAGACCCCATCTTCGCCGGCCAGCGACCCGGTATGTGAAGCGACAGCACGGGCCCCTTCGGCATGGCGTCCCGCCTTGACCACGATCACCGGTTTCATTCTGGCCGCCGCCCGAGCCGCCGACATGAATTTCCGGGCGCTTGTTACCGCTTCGATATAGAGCAGAATAGCGCGCGTCCCCCAATCGTTGGCAAGGTAGTCGAGCATATCGCCGAAGTCTACATCGGCCATGTCGCCCAGGGAGACGAGATGGGAGAAACCGATCCCGCGGGCCTGAGCCCAGTCCTGAACAGAGGTGACAATAGCACCTGACTGGGC
>CBDVCD010000374.1:0-2412 GCA_965372385.1 uncultured Gammaproteobacteria bacterium | reverse complement strand
ATCCCTTTATAGATGGGGTCAGGCTCATCGATGAAGGGTTGATCTTTCGCCAGGAGGGGAAAGGTCACTAGCAGCAGAATAGTGAGAGAGGTTTTTGCGATCATTGCCATGGCGGATTCTCGAAACGGGAAGTTGCGTCTATCTTCTCATTGCAGAGAGCAATGAGGAACCAGGAGTTACCATCGGCTGATTCAGGAAACCCAGGGTGAGTGGTAGGAGATTATCCCGGAAACTGGGGTTTCTAGGATGGTAAAGCGAAACGGGTGGCGAACATCCATACCGCCACCACACCACTGAGGAAAAAGCCGGCCAGGGAGCCGAAGGCGAAGTAGCGAAAGCGTTTCACCAGGTTGAACTCGGCACGAGAGGAGATAATGAAAGGCCGGCGACTCGAACGGGTCTGGCTGAGGGTGTGGATGGGTTGCTGCTCCTCTTGCAGCTGTTCCTTGGTCACTTCGCGTTTGGCGCTACGGCGAGCCACCTCCCATTCGCTGAGGTCGATCGTACCGTCGCCGTCCCGATCGAAACGGGATAATAGGGTGGCATGGTCTGCCTTCCACTGGCTCAAACGCGCCTTGATCAGCTCCTCCTGCATCGCCAGCCGATCGGTCTCACCAAAGGATTTGAACAGGCCAATGGCATACAGCAGATCACCCGGGTAGATGGTCTCCTCGGTGTAGCGATAGCGACCGCTAGAGCTGGAGAAGTTAGTAGTAAGGCCCAGGATGCCATGCATCCTTGGCTGGTTTAAGGAGCCCAAGCCGGGGCCGCTGGTCGGGAAGGAACTGCCGCCATACCAGACACTCTTTTCGTTGGGGGTCATCTCAGCGCCATCCGGGTCAATGACGCATTCGCCGGTTTCATCCTTGAGCAGAAACAGGCCATCGCTCCTAGCGGATTTGACCGTCCGCCATCCCTTGTCATGCCGACGTTCGATGCGATAGCGGAACCAGCAGCAAGGGGTCTTGGTGAGTGGGCTGAGGATAGGCTCGCCCTGCATGGCGGCGGCCTCGCCGTTAAGCTCCACATAACCCTGATGGGCGGAGCGGATGCGTGAGGTGGGGGTGTCCTCGATGATGCGGGCCCGGGCCAGATTGCGAAATACGAAGTAGAGTGTCGACAGGGCAAGCAGGCAGCAGGCGATGACCCAGAACCAGAATTCACCTACAGGCAGGGCTTGAATATCCGGCATCCTAATTTATTACTTTGAAGGAGTACCAGCGACTCAGCTGAAAAGCGCTCCCATATTGACCTCCCTGATCTCGGTGTCTTCAAACTCCAGTAGTTCAGCCGGTTTGAAGCTGAACTGATTGGCGAGAATGACATCCGGAAACTGCTCGATGCGCACATTGTTGTTATTCACACTCTCGTTATAGAACTCACGCCGGTCCGCGATGCTGTTCTCCAGCCCGGTGATACGGGACTGCAGATGCAGGAAGGAGTCATTGGCCTTCAGTTCCGGGTAGTTTTCCGCCACCGCGAAGAGATTGCCCAGCCCGATCCGCAGCTCGTTTTCGGCCTGTCCGACGGCACCTACATCCCCCTTCTGCATGGCGCTGGAGACTGCGGAGCGGGCCTGCATGACCCTTTCCAGGGTCTCCTGCTCATACTTCATGTACTGCTTGCATGTCTCGACCAGCTTTGGCAACTCATCGTGACGCTGTTTCAGCAGTACATCGATATTCGACCAGGCCTTGGTTACGGCATGTTTGAGGCCGACCAGATTGTTGTAGATCATGATGGCATAGATCAGAATAACCACCGCCATGCCAATGATGACAAACAAAGCAATCTCCATCTCTCAGCTCCTGTAAGTGACTAATATCCGCGCTTTTGAATCACATACCCCCAGCATCGCGCAGGATGCCTGGGTCGATGATAGCGCTGTCGTGATCGGCAACGTGCAGATCGGATCCCATTCCTCGATCTGGCCGATGACGGTTGTTCGTGGGGATGTGCACCGAATCCGCATTGGCGCTACGACCAATATCCAGGATGGCTGTGTCCTGCATGTCTCCCACGACAGTCGATATCTACCCGGCGGCAGCCCGCTGACGCTGGGTGACCGGGTAACCGTGGGGCATAAGACGATCCTGCATGGCTGTGATATCGCCGATGGCTGCTTTATCGGCATGGGTTGCACAATTCTTGATGGTGCGGTGCTGGGGCCGCGTACCCTGCTCGGTGCTGGATCCCTGGTAACCTTGGGTAAGCGATTGGAGGGTGGTTATCTCTGGCTGGGTAGACCTGCCCGGCGGGTGCGCCCTCTCACAGAGAAGGAGTTGGCCTACCTGGAATATTCGGCGGACCACTATGTCCGCCTGGCGCAAAGGCATTTTGCAGGCAATGGTGGAGCATGAACCTAGATTCCTCAGTTGACCGCTCCATTCTACTGTTAACGAGTTGAAATTA
>CBDVCD010000373.1:0-2419 GCA_965372385.1 uncultured Gammaproteobacteria bacterium | reverse complement strand
TCTACCTCGTAGTGTGGTTCACCCAGCGGATGAGTCGGTCTATCGAACAAAATACTCATGAATTCAAGTCGTTAAAAATAGAATGGAGCGGTCAACTGCAGAATCTAGGTTCAACCAATCCGCACTTCAATCTTACGTAGCTTGCGCCCTTCCTGCTTGGAAATCCTCAGGCTGAGCACGCCGTCTTGCAGATTCGCCGCGACCTTTTCGCTCTCCAGATTTTTCTGCATACGCATTAAATCGTCGAACAGGCTAGCTGCAAACTCACTCAGGCCGCCAAACATTTCATTCCTCCTCACCGATTGAGTCTGGTACTCTCTCTTAGGGACATGTTGGAGTTTTTCAATATTTCTCAACCCACTTAGGCACCAGCCCCGGACGACTTACCCATGATCCTAGATTCCTCAGTTGACCGCTCCATTCTACTGTTAACAAGTTGAAATTATGCTTGTTTTGTTCGCTAGGCACCTTCACCCACCGAGTGAATCACGCTATGGGGTAGATTGCACGTTTGTGGCGGCGCATGTCTGCGTCGCCTACATGGACGTAGGTGAGGGGCGTGAGCATGGAGCGGTAAGCTTTACAACTCCTTGGAATAGAATAACTATTCCGCGTCGTTGCGCCTCGACCTGCACCCCCACAAACGCACACGCCCTCCATGGACGGAGTAGTGTTGCGGGAGGCAGGAAGCCGGAAGCGACCTCTACCCCATCCAACTGAGGATTCTAGGATGATGGAAGGGAACAGTGATTTTTTGCTTGCCGGCATGCTGCTTGCTCTCGCCCTGCTGGCAGGACGCCTTGCCTCTCACTGGGGTCTGCCGCGGGTTGCCGCCTATCTCCTGGTAGGCATACTCTTCTCTCCCATGATCCTGGGTGATCCGCTTGGTTTCCATATGGAAAAATGGGCCGAAAGCTTCACCACCGGCGCACTTGGGATCATTGCCTATCTGATTGGCGGGTCGATCACCTTCAATCAACTGAAACGCATGGGCAAGACCATCGCGGCTGTGATCCTGGGCGAATCCATCGGCGCCATGCTGGTGGTTTTCCTGACCCTCTGGTGGTTGCTGCCTTTACCGGCGGAGGCTCAAACCCTGACCGCGGCCCTGGCCTTAGCGGTTCTGGCCATCAGCACGGCGCCCGCCGCAACCCTGGCGCTGATTCATCAATACCGCACCCGGGGTCCACTGACGGATACCTTGCTGGGGGTGGTGGCGATGGATGACGCAATTGGCATCATCTGCTATACCCTGCTGCTCACATTGGTGGCCGACAACTCCATCCCCAGTGGGATGGCAAGGATTTTGATCGAGATAGGAGGGGCCGCCCTGCTCGGGGCATTCAGTGGCTGGATTCTCAGTAAAACCAGCGGTTATTTTGGCGAATGGGGCTTTCGACTACCCATCATTCTCGCGGCGTCCTTCGTCGTGCTCGGCGTTGCGGAGATTCTCCATCTTTCCCTGCTGCTGGCCAGCATGTCACTGGGCTTTTTCACCCGCCATTTTTCCCAGGCAAGCGCCCAGCGCCTGTTCGGTCCCATCCATCCATTGGAGGAGACGATCTTCCTGCTGTTTTTTACCATCGCTGGCACCCATTTCGATTTTTCCCTCTTCCAACACCATCTGCCCCTGATACTGGCCTACTTTTTCGCTCGGATAGCTGGCAAGATCGCTGGGGTCTCTCTGGGAGCCAGGCTATGCAGCGCCCCCAAGCTGGTCAGCAGATGGCTGGGCCTGGGACTGATGCCCCAGGCCGGCGTCGCCATCGGTCTGGCCCTGACACTCAGTCACCAAGCGGCATTTGACGAAATCAGCCCAATGATCCTCAATATCATCATTGGAGCCACCCTGCTAAATGAACTGGCCGGACCGCTGGCCGCCAAATTCGCCCTGCAAAAGGCCGGAGAGATTCGGATTAAACGGGAGAAACATCGCCATGAAGGTTTCTAACTGGCTGGCCCGACAACCAAGGGAGTGTGCCGTAGCCGATGTCGACCTCTCTATAGGGGCCCTTGCAAATATCTTTTTGTCCCACCCTGCCCTGCGCGACCTCTATATCGTCTCACCCGAGGGACTGATCCTGGGCCGCATCCGTCATCATCGCCTGGCGAAACTGCTGCTCGCTGAGCATCTGCCGGTACAGACCACCCACCAGATCATGGAACGCGTCTTCGGAGGCACCTCCAGCGAGATCATGGAGCGGGATTTCGCCTCCGCCCATCCTGACGAGGAGCTGGATAACGTCCTGCATCGAATGCTTGAGTACATGGTGGATGATATGCCGGTGCTCGACGATGAAAAGCATATCATTGGCACCATCAACCTGACAGATATCATGCGCGCATCACAGAACAACGGACTCTAGTACTCCGTCAACATAGGATTGACGGAGTACTGTTACCCATATTTAGGAGCATG
>CBDVCD010000372.1:0-2444 GCA_965372385.1 uncultured Gammaproteobacteria bacterium | reverse complement strand
CGCTATGAGCGGCTGGTGGCGGCCCACCTGGCGCAGCGCATCGAGCCGGACTACCGCCTCAAGGCCGAATCGACACAGGAAGCCGCGATACGCCAGGCCCTGCTCAAACCCGGCAGCGTTGACAAACTGCCCGCGGCAAAACGGCCACCACAACCCGTACCACTTTGGCTGCACCCCTTCCCGCCCATTGCCGCACCGGCGACCTCCGCTGAGGGTTCCGATGAGGGCGGCAGTCGCGGTCAGGGTAAGATCAAGGAGCTGGAAGAGGAACACAGCCACCGGGCGGAAAAGGCAGAGAAACCTGAGGCCAAAGATCGGGGCTTGATCACCATTCGTATGGAGAACATCTTCACCTGGGGCGATTTTCTCAACCTCGACCGGGGCTCAGAAGAGAATGATGATCTGGAGAGCGCCGCCGATGCCGCCAAGGACATGGATATCATGAGCATCAGCCCTGATGCCAAGGCCTCTGCCGGTAAATTGCGTTTCGATCTGGATCTGCCGGCCGCTTCTGAGGATGATCTGGTATTGAATGAAGGGATACTGCTGCCCGAGTGGGACTACAAGAAAAGACGCCTGCAGCCCGACCTGTGCCGCATCGTACCCATGCTCTCAGCCAAGGCCGAGCCGATCCCCCTGCCCGACTCGCTGCGTAGGACTGCCCGAAGGCTGCGTGCACAATTTCAGCAACTGGCCCCAGCCCGTATCTGGCACCGGGCACAGCAGGACGGCAGTGAGATCGACCTGGATGCCTATCTGCGCTTCGCCACCGACCGGGCCACCGGCCATGCCGCCACCAGCGACGGGCTCTACAAAGAACTGAGAATCGGTTCCCGGGATCTTGCCTGCCTGCTGCTGGCGGACCTCTCTCTTTCCACCGACACCTGGGTCAATAACCACGCCCGGGTCATCGATGTGATCCGCGACAGCCTATTTCTATTTTCGGAGAGTCTGTCTGCAACCGGTGACCGGTTCAGCATCTATGGCTTTTCATCCCGCAAGCGCGACCCGATCCGCTTTCATCAGATAAAGACGTTCGAGGAGAGCTACAATGCCAACATCCGCGGCAGAATCAATGCCATCAAACCCGGCTACTACACCCGCATGGGTGCAGCGATACGCCAGGGCAGCAACCTGCTCAAGGAAATGGACTCAGAACGCCGTTTGCTGCTGATCCTCACCGACGGCAAACCCAACGATCTGGATAAATATGAGGGCCGCTATGGCATCGAAGATACCCGCCAGGCTATCCGCGAGGCCCGGGGACTCGGTCTGCAGCCCTTCTGCGTCACCATCGACACCAAGGCCAACGACTACCTCCCCCACCTCTTCGGCACCGGCAGCTATGTGTTGATCCACAAACCCTCGCAATTGCCCAAGGAACTGCCGTTGCTCTATGCGAGACTGACGGCCTGAAACCTTTTACCTACCCTTTTCTGCCCCAATGTCCGCGCACCGCATGGGCAAAAGACTTTGCCTGCGCTGGAATTGCGTTGATGAAGATCTTCAGTAATCCCCAGGCGTTACCAGACAGACTCACTACTGACGCGTAGGCTTTTCATCCGTGCGGCGAAAAAAAGCGATAGTTTGTCCGGATTCGATCAATTCCCCCGTTCCATCCGCCGCGACCCGAAAGGTAAAGCTGGGTTTGACTGTCTCATTATCTGCCGAGACGCACTCCATTTGGATGCTATTGGCGCCCGCCCCACCCCAGAAACAGCGATACAGATGCTCCTCCCTGTCCGGAACAAATAACTCAGCCCGGCCCTCGAACAGCACCTCCAGTTTCGCATAGGGGGCCTCGCGGTCATCCAGCGGCACCCAGATTCCCGAACCGGGATGCGGACTGCAGGCAGACAGCAGAAGACTGGAAAACAGAGTGAGAAACAGTAGTCGGGTCTTTATAATCAATGTTTCAATCCGTTATTCATGACAAGGAAAACACCATCGTTTTTCCTGGCCGGTATTATAAGCCAGACAACATCAGCCTGGGCAGAACATTCGCCTTCATCAGCGTGTATGGTGTCGCCGTGGGTATCATGGGGATCGTCTGGGTTGCTCTATTGCTGCCTTTGATTGACCCCAGCTGGCCTCTCCTGAAGCAGGGATTGGCGGTACTCGGGCTGATTTCAGCATTCTCCATGGCTACCCCGTTAGTGAATAACCGCTCAATACAACACACAAATATCCCCTCCCCCATCGGGGGGATGGCCAAGGTGTAAATTCTTGAAATTCTGGGGACACAATATTTTACTTATCCAAAGCTTCCATAATTAAGTATCGTGTCCCCAGAACCCCAGTGTCCCCAGAACCCCACAGAACCCCATCCATAATTAAGTATCGTGTCCCCAGAACCCCCAGAACCCATCGCAGAACCCTCGATCGCCACGCCTACGCCACTCACCAGCTGGCTGGAACTACCTCTGTTATACGCAAGACTGACA
>CBDVCD010000371.1:0-2478 GCA_965372385.1 uncultured Gammaproteobacteria bacterium | reverse complement strand
TCCGTGTCGTTGCGCCTTGATCTGCACCACCACAAACGCACACGCCCTCCATGGACGGAGTAGTGTTGCAGGAGGCAGGAAGCCGGGAGCGACCCCTACCCCGTCCAACTGCAGATTCTAGGTTGATGTGCGTTAATGAAATCGAAAAAATCCCTGTGAACTCTGTGTCTCTGTGGCTGTAATTACATGTTTTTTCTTCCCCGCGGACTTCATCAATCGCAGGGCAGGTATGAGGAACAAAAATGAGCAAAACCGTTGAGGTTACCCTTCCTGATATTGGCGATTTCGACCAGATTGATATCATTGAGGTGCTGGTCAAGCCTGGCGACAGCATCGAAGCCGAGGAGTCGATCATTACCCTGGAGAGCGACAAGGCGACCATGGAGATCCCCTCGCCCCAGGCAGGGACGGTAAAGGATGTGTTGGTCAAGGCGGGGGATAAGATCTCTCAAGGCGGTCCGATTCTTCAGCTGGAACTGAGGTCTGGCGAACAGCGGGAGGAACCGCGCTTCAGTACGGCGCCAGTTTCCGAAGCAGTGAAAGGGACGGCCGACAGGCAGACCGATGTAGTCGTGCTGGGCGCCGGGCCGGGAGGCTATACCGCCGCCTTTCGCGCCGCCGATCTCGGCAAACGGGTCATCCTGGTGGAGCGCTACCCATCATTGGGTGGAGTCTGCCTGAATGTGGGCTGTATCCCCTCCAAGGCGCTGCTGCATGCGGCGGATGTGATCAATGAAGCGGCGGAGATGGAACGCTTGGGTATCAGCTTTGGCAAGCCGAAGGTGGATCTGGACAAGCTGCGCGCGGGCAAGGACAAGGTGGTGCAGCGTCTGACCAGTGGATTGAAACAGCTGGCAAAACAGCGCAAGGTGGAGGTTGTTCAGGGCATGGGCAAATTCGAATCGCCCAACCGCATCGGGGTCAAGACGGCCGATGGCCAGGTTTCCATTGCCTTCGGCAACGCTATCATTGCCTGCGGCTCCAGCGTGGTAAAAATTCCTGGCTTCCCCAACGAGGATCCACGTCTGATCGACTCCACCGGCGCCCTGGAACTGCAGGACGTGCCCAAGCGTATGCTGGTCATCGGTGGTGGCATCATCGGTCTGGAGATGGCCACGGTCTACAGCACCCTGGGCAGTCAGATCGATGTGGTGGAACTGCAGGACAGTCTGATCCCAGGTTGCGACCCTGATCTGGTGCGCCCCCTGCAGAAACGCATCAAGAAACGCTACAACCGCATCATGCTCACCACCAAGGTGACCGATATCCAGGCCCAGAAACAGGGACTGAAGGTGACCTTCGAAGGCAAGAACGCGCCGGACAAGCCCCAGATCTATGACAAGGTGCTGGTGGCGGTTGGACGCACGCCCAATGGCAAGCAGATCAATGCGCAGGTGGCTGGGGTGGAGGTGGACGAGCGGGGCTTCATCCCGGTGGATGCACACATGCGCACCAATGTACCCAACATCTACGCGATTGGTGACGTGGTGGGTCAGCCCATGCTGGCGCATAAGGCCACCCATGAGGCAAAGGTGGCGGCGGAGGTCATCGCCGGGTTACCGGCCCGTTTCGATCCCATGGCCATCCCCTCAGTGGCCTATACCGATCCGGAGGTGGCCTGGATGGGCCTGACGGAGACCGAGGCCAAGGCCAAGGGTATGGAGTATGAGAAGGGTGTATTTCCCTGGGCGGCCAGCGGCCGGGCATTGGGGATTGGCCGGGATGAAGGTCTGACCAAACTGCTGTTCGATCCGAGCACCAAGCGCATCCTCGGTGCCGGCATCACCGGTCCCAATGCGGGGGAGTTGATCGGCGAGACCGTGCTGGCCCTGGAGATGGGCGCGGATGCGGAGGATATCGGGCTCACCATCCATCCCCATCCAAGCCTGAACGAGACCATCTGCTTTGCAGCCGAGATGGCTGAAGGATCAATAACCGATCTGTTGCCGCCTAAGAAAAGGTAGGCGTCTGATCGGCTCGATCTGTGCGTTTTGGATAAGCTGACACAAGCTGTCAAGGCATTTTACGAAGCCTACCCCTATCCGACGGGGCTGTCCGAGACAGGGGCGGAAAATGATCCGGAATTGCTGCTGAGTGAGGTGCGGCCGCCGCAACGGCAACAGGATCCATTGCAGGTCCTAGAGGCGGGTTGCGGTTGTGGTCTGGGTCTGCTTGCGACAGCCCGGCGGTATCCACATATCCAGTTCATGGGGGTCGATATCAACCAGGTTGGTATTTCTTCGGCTCAGCAGCAGGTGGTTGCTCGGGGCCTGAGTAATATCCATTTTCAACAGGTTGATCTGATGACCTTGGAGGACCTGGAAACCCCGGAGGCCGGTTTTGATCTCATCTACTCTTTCGGTGTGCTTCACCATCTCTCCGATCCGGCAACTGGGATGAAAAATCTTGCTAAGTTGCTTGCCTCGAAGGGCGTGATTTCATGTATGGTATATGGCCGCTATGGGCGTGAACCGCTGC
>CBDVCD010000370.1:0-2525 GCA_965372385.1 uncultured Gammaproteobacteria bacterium | reverse complement strand
CGGGCTCCCTGCAGACGGCGGAGCGGGATCTACTGGTGCGCTTCACCGACCTGCGGCGCAGTCCGCTGGAGCTTGCCGATCTGATCGTGGTCAGTGCCCAGTCCGGCGCGGAGATTCGCCTCGGCGAGATCGCCAGCATCAGCGACCGCTTCGAGCTGGATGAGGAGAAGACCCTGTTCAATGGTCAGCGCGCCGCGCTGTTGCAGGTCATCAAGACCAAGCAGCAGGACACCCTGGTGGTGAAGGATGCGGTGAGCCGCTTCCTCGACGGGTTGAGACCGACAGTGCCGCCGGGGGTCGAGTTCACCCTCACTCAGGACCGCTCCTCCATCGTACGGGACCGCCTTAGCCTGCTGGTTAAAAATGGTGGCCAGGGCCTGGTGCTGGTGTTCCTGGTGATGTGGCTCTTCTTTCAGGGCCGCTTTGCTTTCTGGGTGGCGATGGGGCTGCCGGTCTCCTTTCTCGGCGCGCTCTTCTTTATGAGCCTGCTGGGGCTGACCATCAATATGATCACCATGGTGGCCTTGTTGATCGCCATCGGTCTGTTGATGGACGACGCCATCGTCATCGCGGAGAACATCGCCACCCACCTGCGGCGGGGGAAGGATGCCTATCGGGCCGCCATCGACGGCACCAAGCAGGTCGCACCCGGGGTCCTCGCCTCTTTCCTGACCACTATCTCGGTCTTTGGTCCGCTGGCCTTCCTCTCCGGCCACATGGGCAAGGTGTTGCAGTTCATCCCGATGGTACTGATCCTGGTGCTGGCGGTGAGTCTGATCGAGGCCTTCATGATCCTGCCCCATCATCTGGCCCACTCTCTGAAACACCATGAGAAGGAGACCAGCCGTTTTCGTCAGCGCTTCGATGCCCGGCTGACGCACTTCCGGGACCATGGTCTGGGCAAGATCGTGGATGCGGTGGTGCACCAGCGCTACTGGTTCGTGGGCGGCATCATCGCCCTGTTCATGCTCTCCATTGGCATGCTGGTGGGGGGTAAACTCAAGTTCCAGTCCTTCCCCGATATCGAGGGGGACGTCATCGAGGCGCGGGTGCTGTTGCCCCAGGGGACACCCCTGTGGCGCACCGAAGCGGTGGTGGAGCGCATCACCAGCGGTCTGCGGCGGGTCGATGAGGAGTTCACTCCGAAGCAGAAAGAGGAGCAGCCCTTGGTCAGGAACGTCCAGGTGCGCTTCAACACCAACCTGGATGCCAACGAGAACGGCCCCCATGTGGCGACCGTCATCGCCGATCTGGTCACCGCGGAGGAGCGGGTCGGCTCGCTGGACGACATCATCAACCGTTGGCGCGAGGCGGTGGGTGAAATCCCCGATCTGCTGGCGCTCAACTTCAAGGAGCCGGTGATCGGGCCGGGTGGCATCCCGCTGGAGATCCGTCTCTATGGCGCCGAGCTGGAGCAGCTGAAGCAGGCCTCCCTGGAGTTGCAGGCCTGGCTCGCCCGCTATCGGGGGGTGTTCGATCTCTCGGACGATCTGCGCCCCGGCAAGCCGGAGCTGCGTCTGCGCCTAAGGGAGGGGGCCCTGGCCCTGGGGGTGGATGCCTCGACCCTGGCCAGCCAGCTGCGCGCCGCCTTCTATGGCTCCACCGCCAGCGAGATTCAAGTGGATGCGGAGGCCTACGAGATCGATGTGCGCCTGGCCCAGGCCGACCGGACCAGCCTGACCGATCTGGAGGCCTTTCGCATCCTGACACCCGCTGGTGACCAGGTGCCGTTGAGCGCGGTGGCGACCATCCGGCAGGACCGGGGTTACTCCCGTATCCAGCGGGTGGATGGGGTACGCACGGTAACGGTCAGTGGCGATCTGGATACCCGGCTCAACAATGCGCAGGAGATCATCAAGCACACCCAACGGGACTTTCTGCCAAAGCTGGTTGAAAAATATCCCGGTGTCTCGGCGGGTATCGAGGGCCAGTCGAAGGATACCGCCAAGACCGGTTCCTCCATGCAGCGCGGCTTTGCGATTGGCCTGGTGGGCATCTTCGTGCTGCTCAGCTTTCAGTTTCGCAGCTATACCGAGCCGCTGGTGGTGATGCTGGTCATCCCCCTGGCCCTGATCGGGGTGATCTGGGGCCACCTGCTGATGGGCCTGCCCCTGACCATGCCCAGTGTGATCGGTTTTACCTCCCTCTCCGGTATCGTGGTCAACGACTCGATTCTGCTGGTGGAATTTCTCAAGTTGCGGGTGAGGGAAGGTTATTCGACGGTGGAGGCGGCCAAACTGGCCAGCCGGGAGCGCTTCCGCGCCGTGCTGCTGACCTCGGTGACCACCATTGCCGGCCTGACACCCCTGCTGCTGGAGAAGAGCACGCAAGCTCAGATCCTGGTGCCCCTGGCCACCAGCATCATCTTCGGCCTGCTGATGACCACCCTGCTGGTGTTACTGGTGGTGCCGGCCATGTACAGCATCCTCAGTGATTTTGGTATGACTTCGGTGAAGGAGGAGGAGCTGGTTGAAGTGACTGAAACTTAGGTACCGTAGCCCGGGTGCAACCCGGGGAACAGGTGC
>CBDVCD010000369.1:0-2546 GCA_965372385.1 uncultured Gammaproteobacteria bacterium | reverse complement strand
TCCTCGGGAAAACCTATCCGTGATGGGTATAATGTGCCGGTTATGCGTGTTACTTCACCTGTAAAACTTGAATTTAACATCTTGATATAACAAAATTTCGCCTCTTGAATCTACCTGCTGACAAGACCTTCATGTCCATACTCGCGCTGGGACTCAATCATAAAACCGCACCGGTGGAGATCCGGGAGAGGCTGACCTTCGGCCCGGATATCATTGCCGGAGCCTTACGCAGTCTCAGCGAACACCCCGCGGTGGAAGAATCGGTCATTCTTTCGACCTGCAACCGTACCGAGGTCTATTGCACCCTCAGCAAGGAGGATCATGAACCCATAGCCGACTGGATCAGCGGTTTTCACGGACTGAACAGAGGACGGGTCAGCCCCTATCTCTATAGCCACATGGATCAGGCGGCGGTAAAACACCTGTTAAGGGTCTCCTGCGGGCTCGACTCCCTGGTACTGGGCGAACCGCAGATTCTCGGTCAGGTCAAGGCCGCGTTTCAGACCGCCACCGACGCCGGCACTACCCATAAGCTTCTCAGCAAGCTGTTTCAGCATACCTTCTCGGTCGCCAAGCAGATTCGCACCGACACCGCGATCGGCAACAGCCCGGT
This sequence comes from uncultured Gammaproteobacteria bacterium, assembly GCA_965372385.1. Classification (GTDB taxonomy): domain Bacteria; phylum Pseudomonadota; class Gammaproteobacteria; order Chromatiales; family Chromatiaceae; genus JASJBU01. The sequence continues at coordinate 1,933 of CBDVCD010000369.1, read as the reverse complement.
TTCCGTGGCCTTCGCCGCAGTCAGACTGGCGCGACAGATCTTCAGCGATCTCTCGGAACAGACCGCCCTGCTGATCGGCGCCGGCGAAACCATCGAACTGGCTGCCCGTCACCTGCACCAGAATGGCATAGGCCGCATCATCGTGGCCAACCGCACGGTGGAAAAGGCCCATACCCTGGCCGCGCAATTCGAGGGCTATGCGATCGCCCTGACCGAACTGAGTGGTCACCTGGCCGAGGCGGATATCGTCATCTCCTCCACTGCCAGTCCCCTGCCGGTGCTGGGTAAGGGTACAGTGGAGAGCGCCCTGAAGGAGCGCAAACACCGACCCATCTTCATGGTGGATCTCGCGGTGCCCCGTGACATCGAGCCGGAGGTCGCGGAACTCAGCGACATCTATCTCTACAGCGTGGACGACCTGCAGGAGGTAATTCAGGAGAACATGCGTTCACGCCAGGAGGCCGCGGATCAGGCCGAAGAGATCATCGAGCGTTATGTGGACGATTACATGGGCTGGCTGCGCTCCCTGGATGCGGTCGAACTGATCCAGGACTACCGCTGCCACGCGGAAACGCTACGGGATGAGGTCCTGCACAAGGCCCTGCAACAGCTCAACAGAGGTAAGTCCCCGCAGGAGGCGATGCAGTTTCTGGCCCATACCCTGACCAACAAACTGCTGCACACCCCCAGCTCCCAGCTGCGTCAGGCTGGCTTCAACGGCCAGATGGAGCTGCTGGAGGCGGCCAACACCATCTTTCAATTGAAAAAACTAGACCGCAGTTCATGAAACCTTCATTGCGCGGCAAGCTGGAGCATATCGCCGAGCGATTCGAAGAGATCACCGCCCTGCTCGCCGAGCCCGACACCCAGAGCAAGCAGAATCTGTTTCGCGATCTGAGCCGTGAGTATGCCCAACTGGAACCCTTGACCGAGGCCTTTCGTCGCTACAGCGAGAGCGAAGACGATATCGCAAGCGCCCGGGAGATGCTCAGCGATCCGGAGATGGCCGAACTGGCCCGGGAGGAGCTGGTGCTGGCCGAGCAGACGCGTGACGAGCTGGAGCCGGAGCTGCAACTGCTGCTGATTCCACCCGACCCCAACGACCAGCGCAACATCTTTCTGGAGATCCGCGCCGGCACCGGTGGCGCCGAGGCGGCCCTGTTTTCCGGGGATCTGCATCGCATGTATCTGCGTTACGCGGAGAGCCAAAACTGGCAGACCGAGACCATCAGCGAAAGCCCCGGCGAGCATGGCGGTTACAAGGAGATCGTCTGCCGCATCACGGGCAACGCGGTCTACTCGAAGTTGAAATTCGAATCCGGCGCCCACCGGGTACAGCGGGTGCCCGAGACCGAGTCCCAGGGGCGCATCCACACCTCCGCCTGCACCGTCGCCATCCTGCCAGAGGCCGAAGAGGTGGATGACGTGGAGATCAACGGCAACGACCTGCGCATCGACACCTACCGGGCCTCTGGCGCTGGTGGTCAGCACGTCAACAAGACCGACTCGGCGGTACGCATCACCCACCTGACCAGCGGCATCGTGGTGGAGTGCCAGGACGAACGCTCCCAGCACAAGAACAAGGCCCGCGCCATGTCCCTGCTGAAGGCCAAATTGCTCTCCCAGGCCCAGGACGCAGTCACCAGCGAACAGGCCAGCGCGCGCAAGCTGCAGGTGGGTAGCGGCGACCGTTCCGAGCGCATCCGTACCTATAACTTCCCGCAAAACCGTCTCACCGACCACCGCATCAACCTGACCCTTTACAAGCTGGACGAGGTGATGGCCGGCGGGCTGGAACAAGTGATCGACCCGCTACGGCGGGAGCATCAGGCGGAAGAGCTGGCAGCCATGAGTGAAGCTTAATCCAACCTGGTTAGTTCAACCTAGAATCCTCAGTTGGATGGGGTAGAGTGTGCGTTTGTGGTGGTGCAGG
>CBDVCD010000368.1:0-2556 GCA_965372385.1 uncultured Gammaproteobacteria bacterium | reverse complement strand
ACACAAAGCGACTATCGTCGCTAATCGCAGCCACGGGCAGCTCCTACGGAGGCTGGATAGTTACAACCAATCTAGCAAAGCCCAAAAACCCAAACTTTATCAATGGCTGGGCTAAGATGAAGTTAGAGGTGTTAGAGCTTGCCGATACGAAATTTATCCCTGTCCCGCTGGTTCATGCTGTTTTGCCTGCTCTATCCCGCTCAGATGTGGGCCACTGGAGGCATCGGCTTTGTGCTGGACGTCAACGGGATGATCGGCCCGGCCACCGCGGACTACCTGGAACGGGCCCTGGACCGCGCGGAGGCGGAAGGGGCTGAGCTGGTTGTACTGCGCATGGATACGCCGGGCGGACTGGATACCTCCATGCGCGCCATCATCAAACGCATCATTGCTTCCAATGTGCCGGTGGTGACCTATGTGGCGCCCGGGGGTGCACGGGCCGCCAGCGCGGGAACCTATATTCTCTACGCCAGCCACTTCGCCGCAATGGCGCCCGGAACCAATCTGGGGGCGGCGACACCGGTGCAGCTGGGCGGGCTGCCGGGGGTGGATAAGAAGAAGGAGCCCTTTGACCCGGGCACCGGTGAGGAGCAACAGAAACCCCAGGGGGCCAAGGAGAGCAAACTGATCAATGACGCCGCCGCCTATATCCGCGGTCTTGCCAAGCTGCGGGGACGCAATGCGGAGTGGGCGGAACAGGCGGTGCGCCAGGCCGCCAGCCTGTCGGCCGAGGAGGCGCTGGCAAAGGGGGTCATCGACCTGGTTGCCAGAGACCTCAGCGAACTCCTGGAAAAACTGGATGGTCGTGAGGTTCAACTGCCATTGGGCAGCAGGAAACTGGCGTTGGCAGAGCTGCGGCTGGAGACCCACGAGCCCGACTGGCGCAGCGAACTGCTCTCCATCCTCAGCAATCCCAATGTGGCCTATATCCTCATGCTGGTGGGCATCTATGGACTCATCTACGAGTTCGCCAATCCCGGTGCCATCCTGCCCGGCACCGCCGGCGCCATCTGTCTGTTGCTGGCCCTCTATGCCTTTCATGTGCTGCCGGTCAACTATGCGGGGATGGCGCTGATCCTGCTGGGGCTGGCCCTGATGATCGGCGAGGCCTTTGCGCCCAGCTTCGGGGCCCTGGGGATCGGTGGAGTGATCGCCTTTGTGGTCGGTTCTCTGATTCTCATCGACACCGACCTGCCGGGCTATGGGATTTCCCTGCCGCTGGTATTGACTCTGGCGGTTGCCAGCGCCTTTCTGTTGGTGGTAATGGTCGGCATGGCCCTGAAATCACACCGGCGACCGGTGGTGAGCGGCCGGGAGGAGATGCTGGGGGCAAAGGGTTATGCGGTAGAACGGTTTTCTGACGAGGGTACGGTGCATGTGCATGGCGAGATCTGGCAGGCACGCACCGACCATCCGGTCGATATGCATCAGCCGGTTCGCGTTATCGGGCGCGAAGGGCTGGTGCTGCTGGTTACACCCACTGACGGGGAGGAGACGCCATCATGATGTTTCAAATCTATGCGGTCATTATTCTTCTGGTACTCGCTTTTCTGTTCTCCGCCCTGAAGATCCTGCGGGAGTATCAACGGGGTGTCATTTTTCTCTTGGGCCGTTTCTGGAAGGTCAAGGGACCGGGTCTGATCATCCTTATCCCGATCATTCAGCAGATGGTGCGGGTGGACCTGCGCACCATCGTGCTCGATGTGCCGACCCAGGACGTGATCTCTCGGGACAACGTCTCGGTCAAGGTCAATGCGGTGGTCTACTTCCGGGTGCTCGATCCGGAGAGGGCCATCATCCAGGTCGAAGACTACATGGTGGCCACCAGCCAGCTGGCCCAGACCACCCTAAGGTCTGTGTTGGGCCAGCATGAGCTGGATGAGATGCTGGCCGAACGTGATCGGCTAAATAAGGATGTCCGTGCGATCCTGGATCAGCAGACCGACGCCTGGGGCATCAAGGTCTCCAATGTGGAGATCAAACATGTGGATCTGGACGAGAGCATGATCCGCGCGATTGCCCGGCAGGCAGAGGCGGAGCGGGTCAGGCGGGCCAAGATCATCCACGCCAAAGGCGAGCAGCAGGCCGCGGAGAAGCTGGTGGAAGCCGCCAGATTACTGGCCCAGCAGCCGGAATCGCTCCAGCTGCGTTATCTGCAGACCCTCACCGAGATTGCCGGCGACAAGACTCATACCCTGGTCTTTCCGCTGCCGATGGATCTGTTGGGCTCGATGTTGCAGCGCAAGGAGAAGGGTTAATCCAGGCGTTTCCCGCAGGGTGGGCACCGCCCACCGAATATCTCTCGATCTACCTTCCGAGGGTGGGCGGTGCCCACACTACGCTACTTACCAGTAGGCGCCAGTTAGCTCCCCTCCACCCGCTGGGGGGAGGGTCAGGGTGGGGGGAGGTGATTCACCTGACTTGCGAGCACGCCGTGAATCCATCTATTGACGGCATTACCCCTGCGGTCGACACCTCTCCAACCAGGTAGATCAGCGACCTCGGAACATCCTATAGCCGGGAAGCAATGTAGCAATCTAGGGTGGGCACCGCCCA
>CBDVCD010000367.1:0-2602 GCA_965372385.1 uncultured Gammaproteobacteria bacterium | reverse complement strand
TTTCCCGTGACGACTTCTTTGTCTCTCAGCGTATGACACTGACCGGTGCCCGCAAGCTCCCACGTGGTACGAAAATGAAACTCGATATGGTTGGCCTGCCACCAGTGAGAGAGATCAGCGGAACCATGTGTGGTCCAAATCTTGTTGAAATTCTGGATAAGATCGCGAAGACAGGTCCAGGTGGAAATGACGATGAGGATGATTAGGCTGGTGATGAGACGATAGTCGAATAAATAGCCTAACTGCCCGCTCGCTCTGGAGAGCGAGCGGGCATTTTTCTTCTTTGAAATACACATTTGAATGGGTTATCCAGCCAATAACCCGGATTCCGTTGCACTCCATCCAGGCTACAAACTTATCATTGTAAAAATTCACCAATGTAGAGTGGGCATTGCCCACCATCGAAAGATAGATCGGAGGTATTCGGTGGGCGCTGCCCACTCTACCTCCTGAGTTTAGTTCCACCTGGTGTGCGCTCTTTGCCTGATCATCATCAAGGGTTAGAATCCATCCTCAGTGCAGCATTTACCCACAAGTAGGGTGCGTTAGGCGCACTCACTCGGTCTCGAATCCTGGTGTGCACTCACGTGCGCCGTAACGCACCATGACGGCACGGGGCCACGATTCGGCACGATGTTAATACCAGGATGGATTACTAACTTGCCACAGAAAATCTTCCTCTCCGCGGTCAGTGGCCAATTCAAGGCCTGTCGTGAGGCCCTGCGCAGCGATCTGGCGGCAGTGGGCGCCGAAGTGGTGGTGCAGGAAGACTTCACCCAGCATGGCGGCAGCTTGCTGCAGAAACTCCAGGATTACATCAGCAGTTGCGATCGGATCATCGTCCTGGTGGGTAGCGCCTATGGCTGGGCGCCGGAACCTGCCGCCTTGCCGACAGGGGCCCCCGACTGCTCCTATACCCAATGGGAATACCATTTTGCCCTGGGGGAAAGACTCAACGGCAGCCGGGCCCCGGCCAAGCCGGTCTATGTCTATTTCGCCACGCCGGACTATCTGCAAGGCTATCCGGTTGAACAGTCGGCAGCCGAAGCGCAACAGCAACAGGCGTTTATCGAGGCCATCAAGGCCAGCGGCAAGGACCGCAATGAATTCGATTCCATCAACCATTTGGCGCGGCTGGTGTTGCGGGATGGTTTCAAACTGTCGAATCCAGACAGGTATCTGCTGCAGAATCTCCCTTACGATTCATTGGGCAGCCTGTTCAAGGGCCGCGAGACATTCATCGAACAGATCCGCGCCAACCTGACCTCACCCACAGGTCAGGCCACTGCCATTGTCGCCAAGCAGGCCATCCATGGGCTGGGGGGCGTGGGCAAGACCCGGCTGGCGGTGGAATATGCCTGGCATTGCCGGGTGGATTACCGTGCCTGCCTGTTCGTCACCGCTGACTCCCCGGAGAGCCTGCAGCGCAATCTCGCCGGGCTCTGCCAACCCCGGCTGTTCGATCTGCCGGAGCAGAACGAGCCGGAGCAGGAGCGGCAACTGGCCGCGGTGCTGCGCTGGCTCGATCGGCACCCCGGCTGGCTGCTGATCCTGGACAATGTGGACAGCCCCGAGGCCGCCAGTGCGGTGGATGGACTGTTGCCCCGACTGCAGCAGGGCCATGTGCTTGTCACCTCGCGGCTATCCAACTGGGGCGGCGGCATCCGCAGCCTGCCCCTCGACACCCTGGACGAGGAAGATGCAGCCGCCTTCCTGCTGGAGAAGACCGCTGGGCGGCGCATCCCCACGGATAGCGATGCTGAGATAGCTCTCGATCTGGCCCGCACCCTGGGCGGTCTGGCCCTGGGTCTGGAGCAGGCCGGGGCCTTTATCAACCACAAGCGACTCAGCCTGGCGGCCTACCGGCAGCGCTGGCAGGAGAAGGAGCAGAAGTTGCGCCACTGGTTTGACGAGCGAGAGATGCACTACCCCAAGAGCCTGGCCGTCACCTGGGAGACCAGTTTCGAGCAGCTCAGTCCGGCGGCTCAGGCGCTGCTCAACCTGCTCGCCTGGTTTGCCCCCGCGCCCATCCCACGGCAGAGCTTCGAGGCCAGCTTCACGCCGGAAACCCTGGCCGTGTTGCTGGAGGATAATGCATCAGCAACCCAGGCGGCAACATCGGCGCTGGATCTGGAGGATCTGCTCGATGAACTGGCCGGCCTCTCTCTGCTGAAATGGGAGAGCGGCAACCTGAGTTTCAGCATCCACCGCCTGGTGCAGGAGATCAGCCAGGCACGTCAAACCGATGAGGAACGCGACTTGGCCCTGCGTACGGCGCTCGGCCTGATCAATCAGGCCCTGCCTTCAGATCCGCCCCCTAATGACGTTCGCGCCTGGCCGTTCTGGGACCCCTGGCGACCACATCTTGAGCGACTTGTTCAGGCCGCTGATCAGGCCGCAATCGCTGATCCTACCAGTCGATTGATGAATGAACTCGGACAGTACCTGAAGGCCAAGGGACTGCTGGCGGAGGCGGAACCCCTAATGAATCGCGCCCTGGCGATCGATGAGGCGAGCTACGGCCCCGACCATCCCGATGTTGCCATTCGACTCAACAACCTGGCGGTACTGCTGCAAGCCACCAACCGGCTGGCGGAGGCGG
>CBDVCD010000366.1:0-2628 GCA_965372385.1 uncultured Gammaproteobacteria bacterium | reverse complement strand
TGGCAAAGGCAAGGGGACATGGTATGGGCGATGGTGAACTGTTTACAAACGCAAAGCCAGATAAGACGAAGCACTCGAATCTCAAGAGTATATTGGTAACAATCTCGATCATGCTTGTAAGTCCAAAATGATCGAAATCTTGAAAAGGTTCTGTTTAGAACCACGACAATTTCAAACTCAATATCGATATACCCTCATTGCCCCTGTCTTTTCTCAACCCTGAACCGTTAAAATAAACGGCTATTTGAACTGGCCTCACCAACTCTCCCGTGAACGCACTCGCCATCCAAAACCTGCACAAGACCTATAGCAACGGTTTCGAGGCCCTGAAAGGGATCAGCCTGGAGGTGGAGGCGGGGGATTTCTTTGCCCTGCTGGGCCCCAATGGGGCGGGCAAGTCGACGGCTATCGGCATCGTTGCCTCTCTGGTGAACAAGACCTCGGGGAGTGTCTCCATCTTTGGGCATGATCTGGACCGGGAACGGGAGGCGGCCAAGCAGCAGATCGGACTGGTGCCCCAGGAGTTCAACTTCAATCAGTGGGAGCCGGTAGTGGAGATCCTGGTCAATCAGGCGGGCTATTACGGTATTCCCCGGCAGGAGGCCTTTATCCGCGCGGAGAAGAGTCTCAAACGGCTGGATCTATGGGACAAGCGATCCACCCAGGCCCGCGCGCTCTCCGGCGGCATGAAGCGGCGTCTGATGATCTCCCGGGCGCTTGTGCATCGTCCCCGGCTGCTGATCCTGGACGAGCCCACTGCCGGGGTGGATATCGAGATCCGCCGCTCCATGTGGGATTTTTTGCGGGAGATCAATGGCCAGGGCACTACGATTATCCTCACCACCCACTATCTGGAAGAGGCGGAGAACCTCTGCCGCAACATCGCCATCATCAATAGTGGGCGGATCGTGGAGCAGACCACAATGACGCGACTGTTGAGCCAACTGCATACCGAGATCTTCGTATTGGACATCCGCCAGGAGCTGAGCGAGGCGCCGGAACTGGCCGGCTATCCCATGCAACTGGTGGACCCGAATACCTTGGAGGTGGTGGTCAAACGGGAACAGACCGTCAACCGTCTGTTCTCCGAACTGTCGGAACAGGGCGTCGAAGTGCTCAGCATGCGTAACAAGCAGAATCGACTGGAACAGCTGTTCATGGATCTGGTGGACCGTTCCCGGGCGGAGAGGGAGGTGGCGGCATCATGACCCGCTGGTCGCTTTATCTCACCGCCTATCGGACCATCGTCACCAAGGAGATCCTGCGCTTCAGCCGTATCTGGGTGCAGACGATCCTGCCACCGGCGATCACCACCACGCTCTATTTCGTGATCTTCGGTAAGCTGATCGGTGAGCGCATCGGCGAGATGGGGGGCTATAGCTATATCGAGTTCATCGTGCCGGGGCTGATCCTGATGTCGGTGATCCAGAACTCCTACGCCAACGTGGTCTCCTCCTTTTTCAGCACCAAGCTGCAGCACTACGTCGAGGAGCTGCTGATTGCCCCCGTGCCCAACTGGGTGGTGCTGCTGGGCTATGTGAGCGGCGGGGTGGCGCGCGGGACCATCGTGGGGTTCGTGGTGACCTTGATCTCCCTCTTTTTCACCGATCTATCGATCCACAGCTATGCGGTGACCCTGCTGGTGTTCGTGCTCACCTCGATCTTGTTTGCCCTGGGCGGATTCATCAACGCGGTGTATGCCAAGACCTTCGACGATGTCTCCATCGTACCCACCTTCGTGCTCACGCCGCTCACCTATCTGGGTGGGGTGTTCTACTCCATCGAACTGCTGCCGGGCTTCTGGCAGACCGTATCCATGGGCAATCCAATCCTCTATATGGTGAACGCATTTCGCCATGGCCTGCTGGGGGTGTCGGATATCGATATCGGTATGGCGCTGTTGATCATCCTGGGGTTCATCGTGGCGCTGACCGCCTTCAGTCTGAACCTGCTGCAGCGAGGGGTGGGGATCAAGCAATGAGAGAGTAAGGTGGGCGCTGCCCGCCCTAGCAGCTGGTGACTGTTGCGATGAAAGTTAGGATGGGCACTGCCCACCCTAACTGACGGTGGCTGTCATATCTGATTATTCAGCGCCGATCTTCTTCATCAGGCCGAAGCTTTTGACGAAGGGGACCGCCATGCGGGGGTCCTTGATCATGCCCTTGAAGTCACCCGTGAGAAACTTCAGTTTGCCCATGGCAAAGGCGGTACCCATACCAGCCATGCCGATGCCCTTCGCGACCCACTTCATCCAGTCTTTTCTGGATGCGCGCATGTCCCAATCCATTGTCTCACCGTCATAATCACCAGCCCGCACGCATTCACCATTCTCGACCACGAATACACCGCGTGGTTTGTCCTCATCCTTGAAGCCGCAGGTGATGACGGAGTTGAAGCCGATCTCAGCCAGTTTGTCTTTCACTTCCGGGTCTGCGTTCCAGGCATCTTTAAATTGATTCATCCATTCAGCGGAAAACAGTTCAGCCATTACAGGTATCCTCTTCATTCGATTGATAGTTAAAGGGGCGATGACTATAGCCTTGTTCTGACTGCTAATCGCTACATTTCTTTAGTTAGGGCCACGGAAAAAAAGATTTGTCCTATCTCACGCCCCTCTTCGGGCAACCT
>CBDVCD010000365.1:0-2641 GCA_965372385.1 uncultured Gammaproteobacteria bacterium | reverse complement strand
GGCGATGCGCTGTTCCAGCACCGCCGGATTCCAGGGCATATCCAGATTGATCAACACCGAGGCGGATTGCAGGTTCAACCCCACACCTCCGGCATCGGTGGAAATGAATACCTGAACTGCATCGTCTTCTCGGAAGCGGTCGATCAGGGCGCCGCGCTTGGCGGTAGGCACCCCGCCGTGCAGCCGTACATGGCCCAGGCGCATGCGGCGTACGAGCTGCTCCACCATCTCCGTCATGCGCTCCCACTGGGAGAAGACCACCGCTTTGAGCCCGCCCTGCACGCAGAGATCTTCCAGCAGGCCGGCCAGTTCATCCAGTTTGGGGGAGCCTGCGGACTTCTTGTCCACCAGGCCAGCCGCGTTGCAAGCCATGCGTGCCTGCTGCAAGGCGGCCATGATCCGGTTCGATTCCGAAGGGGTTAGCGGCCGGCGCTTGGCGATCTGGGCCAGGGACCCGGCCGCGGTCATGGCAGTGTTGTGCAGTTCCCACTGTTCGTCGGTCATGCCCACATCCAGTTGCTGCTGGATCCGGTCCGGTAGCTGATCCCGCACCAGACGCCGGTCCCGCCGCAGCATCGCCGGCGCCAAACGGCGGCGCCAAACGGCGGCGAAGCGCGGACAGGTTGCGGTAGCCCAGCACCTTGCCCCGCTCGTCGGTGACATGGAAATCCGCCAGATAGCGCCACAGGGGGCCCAGCACTCGTGGGTCCACCACCTGCATCAGGCTGTACAGGTCCTTCAGCCGGTTCTCCAGCGGGGTGCCCGAGAGCACGAAGGCGTAGCGGGAGGGGATCAGCTTGATGAAGGAGGCGATCTTGGTGCGCCAGTTCTTGATGCGCTGGGCCTCATCCAGTATCACAAGATCCGGGCTGAAGGTCTTGTTGATCACCGACAGGTCGCGCAGGATCAGCTCGTAATTGACGATCACGAACCCCTCGGAACGCCGGTACTGAACCAACCGCGCCTCCGGTTTTCCTTGCACCACCTGAGCCTGGTGTTCGCTGAACTTTTCGATCTCTCGCGCCCACTGCTGTTTCAGGGAGGCGGGGCAGACCACCAGGATGCGCGCCGCCTCTGCGTGCCGGTGCAGCCAGGCCGCCGCGGCGATGGCCTGCAGGGTCTTGCCCAGCCCCATGTCGTCAGCCAGCAGGGCGCGGCCGTTGGCGGCCAGGAAGGCCACCCCCTCCACCTGGTAGGGATAGAGCCGCGCCCGGATACCGGGGAGCTGACCGCCGAACTGAACGATGTTTTCCCGGATCTCTTCTGCCTGCGCCCGGTGCATCGCCGCCGAGGCCAGACGCAGGGCGTGAGCTCTTGCATCTTCTCCCAGGTCGATGTCCGTCCGGTCAACCACCGCGTCTGAAAAACGGAAGAAGTCGTCCGGGAGAGGCCTTTGAAGATCCCGGCTGCATCGAACCAGTCGTCCAGGATCTTGGCCAGATCCGCCGGAAGCCCCGGTGTCCGGTGCACCCGGATACGGGGGGCCTTCTCCACGTCCCAGGCCAGATAGACAAATGGATAGGGTGGAGGCTGATCCTTGATCTTCCGGTAGTTGCGGCGCTTGCTGACCTTGTGCAGCACCGCCTCGATGTGTTTGCAGGTGCCGAGCTGATTGACCGCGAAATCCGGGCAGGTACAGTAATTGGATCGCTTGCTCAGAGAGCGGATATGGACCCGGTAGCTCTGGGGGCGATGGGTGGTGGACGTGACCGAGGATGCACGCCAGGCGCCGAACCAGGGTTCGCCGCTCAAGTGCGTTACCTTCACCTCGGTGTGCCCTCGCTGGGTACGCTCCTTGATGGCGTTGTCCATGGCACTCGCAAGCGGTTCCTCGCCTCCCGCGCGGCGGGCGGCATAGCTGTAGAGCACCGCTACCGCGTGCTTGCACACGGGTTCATCCCCGAAACCACAATCACAGGTCACGTACAGGCTGCCATCGTCTTCGTAGGTCAGTTGAGTAGTGTAAGGAAAATCCGGCCTCCCTCCCTCGACTCGGGACCAAAGTCCATTTTCTTCCAGTTCCAGGTCCATGACCCGGTTTTCCTTGAAATAGGCCAGCCCCTGCCGGACGACGGAATCCCCGGCGATGGCGTGAAGCTGCTCGGTATCGTATAGAAAGGGATCTTCTTCCGGGGAACGGGCGGTTTGGGTTTCGAAATCGGTGGTCAAGGCCAACTACCATTCTGTGGGATGGAAACGCAACGCATTAGTGTAAGGCGGGAATAGCGTATTAACAAATGAGATCAACTGCTGTTCCGTTAAAGTTGTGAGTATCACTTCAGTTTTGGTAGCACTGGCAAGCAGCAAACAACGTCTCGATTGCTTTCGAATTCTTTGAAGAAACAATCAATTTATTCTTGGTGTTCAATGCTGTGTATGGCGAATTGATAGTCAGCCTGGATTCTATCGAGTATTTACTGTTTGGCTAAGTCAGGGGTAATGAAAAAACGACTTTTCATTACGGAGTGGGTTAAAAGAGTGGGTTCCCACTCAAACTTTATAACGTACTGATTTTATATAGAAATAATCAAACGTCGACGGACTGCAAAGCCGTGGACCTCGGTTCGATTCCTGGCTCAGCCTCCATCAACCTAAAATCCTCAGTTGCCCCTGCCAGACCTTAAATGCCAGCATAGTTCAT
>CBDVCD010000364.1:0-2773 GCA_965372385.1 uncultured Gammaproteobacteria bacterium | reverse complement strand
TTAGTACTCTTAACTTACTGTTATTACCGGTTATTTCTAGATTAAAGGAAAAATCGGGTAAATTTCCTGCAATTTTTTTAAAAAAATTCCGCAGATTTCGAGCCTATGCACCTAGTTGCGCCTAGTTGAGGTGATGAATTAGCTGTTTTCTAACAAATACTCGGCCAAATGCTCCTCGATCCACTCTCTAAGCCAGTGACTGGCTCTTGAGCCATGAAAGCGGCCCAGTTCTTCGCCATGCTGGAATAGAATCACGGTGGGAAAACCACGCAGTCGGTAGTGTCCTGCCAGGCGCATGTTGTCATCCACCTCAACCTTGGCCAGGAGAACCCTCCCATCCAACTCATTGATCACTCGTTCCAGCGCAGGAGCCAGGGAGAGGCAGGGCGAACACCACTCCGCCCAAAAATCCACCATGATCGGCCGCTCATGGGATGCCTTGAGTACCTTTTCGTCATAGCTTGATTCTTCAACATCATAAATATGGGGGGACTTCTCGTGTTTTTGCATAACTGCTGCCTATATCAATAGTTGCATATGTAATCGCATACGAGTGATCTCGACCTCTCGGCGGGAGAGCAAGGATTGTTCCTAAAAACTGGGTTTAACCTTGCATGATAGGTTATCTTATGGAATTTACCCAACCATTCAGGGATCATTTCATGCCGAGCCACAGTCGATCGCCCTTTCCATCAACCCGCATGCGGCGCATGCGTCGAGACGAGTTTTCCCGCCGCCTGATGCGCGAAACGGCTCTCACACCAGCCGATTTCATCTATCCGGTCTTTGTCTTGGAAGGTACCGGAGAGAGAGAGGTGGTGGAATCCATGCCTGGCGTGGAGCGCATGAGTATCGACCTGCTGGTGGAAGAGGCGAAACAGATTCATGCTCTGGGCATCCCCGCCATGGCCCTGTTCCCAGTCACGCCGATGTCCGCCAAATCCGAAGATGCCCGCCAGGCCTTCAAACCGGACGGCCTGGCCCAGCGGGCGGTGCGGGCGCTGAAAGCGGCAGTGCCCGAGTTGGGCATCATGACCGACGTGGCCCTCGACCCCTTCACCACTCATGGACAGGATGGTCTGATCGACGAGACCGGCTATGTACTGAATGATGAGACCAAGGAGGTGCTGGTCAAACAGGCCCTCTCTCATGCAGAGGCCGGTGCTGACATCGTTGCACCCTCTGACATGATGGATGGGCGCATCGGTGCTATCCGTGAGGAGCTGGAATCCAACGGCCATATCCACACCCGCATTCTCGCCTATTCGGCCAAATACGCCTCCAGCTTCTACGGGCCCTTCCGGGATGCGGTGGGCTCAGCGGCCAACCTGGGGGGTGGCAACAAATACAGTTATCAGATGGACCCGGCCAATAGTGACGAGGCCCTGCACGAGGTCGGCCTGGATCTGCAGGAGGGGGCCGATATGGTGATGGTGAAACCCGGCATGCCCTACCTGGATATCGTTCGCCGGGTGAAGGATGAATTTCAGGTACCCACCTTCGTCTATCAGGTCAGCGGCGAATACGCCATGCTCATGGCCGCCGTCCGGAATGGCTGGCTGGAAGAGCGGGCAGTGGTGCTGGAGTCCCTGGTCTGCATCAAACGGGCCGGTGCAGATGGCATACTCAGCTACTTTGCCAAACAGGCGGCAACCTGGCTGAATGAGTAGTTTTTCTCACTCAAGTTTCGGAGTTCGAATTGCCAAGAAACAGCGAAGGTCTGCGAGGATTTTGGCTTTTCGAGGCCGTCAGCAGCAAGGATGCTGCTGTCGAGCCTACATGGATGTATTCACGGCGTGTCTTGAAAAGCCAAAATCCTCACAGAATCACACTGTGAACTCCGAAACTTGAGTTACTCATATGGATAAATACGCCGTCATCGGTAATCCCATCGAACACAGCAAATCCCCGCAGATTCATGCCGCCTTCGCTAGACAGACCGGCGAGGCGATTGAATATACCCGTCTGCTGGGCAATCCGGACGACTTCGCAGGGGATGTCCAGCGCTTTCTGGCTACAGGTGGCAGGGGTCTGAATGTCACTGTCCCTTTCAAGGAGCAGGCCTGGCGGTTGGCCGATGAACTCAGCGAGCGCGCCCATACGGCTGGCGCGGTCAACACCCTGATCCGGCTGGACAGTAACAAACTGCGAGGCGACAACACTGACGGTATCGGCCTGGTGCGGGATCTGACGCTCAACCACGGCTTCCGGCTCAAAGATAAAAAGGTGTTGATCCTGGGGGCGGGCGGTGCCGTGCGGGGTGTGGTTCGGCCTTTGCTGGAGGAACATCTCAAGCGACTGGTCATCGCCAACCGCACCGCGGCCAGGGCCTACTCCCTGGCATCAGGTCTGGCCAGCTTTGGTCAGGTGGCCGGTTGTGGTCTGGAGGATCTGGAGGGGATGCAGTTCGAGCTGATCATCAACGGCACCTCAGCCGGGCTGGGTGGGAAGCTGCCCGAAGTCCCGGATACCATTCTGGCCAAAGGGGGCTGGTGTTACGACATGATGTACAGCAACCAGGCCACCGCCTTCCAGCAATGGGGCCGTGCTCACCAGGCAGCGCGTTCATTGGACGGACTGGGCATGCTGGTGGAACAGGCGGCGGAATCATTCCGCCTCTGGCGTGGCATCCTGCCTGAAACCACACCCGTTATTCAGCTGCTTCGGGATTGAGCGCACCCTGTCTGCTGAGATCAACCCCAACCCTATTGTTCTCCTTCATCCTAGAATCCTCAGTTGGATGGGGTAGAGTGTGCGTTTGTGGTGGTGCAGG
>CBDVCD010000363.1:0-2781 GCA_965372385.1 uncultured Gammaproteobacteria bacterium | reverse complement strand
CTGCACCCCCAAAAACGCACACTCTACCCCGTCCAACTGCAGATTCTAGGATCATGGACCTGATCCAACTCAACGCCTTGGATATCGCTATCGCAGCCGGTCTGGTGCTGGTGCTGGCCCTGCTCTCCCTGCGCCTCGCCCTTGGCATTGAACGCAAACTGCTGGTGGCGGCGGCCCGCAGTATCGTCCAGCTGAGCCTGCTGGGGCTGGTGCTGAAGATCCTGTTCGCCCAGTCGCACCCCCTGCTCATCGGTATGCTCGCGCTATTCATGCTTTTCGTCGCGGGTTATGAGGTGATGGCACGGCAGCAGCGGCGATTTGTCGGCATCTGGGGCATGGGTGTCGGCACTCTCTCCATGTTCATCTCCTCTTTCAGCGTCACCCTGCTGGCCCTGAGCGTCATCATCCGGGTGGAGCCCTGGTACTCGGTGCAGTATCTGATCCCCCTGCTGGGCATGCTGCTGGGCAATACCATGTCGGGCATCTCCATCGCCCTGGACAATCTGACACATAATGCCTGGCAGCAACGGGGACAGATCGAGGCCCGTCTGATGCTCGGACATGAGTGGCAGTTGGCGATCGGCGAGATCCGCCGCAACGCCCTGCGCAGTGGCCTGATTCCCATCATCAACGCTATGGCGGCGGCCGGTGTGGTGAGCCTGCCGGGTATGATGACCGGGCAGATCCTGGCCGGCAGCCCCCCCTTCGAGGCAGCCAAGTATCAGATCCTGATCCTGCTGTTGATCTCCGCCGGCACCGGGTTTGGCGCCACCGCGGCGGTCTGGATCGGCTCGAAAAGACTCTTCGACGAACGCCAGCGGCTACGCCTGGATCGGTTGAGAAATGCGGGTTAAGGGCCACGGAAAAAAGCTTTGTCCTATCTCACGCCCCTCTTCGGGCAATCTTTGGACCAATCATTTTTTCCGCAGCCCTAACAGGCAAGCTTCAGGATTCCCTCTCGCCCCGGATCAGCTTGATAATCAATAACACCGCCGGGGTGCCATGCAGAAACAGGTCAAAGATGTCGATGGGGCGACTCAGGGTGCCACCGGCCAGCATCTTGAGTTTTTCCCACAGATGGGGTTCAGGCACGAAGGGGGCCAGCCCCAATATCAGCGCCGGCAAGGCGATCATCGGCAGGGGAACTCTATCCAACCAGGCAAACATGTAACCTCCTCATTCGCAATTAACCCGGCACCATAATAGGCCACCTTCAGGGCTTCAAGAATGGCCCTGATCAAGGCGTGTCTCGCAGCCAATGGCGATTCCCTTGGCAAGAGACACAACGCGGAGCAGGGGCATTCTTGAAGCCCCTATCCAATTGATTCTAAAAGGCAGGCCGTTGTGTGCTGGCCGACAGACTGCGTTATCAAAACTTACTGTAGGCGTGCTATAGCGGCGTTTTGATGCCTTGCTGTCGGCCAGCACACAACGGCTGAAGATGACCTATTATGGTGTCGGGTTAATAATACAATCCGCACAGAGTGCTGCATAGCGCTCTGCATCCTCTCGGCTAAAACAGCAGACCACTATCTCAGCGAAATCGGCCAGCGCCTCATGCATCGCCAGCAGGGCAATTTCCGCCGCCTGATCTTTTGGGTAGCCGTAGACACCGGTACTGATAGCAGGAAAGGCGATGGTTCTGAGGCCTTTCCCGCGTGCCAGTTCCAGGGAACGCTCATAGCAGGAGCGCAGCAGTGCCGGTTCCCCCCGCTTGCCACCCTGCCACACCGGGCCCACGGTATGGATCACCCAGGCGGCAGGCAAGGCAAACCCGGCGGTGATTTTCGCCCCACCCGTGGGGCAACCCCCGAGTGGACGGCAGGCCGCCAGCAGTTCGGGACCAGCCGTCCGGTGGATGGCTCCGTCGACACCGCCACCCCCCAGCAGGGTAGAGTTTGCGGCATTGACGATGGCATCCACGTCGAGTTGTGTGATGTCTCCCTGTACAATCCGGATCTGGCCCATTACTAAATCTCTCACCATGTCTTTCTCAACCCTGAATCTGCTCCTGGTATTGATGCTGCTGATCTGGTTCTGGCGCGACAGTCTGCAGGTGCGGGAGATCGCCACCAATATCACCCGCACCGCCTGCCGCAGTCATGGCGTTCAGTTTCTCGACCAGACCGTGGCGTTGCGCCGGATTGGTCTACGCTGGCTGCGAGTAGGTCTGAGATTCAGGCGGGTCTACGAGTTCGATTACAGTCTTGAGGGCAGCGGTCGGAAAACCGGTTATATCGTCATGCTGGGCACCCAGGCGGAGACCCTCAGGATCGACCTGCCACAACCCGACGAATCAGCCACCCTTCGCTGAACGGCTACTTCACCACCTTTAGCGAAGGTCGGCTGCCTGGCCTGGGTGGTTCAGGCTCATCCCCGGGCTGAACATCCCCTTCTCTCTCTTCCACAGGAAACAGCATGCCCTGGCCATTCTCCTTGGCGTAGATGCCAAGCACCGCAGCAGGAGGAACCATCACTTCCTGCGGCTCTCCGCTGAAGCGGGCGCTGAAGGTGATCCACTCATTGCCCAACTGCAGATCAGCAACCGCCCGGGGGTTGATGTTCAAGACGATACGCCCCTCATCGACAAACTCACGCGGAACCACCGCCTGATCCTGCTCGGCGTCCACCAGCAGATAGGGCGTGAGGTCATTATCCACCAGCCACTCAAACAGCGCACGGATAAGATAGGGACGATTTGAGGTCATCCTAGAATCTGCAGTTGTACGGGGTAGAGGTCGCTCCCGGCTTCCTGCCTCCCGCAACACTACTCCGTCCATG
>CBDVCD010000362.1:0-2789 GCA_965372385.1 uncultured Gammaproteobacteria bacterium | reverse complement strand
TAGAGAGAGATGAATGAGACGATGGCCACCAGCGCCATGACGAATGCCATTGTGCCGATAACCGCAAAGAGCGGGCCGCCGCTACGCCGCACGGCATACCATACACCACTCATTAGGGCCGCGGTGCCTGAGCCATAGAGCAACAGCATTGCAGTTCTTGGCGCGAGACCGGCGACCTCGGCAGCCACGCCTTCAGCCTGCGAGGAGAAGAGTGAGCCGCAGCAGGAGGTGATGACGTCCGGGTCCATCCGCAGAAAGTGGTTGAGCTGTACGACGAATTCCGCGATGGCGAGAGGGACGATAAGCAGTAGCAGGCTGTATTTGAGCCTTATGAGGGGATAGTCACGACCCTGGTTGTCCAGGTGATTCAGCGCAAGCCAGGCGGCACCACTAAAGAAGATGGTCATCTTTAAAAACAGGCTAGGCCAGCCCCATTCATTGACATTCAGTACCCCGGTAGCACACATGGCGCCGACAAACTGGCCGGACATGGACTCTGCGTTATAGATGAACAGCAACAGGGAGACCAGTTCCGAGACAAAGCACCAGGTCAGCAGCGTCGAAATCAGGTAGGTCTGTCGTTCGAGTCCCAGTTGTCGTTCACTGCCACTGTCGATATCCCAATGGCGTATGACCTTCAGGGCAAAGCCCGAAGCCAGTATCAGCATCAGGGTGACAAGGCCCGATACCAGGATAAGTGCCATGATGGCCGGATTCAGCAACATGGGTTATATCTGCACCAACTGACCATCTTGCATTTCTATCACACGATTCACCGCGACTGACTCGAATACCACGGGATCATGACTTGAGACGAGGATGGTCTTGCCGGATTGGCGCAATTCATCGATCAGTGCCATGAACTCCCGTGACAGTTTGGTATCCAGGTTCGCGGTCGGCTCATCGGCAATCAGGATATCCGGATCGTTGATCAGGGCCCGGCAGATGGAGACCCGCTGCGCCTCACCACCGGAGAGCCATTCAACCCGGTTTTCGGCCTTGCTGCTCAGGTTGAAATGACCCATCAGGCGGTGGGCGGAGTCCACTAGGCTGGCATGTCTCGGTCCGAGCGGGTAGGCGGGCAACATGATATTTTCCAGCACGGTCATGCCCTGGATCAGATTGAAGCGCTGAAAGATGAAACCGAAGGTATGCCGACGGATCTCGGTGAGAAAACGCTCAGGTAGACCGGAGAGCAACTGTTCGCCCAACATGATGCGTCCTGAAGTGGGGCGGGAGAGGCAGCCGATCATGGAGAGCAGGGTGGTCTTACCGGACCCACTTGCCCCTTTCAGACAGGTGACCTGGGTGGGCTCGATCCGCAGTGAAATACCCTGGATCGCCCAGAACTCATTGGGTCGGCCCTGGTTGAAGACCTTCTTGATATCGTGCAGTTCGATCATCGCATCACCGAGTCAGGGTCGGTAATCGAGACCCGCCAGATGGGGATGATGGTGGCAACAGTGTAAGGAAATACAGTAAAGAAAAAGAGGGTTGCCAGCTGCAGACCATCGATGAAGGGAACAGGTTGGAAATCAGGATAGAGCACCGCCCAGCCCTTGAGCACCGGTTCGAACAGACTGGCCGAAGCATAGAAGACATGGGCATAGGCCGCCAGATAACCGAGGATGAAGGCGGTCAGCGAGATGATGGCGCCTTCCCAGAATTTCATCCGCAACACATCACTGGTCTCCCAGCCAACTGCCTTGAGGATACCTATCTCCCGCTTCTCCTCCGCACTGAGACCGGAGGCCTTGTCCCAGGCGAAGATCACAAAGGCCAGCACCGCACCGGCCAACAGGACAAACACAATGCCCTGGCGCCAAGCGAAGATGCTGTCATAGGTGCGCAGGATCTCCTCGCGCAGAATCGGGCGGGTATCCGGCAGTTTCAGCGAGAGCTTCTCCGCCACCTTGCGTACTTCTCTGGGATTGCGCACCTTGAGTACCAGATCGGTAAAGTAGCCTTCCGGTACACCAAACGTCCGCCGATAGGCCTGCTCCGACATCAACACCAGATCGGCACTGACCAGTTCTGAATTGGAATCCAGGATATCCACCACCTGAAATGAAAAGGCCTGGCTGTCATGCGAGCGGAAGGTAATGTAGTCACCGATGCCGATGCCCCGCGTGCGGGCGATTCCGGCGCCAACGATTACCTGAGTTGTGGTGAGTTCATGCTGTTCAGCGACCATCATGGTGTAGTTGGCCTTGACCGCGGGATCATAAAAATATCCCCACAGGCGCCCCCGTTTTTCGCTGACGCCGCGCAGACGGCCAATCCTCTCGAGATAGTCCGCCGGTATCAGTGCATGGCGACCGGCAACCATGCGCTGGAGAATGATTTCCGGTGAGTCTTGCAGGATGATTCCCGCCTCCCGGCGCAGTGCATGGGTGAAGAGCATGACCGAGGCCAGCATGAAAACGATCAAGGTATAGACGAGTAACAGGCCAAGATTCTTGCCCTTACGCCGCAACAGGGATGAGAGGGTAAAGTCGATTAGATAGCGTTGTTTGCGGAAAAACGCCCTCATTGCGTTAGCCGCGCAGGTGGCAGCTGCAATGAACCGCTGGGGAAATGTTCCAGGGCCAGCGGGTGATCCTGAAAGGCGCTATGCAGATCCGACTGGCTCGGGTGGCGCGTATAGCGCGCTTCAGTGAACAGGGCAAGATCGGTCAGGCCCAGTTCTCCCACCAGCTGGCCACGCTGCCGAAGATCGGCGGATGCCTGTTGTCGGCGGATCTCCGCATCGATCAGGCTAAGCAATATGCAGAGACTACTGACAGCAA
>CBDVCD010000361.1:0-2829 GCA_965372385.1 uncultured Gammaproteobacteria bacterium | reverse complement strand
CACAAAAGGTTATTGCTGAGGTGATGAATTCTCTGTAAGAAATAAGTTTATATTTTCTCCGTGATCTCTGTGTCTCTGTGGCTAAATAAAATCATTCGATATTAAAGAGAGGGGATTCCAGGATGGAGCAAAATGAGATCACGGAAAGGATTATTGGGTGTGCTATCGAGGTGCATAGAAATCTTGGTCCAGGCTTACTCGAAAACATTTATGAAGAAGCTATGTGTATCGAGCTGGCATCGGCCGGCCTAGCTTACGAGCAGCAGAAAGAATTACCTGTTTATTACAAAAGGCGTTTAATTGGAAAACAACGCCTGGATCTCTTGGTGGAGAATCAGGTTGTTATTGAACTTAAAGCAGTCAGGGAGCTTGAACCGCTATTCCAAGCCCAATTGCTGGGTTATTTACGCTTGGGCGGGTATTCTCTGGGACTCCTGATCAATTTCAATACGAAATTGCTTAAACAAGGTATTAAACGATTAATTATATAGTCTCTGTGTCCTCTGCGACTCTGTGGCTAAAATTATTAAGGGCATAGTGCACATGCAATGGGAAATCGTCATCGGGCTTGAGATTCACACCCAACTGGCAACCAAATCGAAGATCTTTTCCGCGGCCTCCACCGCCTATGGCGCCGAGCCCAATACCCAGGCCTGTGTCGTGGATCTGGGTTTCCCCGGGGTGCTGCCGGTGCTCAACCGGGAGGCGGTGAACATGGCGCTGAAGTTTGGCCTGGCGATCGATGCGGAGATCGGTCGCCGCTCGGTGTTCGCGCGCAAGAACTACTTCTACCCGGATCTGCCCAAGGGCTACCAGATCAGTCAGTTCGAACTGCCCATCGTCGGCAAGGGTGAGCTGACCATCGAGCTGGAGGATGGCAGCAGCAAGGTCATCGGCATCACCCGAGCCCATCTGGAGGAGGATGCGGGCAAGTCCCTGCACGAGGACTTCCATGGCATGAGCGGCATCGATCTCAACCGGGCCGGTACGCCGCTGCTGGAGATTGTCTCCGAACCGGATATGCGCTCGATCAAGGAGGCGGTGACCTATGCCCGCAAGATCCATCAATTGGTGGTCTATCTGGGGATCTGCGACGGCAGCATGCAGGAGGGCTCCTTGCGGGTCGACGCCAACCTCTCCATCCGTCCCTTCGGCCAGAAAGAGTTGGGCACCCGCACCGAGCTGAAGAACATCAACTCCTTCCGCTTTCTGGAAAAGGCCCTCAACTACGAGTTGGACCGCCAGATCGATGTTTTGGAGAGTGGCGGTAAGGTGGTGCAGGAGACCCGCCTCTACGACGCGGACCGGGACGAGACCCGCTCCATGCGCAGCAAGGAGGAGGCCAACGATTACCGCTATTTTCCCGATCCGGACCTGCTGCCGGTGGAGATCGATGGGGAGCTGCTGGAGACCATCCGGGCCAACATGCCGGAGCTGCCGGACGAGAAGCGACAGCGTTTTGAGCAGGAATTTGGTCTCACGCTCAAGGATGCCCTGCAACTTACCGCCAGCCGCCCAGTGGCGGACTACTTCGAAGCGGTGGCAGCGGACGGCGGCGAGCCCAAGATGGCGGCCAACTGGGTGACGGTGGAGCTGGGTGGCGCGCTGAACAAGGCCGGACTGAATATCACCCAATCGCCGGTGACGCCGCAACAGATGAGCGGATTGCTCGCGCGTATCGCCGACAACACCATCTCCGGCAAGATCGCCAAACAGGTCTTCGAGGCGATCTGGAATGGAGAGGGGGATGCGGACAGGGTGATCGAGGCGAAGGGCCTCAAGCAGATCACCGATTCGGGGGCTATCGAGGCGATCATTGACGATATCATCGCCAACAACCCGAAACAGGTCGAGCAGTTCCGGGCCGGCAAGGAGAAGCTTATGGGCTTCTTTGTCGGCCAGGTGATGAAGGCCACCCAGGGCAAGGCAAATCCGGGACAGGTGAATCAGATCCTGCGGGGTAAACTGAAGCCCTGACCGGAGAACCAAAGTAGGATGCTGGTGAGGTACGAACCGCATCGTTCGCGGATTCCTCGACTGATGCGGTTCGTACCTCACCACATCCTACATTTTGCCCTCCAGAGGGGCTGGGATTCATGGTAACTCGGGAGTATCCGGTACAGACATTTT
Organism: uncultured Gammaproteobacteria bacterium; assembly: GCA_965372385.1. Classification (GTDB taxonomy): domain Bacteria; phylum Pseudomonadota; class Gammaproteobacteria; order Chromatiales; family Chromatiaceae; genus JASJBU01. The sequence continues at coordinate 699 of CBDVCD010000361.1, read as the reverse complement.
CAGCGATTAAAGACTGAGGAGATTATTCATGCGCACTGTTTCTGCAATTGGAGCGAAGGCAACTGTGTTGCTGATATTGCTTTTCCAGTCGGCCACGGGTTCGGCGGCGATCTGGCAGGATGAGACTTTTTCCTTGAAGGACCTGGATGGCGGTGCCGTCTACTACCGCGCCCTGCGCGCCGATGAGGGTGCCCTGAGACAGGCCCTGGCCGCCGCCCCGCTGGAGTACACCTCCAGCCAGGGAGCGGAGATCAGCTTGCCCATGCCGGATGGGACCATGCAGCGTTTCGAGGTGGAGAACTCCCCGATCATGGCCCCGGAGTTGGCGGACCGTTATCCGCAGATCCAGACCTATCGGGTCAAGGGTATCGATGATCCAACCGCCACAGGCCGGCTGGATATGACCCCCAAGGGCTTTCACGGCATGCTCACCAGCATTTCGGGTACGGTGTTTATCGATCCGGATCAGGCTGGTGGTTATCGCAGTTATACAAAGAAGGACTATGCCAGCGCCAGAAAAGCCGTGGCAGGCGAACAGGTAGGTCCGTTCTGTCTGGTGGAAGAGGAGATGGAGCTGGCGGCGCGTCCGGTCGCGGATCTTGCGGCGCGCACCGAAAACTCGCTACGGGTTTACAGTTTGGCGGTGGCTGCCACCGGGGAATATACCCAGTACCATGGTGGTACGGTGGCTGGTGCACT
>CBDVCD010000360.1:0-2834 GCA_965372385.1 uncultured Gammaproteobacteria bacterium | reverse complement strand
AACAGTGACCATGCCCGTACCCTGCTCACTGAATTGGAAAAGACGCCGCTGTCGACACGTGAGCTGGAACGAATCTTCACCCAGTATCAGCATTCCCCCCAGGCCCAACGTGAACGCCTGGTGAATAACCCGGGCCTGTTCGTGCAGGCCCTGGATGAACACGATCGCACCACGGATGACGAACGTCTGGCCGCAGGCCCGGAGGGGGCTTGGTGCAAAGACCTGGGGATCACCGAACAGATCCTAAAACGCCTAACCAAATTGGCGCCCACGTTGTTTTCCTGCACACAGGAAGGCTTACAGAGAGATCGCCTGCAGCAACCCTATGAGCGGACGAAGGCCCAGTTCCAGCGTCTGGACCAGATCCTCGATCAGGTGGTCGACCATGATCAGTTATGAGATCCGCCAAGCGATCCTGGCCATGCAGGAGAAGGGGTTGGGGCTGCGTGAGATCAGCCGAGTTCTGAAGGTCTCGCGTAACACCGTACGGCGGGTGCTGCGTGAGCCGGAACCCAAAGCCGTAACCGCTTCCAGCGAACAACAGGACGAAGCTATCAAACTGTTGCCGGAGATCTACCGCCGCTGCAAAGGCAACGCCGTACGCATCCGGGAGATCCTTCGGGAGGAGCGTGCCATCGAGCTCCCCTACAGCACACTCACCCGCCTGCTCCGGGACCGGGAGCTGCGTGCGCCGAAGCGGCGCAGCGGCATCTATCACTTTGCCCCCGGTGCGGAGATGCAACACGACACCTCACCCCATCGACTGGAACTGGGAGAGAAAAAACTCACTGCCCAATGCGCCAGTCTGATCCTGGCCTACAGCCGATTACTCTACTTCCAGTACTATCCCTGCTTCACGCGTTTTGAGGCCAAGGCCTTTTTGACCGAGGCGCTGCGCATGTTCGACGGCAGTTGTCCGCGCTGCACTATCGACAACACCAGCGTGGTACTCGCCGGCGGCAGTGGCCCAGGCGCCCTGATTGCCCCGGAGATGGAGGCCTTTGGCGAACTGTTCGGGATGCGCTTTATTCCCCATGCTATCGGCCATTCCGATCGCAAGGGTCGAATTGAGCGGCCGTTCTCCTATATCGAAGGCAACTTCCTGGCCGGGCGCAGCTTCCGCGATTGGGCAGACATCAATAGCCAAGCGCGCCAATGGTGCAACACCGTGGCCAATGCCAAGCCTAAACGGTCGCTGGGGATGAGTCCGCAGGCGGCCTATCTGATGGAGAAACCAGATCTGTTGCCGCTGCCGCCCCATATTCCACCCGTCACCCAGATCCACTATCGGATTGTGGATACCCAGGGCTATGTGCATCTGGATACGAATGGCTACTCGGTTCCAGAACGGCTGTTGGGCAAGCAGGTGGCGGTGCATAAGCAAATGGATCAAGTGCTCATCTTTCAGGGACAACGGCTGGTGGCCGAACATGCGCGGTTGATCGGCCAACGCGATACCCATGTGCTCAACAAGGCCCATCACGACACCCTTATCCGGGGATGTACTCCCAAGGGGCCATCCCCCCAGGAGCAAGCATTGAACGGATGCGATCCCCGTCTGGATCGCTATGTAGCGGCGCTGAAGAAACGTGCTCCGGGACGCGGCGTAGCCAAACTACGCAAGCTGCTGGAGCTGAAACGCACCTATCCCGCCGAGCCCTTCCTGGGTGCCGTGGAACAGGCCATGGAATACGGGCTATTTGACCTGAGCAGATTGGAGCGGCTCATTCTGCAACGGGTAGCCGGTGACTTCTTCAACTTTGTTGAGGAACCCTGATGCCGGAACAGCTGCGTGAACTGCTGGGCAAACTACACCTACAGGGTATGCTCCAGACTCTGGAGCGGATCCTCGCCCAGGCCGATGCCGAGGCATGGCCGCCCGCCAAGGTGCTGATGCTGCTGCTTGAGGAGGAGTGGCGTCACCGTCAGGAGCGCAGTCTCGCCTACCGTCTATACCAGGCAAAGCTGCCCTGGAACTGGAGCCTGGAGACCTTCCCCTTTACACAACAGCCCGGTGTTAATGCCGCCCAGATCAAGAGCCTCGCCGGACTCGACTTCATTGGACGGGCGCAGAATATCATCTTTATAGGCCCACCCGGCACCGGCAAGTCAGGACTGGCCATCAGCCTATTGCGCCAGGCATTGATCAACGGCTATCGCGGCCGCTTCTACAAGGCCCAGGATCTGTTCGATGAACTCTATGCCTCCCTGGCCGATCACTCCACGACAAAATTACTTAATCGCTTAAGCCGCTATGACATTATTCAAATCGACGAACTGGGTTACCTGACCCTGAAGCCGGAGCAGGTCAACGCCTTCTTCAAGTTGCTTGACATGCGCTACGGCCACCGCCCGACGCTGATCACCACCAACCTGGACTATCCCGACTGGTACGAACTGTTCCAGAGAAAATCTCTGGTTGATGCCCTGCTGGATCGTCTTCAGCACCATTGCATCACCATCCGTATTGATGGGCCTTCTCTACGTGTGCCGGATGATGCTCCCTCACCAAAGGGTTCACCTCCTTCCCGTAAAAGATCCAACGGAAAGGATGATCAATCTACAACGTCCAATACCTGAAAGCCTTCTCTCTACTCCAGCAATCATCCTGTCTCTCATCATTATCCTTCAGATACACCCTCGACAGGAGGTGGATAGGCTGGCCTCTTCGCTTGCAGAGGGTCATATAATCTGAGCATAGGTGGGTCCGTTTTCTTTAGCGGCGAGGCAGAGGTATAAACCCAGCCTTGATGACCCGTCAGGCCTTTGGGGAGTCACACCCCAGGATTCGCAGCCACTCAGAGCATGCCAGGGCGGCCAACCGCCGGGCTGAA
>CBDVCD010000359.1:0-2835 GCA_965372385.1 uncultured Gammaproteobacteria bacterium | reverse complement strand
ACTTATCGAGCATGCCGTTCTTATCCGTGATGCAACCGACCATGATTTCGAAGTACTCGTTGAGAAGCGCCACTGTACCTTGCGCACCAAGTGATTCAGTTAGCGTGGTGAAGCCGCGGATGTCCGAGAACAGGATAGTCGCCTCGGATGTCTGGCCGCCAAGCAACGCCTGGCCATGCTGATCATCCAGTAGTTTGGCGGCAAGCGCAGGGTCCATATAGCGTGACATGGTGGCGCGCACACGCTTCTCAGTGGAGATGTCTTCTACCACGATAAGCGCACCGGTGGTGTCACCCTCCCCGGAAACCATCGGCTGTAACGAAAGATTGGCAGAAATCCGCCCGGCACGCGTAACCAGCGTCGCATCGGGTAGGGTTTCGATTGAATTCTCGTTACAGGTCTTGTCTATAAGTTTGATCAGCCAGTCGTTATCCTCACCCAGGAGCTCCCTCGCCGGCTTGCCGATCACGCCCTTTACTTCGACCGATAAGATACGCTCCGCTGCCCCATTCAGGCTCTTCACAGTGCCCATGTCGTCTACCGTGATCACACCGTTCGACATGCTTTGCAGCATCGAATCGGTATAGTTCTTCATCGCCCGGATTTCGCCAAACAGTTTGGCGTTCTCCAGGCCTACTGAAATTTGCCCCGTAAACGCCTGGATGCGGCTCTCATCCTCGGCTGTAAATGTAGCTCCAATCTTGTTGAGAACCTGGGTTGCCCCAATCCGTCGGCCATCCTTGTTGACAATCGGCACACAAAGGATAGAGCGGGTAAAGAAGCCCGTCTTCTTGTCAAAGTCGGGATTGAAGCGCAAGTCGGCGTAGGCATGCGGGATGTTGACGCTGATACCGTCTTGGAACACGGTGCCGGCGATGCCGATATGGTTTGGGAAGCGGATCTCCTGGGATTCGAGTCCAGCTCCAACCAGCGAGAACAGCTCATTAGTACGCTCGTCGTTCAGGAATATGGTGGCGCGTTCAGCCTGCAGCATCTCTGTCGCAGCATCGACCACCTGGTTGAGCAGCGTGCCAAGGTCCAGCTCGGTGGTTAGATTGGAGACCAGGTTCATAAACTCGATCTCTCGCTGTTTTGCGGCCTCCATACGCTCGATAAGACTAAAGGCGTGTAGCGTGGCGGAACACTGGGCAGTGATCTCTGTAAGGGTTTCGATCTCGGGCTCGCTAAAGGAGCCACCCCGCTGGTTGAGTACTTCAAGAACGCCAATCACGTTGTCACCCATGGCGATGATTGGCACGCAGGCAATGCAAGTAGTGGTGAACCCGGTCTGCTGGTCGACCTGTTGGTCGAAGTGCTGATTCTCATAGGGATTATTTACAATCAGGGCTTCACCGGTGGTGAATGCATGGCCAGCGACACCGGAGCCTTCATCAATACGGATTTCCCGATGCAGATTGCCAAGGGCGACACGGGTGTAGAGCTGGTGAGTGGATGAGTCATGAAGGAAAAGGCTTCCACGCTCCGACTGGGTGTGTTGGCAAGCCAGTTCGATCAGGTACTCCAGGATGTCGTCGAAGCTGGTAAGACGCGATAATGCCTGCGCCACCCCACTAACCCGGGGCGCGATGCCGAGATCGGGTTCACCAGCCGTCGCTTCGTAATCCACCTGTTTGGCGCCGCATTTCGCCCTGTCTGCTGCCTTACCCTCTGCCCAGGAGCTTGCACGCATTCCATCGTTACTCTCGTCCGGCATATCCTGTTTTTTCTCATGTTTCATGGCGCTCAATCCATTTTTCCGGACAGCTCGTCGCGCAAGGCGACGATGGTCTTATGCAGCGACGTTCGTTCCAAATCAAAGGTTGCCCGTTCAGCTTCCAGATGGTTTGCCGCAGCGATTCTCTCGGTCTGCAAAGTGTCACGCAGCGCACTTAGCGCATCATGCATCTCACGCTGGCAGGCAGCGGTCTCGGCGCGAGCCCGCTCGACCTGGGCGGAGGATGTGGCAGCGGCGTCCTCTAATTTGTCGCGCAGTGACTGGATGATCTCCTTAAGGGTATGAATTTCCTGTGCAGCCTGGCTACGTACCTCATCGACTGCGTCCGCCTGCGATGCGGCGGAGTGCTCCAGTTCTGAGCGCAATGCCTGAATCAGCGACAGGTCGGCATGACGTTCTGCAGAGTCTTCGTGATTGGCAGTCGAAGGTTGTTCCAGGTCATTCACCATTGCCATAATCCCTGCCTCAGCACAGCGAGCGTTACCCAGTCACTCACGGCACCGACGTTAATATTTTTTGAACGTTTCACCAAATATCTCCCAGACTGGATGACGTGAGTGTAGCAAATACGAATTAGCCCCCCTTGCGGGTGCTTTGAAAAGACTCAGGTATTCGATAGGTCAGCAAGATCACGGCATACAGGTAGAATGAAAACAGATTACCTCATATCTAAGGTATCTTTCGTAACCCACAGATTCAAAAGGTTATTAAATGACTCCCCGGGGCGGGCTCGATCGGATCTCCTGGATGGCCCCGGCCACGATATGACCGACCCGGTGACTATCAGTCTTATGGTTAGTCCTATGGCCGAGTGATGAATCGTAAGCTGAAGAATTGAAATGGCTCCCCGGGACGGGCTCGAACCGCCGACCTAGTCGAACGCTGTCAATGATGACCTCCCGGGACTCACACCGCCGACTTGGTGTTCACCGGCCTCACCGCGCAAAACTCAGTAACCAATCCTGTATGTCTCGCCAAAATGGACCGATCCCAGATACCAATTGCCTCATGATTGGGGATTCGCCGCCCACACGACACTGCCGGCCGTTAAACTCGATTTAGCTCTGGCTACCAGTTAACCTTGCACGGGAACGCTGCTC
>CBDVCD010000358.1:0-2846 GCA_965372385.1 uncultured Gammaproteobacteria bacterium | reverse complement strand
TCCCAATGCCTGACTTCATCCCAGGCCAGCGCTGGATCAGTGACACCGAATCTGAGTTGGGGCTCGGCACGGTACTTAAAACCGAAGGACGCACGGTAACCCTGCTCTTCATGGCTGCCGGTGAGACCCGGGTCTATGCCATGCGGAACGCCCCACTGACCCGGGTACAGTTCGGCGTCGGGGACGAGGTGGAGAGCCACCAGGGATGGCGCTTGCGGATCTCCCGGGTCGAGGAAAAGGACGGCCTCTTCAACTACCATGGAGAGCGGGAAGAGGGCGGGGAGATGGCCCTGAGCGAAGGGGAGCTGAGCAACTATATACGCTTCAACAAGCCACAGGATCGACTGCTCGCGGGCCAGACCGACCCGCCCCACTGGTTCGACCTGCGCTATCAGACCCAGCAACAGCTGGGCCGTCTTGAGCAATCGCCCGTTCTGGGACTGGCCGGCGGACGCATCGACCTGATCCCCCACCAGCTCTATATTGCCCATGAGGTGGCCAACCGCCCGGCACCGCGGGTACTGCTGGCGGACGAAGTCGGCCTGGGCAAGACCATCGAGGCCTGTCTGATCCTCCACCATCAACTGCTCACCGGCCGCGCCAGCCGGGTACTGATTCTGGTGCCCGAACCCCTGGTCCACCAGTGGCTGGTGGAGTTACTGCGCCGTTTCAACCTGAAGTTCAGTATCCTGGACGAAGAGCGCTGTCAGGCGATCCAGGCATCGGGTCAGGGTGACAACCCCTTTCATGCCGAACAGCTGGTACTCTGCAGTCTCAGCCTCTTCACGCACAATCCCGACCGTCTCTCCCAGGCCCTGCAGGGTGAATGGGGTCTGCTGATCGTGGACGAGGCCCACCACCTCAGCTGGTCGGAGCAGGAACCCAGCGCGGAATACCTGCTGGTGGAGGCTCTGGCGCTAAGCACCCCCGGCATCCTGCTGCTCACCGCCACCCCGGAGCAGTTAGGCCAGGAGGGGCACTTTGCCCGCCTGCGCCTGCTCGACCCGGACCGTTATTTCGACCTCGCCGCCTTCCTGCAAGAGGAGCAGAACTATCAGCCCGTGGCGGAGGCGGTGGAGCAGCTGCTCAACCAGGAAACCCTGCCGGCGGAGGCCACCCGTCAGCTGCTCGAAACCCTTGACGAAGCGGAGAGCAAACCCCTGCTGGAGTTGTTGAACAACCCCGCTGCCGAGCGGGAACACCGGGCAGAGGCCCGCCAGTTACTCATCGACCTGCTGCTGGACCGCCACGGCACCGGGCGGGTGCTGTTTCGCAATACCCGCGCACGCATCCAAGGCTTTCCCGAGCGGGAACTGCACGCCTACCCCCTGCCGCTACCCGAGTCCTATGAGCCCTATCTCGCCCAGACGGATGCAGGCAGTGCTGGCGAGCGTCTTTCACCGGAATCCATCTATCGTCAGGCGGGGGGGCATGCCTGGTGGAATCAGGACCCCAGGGTCGGCTGGCTGATCCGCTTTCTGCGCGAGAGGCCGGAGACCAAGGTCCTGCTGATCTGTGCCCAAGCCGCTACCGCCATCGAACTGCGGGAGGCCTTGCGCACCCAGGCCGGCATCAACGCCGCCCTGTTCCACGAGGGCATCACCATCCTGGAGCGGGATCGGGCCGCCGCCTGGTTCGCCGATCTGGAGGATGGTGCCCGGGTACTGCTCTGCTCCGAAATCGGCAGCGAGGGGCGCAACTTCCAGTTCGCCCACCACCTGGTGCTGTTCGACCTGCCGCTCGATCCCGACCTGCTGGAGCAGCGCATCGGTCGCCTCGACCGCATCGGTCAGACTGAGACGGTACACATCCACGTGCCCTATCTGGAGCCCGGTCCCCAGGCCGTGATATTGCGTTGGTATCAGGAGGGGCTCGATGCCTTCCGCCATCATGTTCCCGGTGCCCAGGGCATCCGAAAACAACTGGGCCCCGTGCTACTGCAGTCCCTGGAAGAGGAGACGGACGAACGGGACCTGGCGCTGCTGCTGGAAACCACCCGCCAGCTGCGTGAAGCGGTGCAGGAACGCCTGCACAAGGGTCGGGATCACCTGCTGGAACTGGGTGCCTGCCGGGAACCCACGGCCGGTAACCTGGTATCCCAGTTGAATGCACAGGATCAGGACCCAGATCTGAAGCAATACATGAACCGACTGTTCAACAACCTCAACATCGAAACAGATACCCTGGGACTCGACAGCTTCATCCTCCATCCCGGTGAACAGGTCATCTCCTGGAGTCTCCCCGGCCTGAGCGACGAGGGCATGACCGTCACCTTCAGCCGCGCTACCGCTCTGGCCCATGAAGACCGGCAGTTTCTCACCTGGGAACACCCCATGGTGCGGGAAACCATGGAGCAGGTCATCGACCAGGAGAGCGGCAACAGCGCCGCCATCGGTTACCGACACCCGCAACTCAAACCTGGGCAGCTGCTGCTCGAGGGGATATTCGTACTCCACTGCATAGCGCCACGCAGCCTGCAGGCCGGCCGCTTTCTACCGCCGACCCTGATCCGCATCCTGATCAACGATAAAGGCGAACGCCTGGATCACCGCTTCAGTTGCGATGAACTGACCGATAAGGGAAAGCCACTGGACACCCGGACCATTGCCCCGGTGGTCAGGCAATACCGCTCAACCATTCGAAGGCTTGTCGGGTTGGCGGAACAACAGGCCGAAAAGGGCTCACCCGACCTGATCAGCCAGGCGGCAAAGCGCATGATGGAGAGCTATACCGCCGAGATCCAGCGCATGGTGGTACTCCGACGCCACAATCCCAATGTGCGCGAGGAGGAGATCGAGGCCCTGCAGGCCCAGGGCCTGGCACTCCATCAGCATCTGCAGGCAGCG
>CBDVCD010000357.1:0-2855 GCA_965372385.1 uncultured Gammaproteobacteria bacterium | reverse complement strand
CCTCGGGAGAAAAGCCCGTAACCTGTCGGCCCATGGCGTCTGAGAAGGTGCGAACATAGTGAGCATCCGGCCCGAGATTTCGGTGTGCTCTGTGGGTTCTCATGGTTCGTATGAGCATCCGCGGCGGGTAACCTACCAGCGCCTCCACGATGCCGGGAGCTACATCTACCAGACCAACGAGGGGTACGCCGGAGCCGACTCGTACGAATCTCCTCCTGAAGACTGGGGTGTGCTGGTCAACGGACCGGTCACGATCATCGCGACAAAGTGGAGGTACGCAGTTACCAGGAATCCGGTAGGCGACCTCGACCTCTACTTCGTGGACGACGAGGCGTGGCGAATCCGCGTACGCCGCCCGGGGCGGAGAATGGCGCCCCAACCGAAGAATTTGAAGAATGGTATAACTCCTGATCTCGTGATGCTTCACCTGCTTCACCGATGATTCACCAATTTCAATTCTTCTAAACTGTTCTACCTAAAATAGTTACGGCACAGCCAGTGCCAGGAAGGTAAATGAGGTGAAGCAAAAACCGTGATTTCCCCAAGTTTTTCATGTAATTCTCTTACGCGAGAGTTTGGGGAAAATGCCAAAAGTGCTTCACCTGCTTCACCCATCGCAACCGCTGTGATGCTGGGAGGCTCGATCTCGGGTAGGCCTAGGCGTAGCGGTTGATGAAGCGGTTGGTAGCCCAGAACAGGGCTGTTTTCGCATAATTGCCACCGGCCAAGTAAACCCCCGCCGCGAACATCAGGTGCACCAGCCCCACGACCACCGGGCCACCGATCACGATGATCAGCGGCTCATCCATGCTCGCGGCCAGGTAGCCGCACACCCCAAGGGCTGGCCACATCACCACCAAGCTGAGCCCCGTGAGCACCAGCCCGCTTAGCACGCGCGGCGAGGGCCTTTGTTTGAACAGGCCCGGATCATCGGGCGCGGCCAAAGCCCTTTTGCCGAACTTGGTCTTGGCCAAGCGCCTGGCTACCGCGTTGTGTAGTCCCACCCCGGAATTCCTATTTCCGCTTACAGCGCAGGCCTTTCTTTTCCTCGAACACGATTCGCCAGTCGCCATTCTGTAAGATCTTCTGGCGGGTCTCCGCGCGGGATTGGTGGCCGTCTTCGATATGAAGCACGCCGTCGGGCTTAAGGATGCGGGCAAGCTCGGTGAGGAACGCGGCGGGATCCTCGACCATGTGAAACATGTCGAAGGCGAAGATCAGATCCGCTGTGTTGTCGTCCAATCCGGTGCCGTTGCCCTGGACCAAGATGGCCGTAACGTTGTCGAGCCCGTGGGTCTCGGCACGCTGGCGCGCCGCCTCGACGGCGAGGGGCTGGACATCGAGGGCGTAGATCCGGCCGACCGTCCCAACCCGCTCGGAGGCAGGCTTCAAGTAGCTGCCGGAACCGCAGCCGTAGTCGATGACGACCATGCCCTCCTGAAGGAGCAGCCGATCCACCTTCTTAGCCGGCGGGATGAGCCAGTCCCGTACCCGAAACGACAAGGCCATGGCCTTGAATGCAAGGTCAGGTATCCGCTCACGCCCTTTGCCGAACAGCTTATCGAGCATCGCTAGCCTCCTGCACTACGCCGACCGGCGGCAGATCTTTTGCGCAACACGGTACCACATCAGGGGTTGGTGGATTTGCAGGACGGGCGGACCACAGAACCCGGATGGAACCTGCTCCACCGGGACCTCTTACACCTCCCTGGACAACCTCGACCTGGCCATCGAGGTCCTCGATGTGGATGGCTTTCACCATGGCCAACACGGAGCCACTGGTTAATAAATGTTTCGTTTTCTGATGTCGAGGAGGGGAAACCGAGATAGTGCAAACCAGGGTCAATCCACGATGGTCTATGGTAATGTCAGCAACCAACGACGGGAAAGAAACCATGAGAACACCATCGATTCGTCTGAAATCGCCAGGACGATCTTCACCTGAGTTGACGCTTTTCCACAAAAAGATCAACTCGCGACCGAAAAGAAGTATCGACCGAACCGGCACCAGGCGGGCGCCGGCCATGACATCACCGGGACATTCTGGGACAGTGCGTGGTCCTTGACGTTAGGGTTCATTGCGTAGGCTGCAACCAGGGCCTAGAATCGGGGAAATACCGAATGGTAGGGTGCTCGAAGAGTGGCTACACAAGCATTCAGAGAGAGGAGGCAGCGATCACGGCAAGATAATCGGGCTGAATCAGCGCGACCGCCCCGCAAGAAGCATCGGATACGAGATGACAGATCAGAAAACAACACATATCACCAGCTTCAGCGGCTCGGTCATCGTCGCAAACCAGATCGCCGAGCACTACCTCGCCGCAAAGGACTTGCTCGCCTGGTACGAGTCGCCGGAGTATCAATCCATAGCACACCACCGCAGAGCCGCCTCCGAAGCGAATATCGTCCTCGTGCAAGGCCGCGAGTAGAAACGACATGCGCTGGGCGCAAGCCAAACCCAATTACGGACACCACAAGCGCGTCCTCAGAGCCATGGCAGTGGTCAGTCCCAGATACGCGCGCGGCCTGGGAGACGGTTCGCGAGCTGATGGTGGCCGCTCCGAGCTGAGCATTCAAACACGCACGTCTCTGTGCCTTGGCCTCTTCAACCGGGGTTATGATCGTCATCATGCCACCTCGCTTGACGTGAACCAATCAAGGGCGTTTCTGTGGTGGAATCCAGTGGTCGAGTCACTGACCGTGCGCCGGATGCGAACCGTCTTTCGTTTCATAGTCAGTTCTTCTCGTCATCGGCGGCTACGGTGTGTTGGTCTCCGAACGTCCCTAACGACACCTTTTTACGGATAGGAATTTCCTTTCCAGACTCATTGAGCCATCCTCCATGTTTATCACCG
>CBDVCD010000356.1:0-2928 GCA_965372385.1 uncultured Gammaproteobacteria bacterium | reverse complement strand
CTTCAGTAGGTGGTTAGCTTGACATATCTGCTATAGGCGGTATATCCATAGGTTATTCGCGGGCATGGCCCGCTCCTACAGGACATTTCCAAATTTGTAGGAGCGCCCCATGGGCGCGAAAAGAATAACGGTGCAGTCGTGAATCATCACGGAATTCGGGTTAAACTCCCAAACCTGATTTTCCATTAGAATTAAAAAATTTCATTTTTATGTCCTATCAGGTTCTTGCCCGGAAATGGCGGCCCCAGCTGTTCAGCCAGTTGGTGGGCCAGGAGCATGTGGTGAAGGCGCTGAGCAATGCGCTGGACAATGACCGGCTGCACCATGCCTATCTGTTCACCGGCACCCGGGGCGTTGGCAAGACCACTCTGGCGAGGATCTTCGCCAAATCCCTGAATTGCGAAAAGGGCGTGAGCGCGATCCCCTGTGGGGTCTGCAGCGCCTGCCGCGAGATCGAGGAGGGCCGCTTCGTGGATCTGCTGGAGGTGGATGCGGCCTCCCGCACCAAGGTAGATCAGACCCGGGAGCTGCTGGATAACGTTCCATACGCGCCGGTCAGGGGCCGTTACAAGGTCTATCTGATCGATGAGGTCCACATGTTTTCAGCTAGCAGTTTCAATGCTTTATTGAAGACTCTTGAGGAACCACCTCCACATGTGAAGTTTATCCTGGCGACCACCGATCCACAGAAGGTGCCGGTCACCGTGCTCTCGCGTTGCCTGCAGTTCAACCTCAAGCGGCTCTCCCGCGAGCAGATCGAAGGGCAGCTCAAATATATCCTGGAGCAGGAGAAGATCGGCTTCGATGAGGAGGCGGTCTCGCTGCTGGCACGGGGTGCGGACGGCAGTATGCGGGATGGGCTCAGCCTGCTGGATCAGGCCATCGCCTTTGGCGCCGGCGCTGTCAGCGGCAGTGATGTGCGCAGCATGCTGGGCACCATCGGTAGTGATCCGGTCTATGGTCTGGTGGAGGCCCTGGCCAATGGAGATGGCGAAGGGCTGTTGCAGCGGGTGGCCGAGATGGCGGAACTGGCGGCGGACTTCAGTACCAGCTTGCAGGATCTGCTGGGACTCTTGCATCAGCTGGCGTTGCTGCAGACGATTCCGGGTCTGAAACCGGATGAGGCCTATGACGAAGCTCGGCTTTCCGGGTTTGCCCAGGCACTCATGCCGGAGGACGTGCAGCTCTTCTATCAGATCGGTCTGAGCGGGCAGAAGGAGCTGCCGCTGGCGCCAGATCCTCGTAGTGGTTTCGAGATGGTGTTGTTGCGTATGCTGGCCTTCAAGCCGGTGGATGCAGGCGCTACGGCAGGAAAAACAGTGTCGCAACCGAGTGGTACGACTCAGGCGAAGCCGACAGCCAGGCCTGCCACCAAGGCGATCGAGCAACCGGTCCGGCAGAAGATTGCTGCAGCGTCGCCAACAGTGGCACAAGATCTGTCGGCAGATCCCAGTCAGTGGGACGCGTTCGCCGCCAGTCTCAAGCTGGGCGGTATCACCAGTCAACTGGCCTACAACTGTGTGTTTCAAAGTTGGGATGGGCAGACCCTGCATCTCAAGCTCGACCCCGCCAAACGGCAATTACGCGTGGGGCAATCGGAAAAACGTTTGCTGGAAGGCGTCAGAAAACGTCTTGGTGAACAGGTGAAGTTGCGGATCACCACGGAGGATTCCGAGCTCGAGACGCCGGCCAAACGCCAGGCCAGAGAACAGGCCGAACGGCAGCAGCAGGCGGAGCAGGCGTTCGCCAACGATCCCTTGGTGCGGGAGCTGGAGGAGCACTTCGATGCGCGCCTGGTAGCCACTTCGGTGAAGCCGGTGGATTGATGTGACTAGCTGTCGAAAAAATATTAAGTAAGTTTAATAACATATTGTTATTAAAATTAAAGTGTAGCTAATAAATGAGGAAATCAGCATGAAAGGTGGCTTAGGTAATCTAATGAAGCAGGCCCAGAAGATGCAGGCCGAGATGCAGGAGACCCAGGAGAAACTGGCCCAGGAGGAGGTGACCGGCGAATCGGGCGGTGGTCTGGTGAAGATCACCATCAACGGTAAGCATGAGACCCGCCGGGTGGAGATCGACGACAGCCTGATGGACGACAAGGAGATGCTGGAGGATCTGATCGCGGCGGCCATGAACGACGCCAATCAGCGAGTCACCCAGAAGATGCAGGAGAGCATGTCCGGCCTGACCGCGGGCCTGAATCTACCCCCTGGCATGAAGCTGCCATTCTGAACCCTATGTCGTCAGCGCCACTGTTGGATCAACTGATCAGTGCCCTGCGCTGTCTGCCCGGGGTGGGAGCAAAAAGCGCCCAGCGGATGTCTTATTATCTGTTGGAACGGGATCGCGAGGGTGGACGTCATCTCGCCAGGATACTCGCCGAGGCCATGCAGCGGATCGGCCGCTGCAGTCGCTGCCGGACCTTGACAGAGGCGGAGCTGTGCAGCCTCTGCGTCAATCCCCAGCGGGATGCTTCGCTGCTCTGTGTGGTCGAGACCCCGGCTGATCTGAAGATCATCGAACAGGCGATCGACTACCGCGGCCTCTATTTCGTCCTGGGAGGTCATCTCTCACCGATCGATGGGATCGGCCCCCAGGAGATCGGCCTGGAACAGCTCGATCAGCGGCTGGCGGAGGGGGCGGTGAAGGAGGTGAAGGAGGTGATCCTCGCCACCAATGCCACCGTGGAGGGTGAAGCGACGGCCCAGTATATCCACGACATGGCCCGGGCCCGCGGAATCAGGACCACCCGCATCGCCCAGGGAGTCCCCATGGGGGGTGAACTGGAGTACGTGGACGGCGCCACCCTGGCCCATGCCTTTCGTGGCCGAGCCGAGTTTTGAATATTAGCCACCGAGACACGGATTCGTAGGTTGGGCTGAGGCACGAAGCCCAACAGCAACTACCAGAAAATAAAGAAAATGT
>CBDVCD010000355.1:0-2977 GCA_965372385.1 uncultured Gammaproteobacteria bacterium | reverse complement strand
GGGGAGTTTCCGGACGGACACTAACTAGATGACACGATAACCATTCATTCAGTCATCGTCTAGCGAAAATCCAACTCTATCATCACATGACGACCAATGCCTGTTCCAAGGCAGGTCGCATGCGTTGCACACAGGCTCGACCCTCTTCTATTGCTATGGCGGCCTGATCAAACTCCATCAGCCCCAAACGAGCCAGGCGAGGTGAAAGCGTGACTTCAGGTGGATCACCCGCCATGCGACTGCGGGTAATGCGGTCCTGCATGATATTGATAGAGCTTGCCAGTACCTCCAATAATCCGGGATTATCGTGATTCTCGCCGAACAGGTGGGAGAGCAGGATGTCCTTGCGCTCATACAGGCTGCTCTTTAACTGGGCTGATAGCTTCTCCAGGAAGTCGAGATCGTCAACTTCCTGCAAGTCTGCCCGTTTGATTGATCCAGCCCGTCTTCGATGATGTTTTCCAACGATATCGCCATTGAGATTGACGGCAATCACAACATCCGCCCCCATCGCACGGCACAAGGAGACAGGAACTGGATTCGCCAGACCTCCATCCACCAACCAGCGCCCCCTCAATTTAACCGGTGCGAACAGGCCTGGCAGCCCAATCGAGGCGCGCACACCATCCATGAGAGGACCCTCCCGAAACCAGACCTCACGCCCGGTATCCAGATCCGTTGCCACCGTACCAAACAGGCGAGGCAGGGATTCAATGGAGGATTCACCTACCTGGTCACGGACAAAATGAAACAATTTTTCACCCTGGATAAAACCGCCACCCAATAGCGACAGGTCCAGGTAGTTGAAGATCTTTTTCCAGGTCAGTAATCTCACCCAATCTTCCAGCTTGTCCAGGCGATCGCTGGCATAGGCCGCACCGACAAATGCCCCTATCGAGCTGCCGGCCACGATATCCGGCTCTATGCCCATCTCGGCAAGTGCCCGAATGACCCCAATATGCGCCCAGCCCCTTGCCGCGCCGCTTCCCAGGGCCAGGCCGATGCGAGAATTGATGCTATCTCTCATTGGATTTTTTCCGGCGTATTCGGACTTTTATTTACCCAGGATTGTAAAACAGATCTCATCCTTTGCTTGTGCTCCGTGACGCAGGAAGCAGATCCCTGTACTTGGCTCATATTCTCCACATCGGCACCGATACAGGTGTACACGGGAGATTTCACGGGCAGGACCCCCAGGGCACCAGCGCAGTGCAGCAGACTTGCGAACCGGGCTGGTTTCATGTTTGCAATGCAAGAGGTAATCACTATGTGTCGCAACTTCAGTAAGGTAATCAGAAATACCAGCCTGGCAATCGCAGCAAGCTGTATGCTGTCAATAAACGCCGCTGCTGATGAGTTCACTCATCCGGTCTACACCACCAGCAACTATCTGCCGGTGCGTGCCGATGGCCACCGCTACTCATCGAATCCCTATGGGGAGACGTCTACCATCCTGAACCTGGCACAGCAGGTAAAAAGCCATGGTATCAAACAGCACATGAGCAGCCGTGGTCTGCACATTCCCAACAAGAGCGCGAACCGCATCATTGACCACTACGAATACACCTTCCCGGCCACCTGTGGGGGCCAGACCTTCAGTTACTACGAGGGTAACGGCTTCAGCGCCCTCGGCTGGCACACCGACGGCAAGGTCGTGTTCGATCTGCTCCAGGGTGGCAGCCCCTACTCTGCCCCACGCCTGTGGGGGCCCTATGACCAGGTGCTCAACGACCCATCACCCATGCACCTGGTGTACAGCGAGGGCGGGAAAAACGGCTTTGGCCTGGCAAAGGCCGCATTCTTAGCGGGCATGGTCGCCGATATGTCGTCAGACAAGAAGGCCAGCTATGGCAAAGACTACTCGGCCAGCGTGAATATTGTCGGCAACTGTACCTCTTCCCTCAACAACATCCTGGTGCAGAAATAAGTCAGCCCGGCTCAACAGACGAAAACCCGAAGGCCCGGCATTGCCGGGCCTTTTTTCTGACAGTCCCCGGTAAATTGACGCCGCAACCCCGACAGGCTAGCCTTGGGAGTATCCTTGGAGGAGGTTAAATCCCATGATAAATAATATAAAGTACCAGCGACTGCATACGGTATGGATCATCCTGCTGCTTGGCGCCTGCTCCGCCACCCCTGACCGGGAGTCCCCTAAGGGCCCCTTTGAGACCATTGAGCAAATGTTCGGTGATAAAGGCGGAGACCGATCCTACCTCATACTGGGCAGTAAACGCTATGTTTCAGGTCCCTACGGTGATGAGCAAGAGGTGCTGCGGCTGATCGAGACCATCAAACTCAGCAGTGAACCTGTCGAACTCAGCAACCGAGTCGTCGACCTGCCCAACAAACCCGCCAACCAGATCCTGACGGTGTATGACTACAAGACACCGGATGAATGTGGCAGCCAGATTTTCCGCGTCTATGAAGGCGATGAACTGCAGATACTGCAGTACGATTTCCAGGACTACAAGGAAACCATCCACATTCGCGATTACACCCACGGCCCTACGCCCTTCATCACCGCGGGCCTGTGGGGACCCTATGACCATACGGATAAGACAGCGCTGGAGATGTGCCTACTCGCGGGTGACAGTGAGGAAGATGGCATGGGGCTCATGGAAGGCGGTTACGAAATCGGCTGGATCACCAACATCGTCGACTGGAAACAGGCGGAACTGGGCACCGCCTACGCCAACGCGGTCAGCGCGACCAACCAGTGCCTGCAACAGACTGCCCTGGCTGAGCAGCCTAGGACACCGCAAAGACCAAAAAATGTGGCGCCAGTGTCGGGTGGAACCTACCCTGTACAGCCCGGAGATACGCTTGGCAGCATCGCCCAGAAGGTTTATGGCGATTTCAGCCGGTGGATCGATCTCTACACGGCCAACAGCTCTTTGATAGGACCAGATCCCAATAAACTGCCCGCCAATATCTCCCTGGATTTGCCTTAGACTTGATAGCTTGCACACACAATACC
>CBDVCD010000354.1:0-3030 GCA_965372385.1 uncultured Gammaproteobacteria bacterium | reverse complement strand
GACTGCGATTGGAATTCTCCACGCACACAAAGAGCACCGCCTTCCCATTTTTCCCCATCATGTTCTTTCTCTCCTCCTTATTTTTATTCCACATGAGAAGCCGTGGATCGATTAGCCGGCATCTAGGAGGCTGTCTAGACTCCTGCCAAAACGGTGGCCACTCAATGCTTAATGTAACATGTACCATTAATACATTAATCATGCCCCAATAAACCATGATAATTTCCAGGAAATCTTGTGGGTCTGTTGGTGGGCCAGGGACTGGCAGGCAGGGGGAGACTCGATACTTGATGTGCATAACGCATACCCAATCGTGATGATTATCAGCAGCATCACACGAAACCCCCCGTACCCGAAGTCAAAGCGTGAACTGCTCCACAGAGCTGCTATCTCATAACGTGTGGCAGGCAGTATAATTGATCAAAATCAGTAAAGATCCGATTAAATGTATCCTTAACTATAGAAACAGGAACATTGAGACTCATTCCCCATGCATATGAACCCCACTTTGATAGCCCTGCTTCTGTCGACATTATTACTCTCCGCGGCGCAGGCGGGTAAGCTTTATAAATGGGTGGATGATGAGGGGCAGATTCACTACTCCGACAAGCTGCCCCCCACGGATACCCCCCGCGCGCACAGCCATCTGGATGAACGGGGAATCACCATTGGTTCGGTAGACGCCGCGAAAACCGCTGAAGAGCTCCAGCAGGCGGCCGAGATGGAGCGTCTACGCCGGGAACGTCAGCAGCTGATAGACAAACAGCGTGCGGATGACCGGGTACTGCTGCGCACCTTCCGTAGTGAAGATGACATCATCATGACCCGGGATGGACAGCTCCAGGCCGTGGACACCAATATCAAGGTTACACGCGGCAATATCAAACGTCTCAAATTCAAATTGGAGCAGATGCAACATCAGGCCGCCGCCATGGAACTCAGCGGAAGGCAGATTTCAAAGGCATTCAAAGAGGAGATGGAAAATAAAAACCAGGCCCTGAAAGATGCCTATCAGTCCATTATCAACCGGGAACATGACAAAGACCGCATTCGCACATCGTTTGCCCAGGATCAAAAGCGTTTCCGCGAACTCAAGCAACTGGAAGAGGGTAACGATCCCTTGCTGGAGGCCTCAGAGACCTCTATCAAGGCAATGAAGAATATCTATGACTGTGGTGATGACAAGGCCTGTGAAGGCCCCTGGGAGCAGGCCAAGATCCACATGAAGCAGCACAATACCACACCCATCAAGATGGATGCGGAAAATATCGTCATGAGTGGCGCGCCCAGCAACGAGGAGGACATCAGCATCACCCTGTCACGTATTCAGGATTCAAAGAGCGGTCATACCCTCATCTTCCTGGATCTGCAATGCAAGGATTCCCCCCAGGGGGACATACTCTGCAAAAGCGCAAAAGTGGAACGTTTTATACAGGGATTTCAGGCGGCGGTCAGTCAACCTGCTGATTGATCTTTAAACAGGCTTGCCTGCAGCAGCCCCCACTGCTCCTCCCACTGCTCTAGTGGTGAGGTCTTGAAGCGGCTGCGTAGGTACTGATGCATGCGTCCCTCCACGACAGCGAGCAGCAGATTGGCCACCACACTGACGGCCAAGTCACTGGTTACCCCCTCACGCAATTCGCCTTCCCGCAGAATCTGGCGCAGTTGGGTCTCCAACCGGGCAAAAAATTGTCCCACGCGGGTCAGCAGGCGTTCAGTCTCCCCCACCAGGGCATCTCCCAGCAACACCCGGGTGACACCGGGGTTGCGGTCGGAAAAGGCCAACAGCAGGTAGAGTAGCTGACCACAGCGCATACGGGCATCGCGCTCCTCCTGCAGAATCTGATTGATGCGGGCAAAGATGCTCTCTTCGGCAAAATCGATCAGGCCCTCGAACATCTTTGCCTTGCTGGCGAAGTGACGGTAGAGTGCCGCCTCGGAGATCCCGGCGGCCCGTCCCAGCGAAGCAGTGGTGATACGTCCACCCGGATTTCGCTCCAATTCCCGGGCCAGGGACTCGAGAATGATCTGTTTTCTGGGGATCTTCCTGTTCATCAACGTCGCCGGATCAGGGTACCCACACCTTCATCGGTGAAGAGTTCCAGTAACACCGCATGCTCAACCCGGCCATCGATGATGTGCGAACTGGTCACTCCCGATTTAACCGCTTCCAGGGCACAGTTGATTTTGGGCAGCATGCCACCGTGGATCGTGCCATCCCCAATCAACTCATCCACCCGGTCGGCGGTAAGCCCGGTAAGCAGGCCACCATCCTTATCCAGCAATCCTGGGGTATTGGTCAGCAGGATCAGCTTCTCCGCCTGCAGCACCTCCGCCAACTTACCGGCAACCAGGTCAGCATTGATGTTGTAGGAGTGACCATCCTCACCCACGCCAATGGGTGCGATCACCGGGATAAAGTTGCCCTGTACCAGCATATCCACCACACTGGTATCGATACTATCGACCTCGCCCACATGGCCGATATCGATAATCTCAGTCGCTGCCAATTCAGGGGAGTTACGGCTGATCACCATCTTCCTGGCACGAATCAGATCACCATCCTTGCCGGTCAAGCCTACCGCCGAGCCTCCTGCCCGATTGATCAGGTTGACAATATCCTTGTTCACCAGGCCACCAAGCACCATCTCCACCACATCCATGGTTTCGCTGTCAGTCACCCGCATGCCCTGGATAAATTCGGAATCCTTGCCCAGCCGGTTGAGCAGATCAGCGATCTGTGGGCCGCCCCCATGCACCACCACCGGATTGATGCCGACCAGCTTCATCAGCACCACATCCCGGGCGAAACTGTTTTTCAGTGCCTTATCCACCATCGCGTTGCCACCATATTTGATGACGATGGTTTTACCGGTGAAGCGCTGAATATAGGGCAACGCGGCATGGAGTACGTGCGCGACATTGTGCGCCTGTTCAGTATTGAGGGTCATGGTTCTCTTTCTTGTTTCGGTAGGATTAATACCTGGATATTAAAAAGGCATCTTGAGGTTAGCATCGGCCTTGGCCAGA
>CBDVCD010000353.1:0-3034 GCA_965372385.1 uncultured Gammaproteobacteria bacterium | reverse complement strand
GTCCAGAGTTCATCAACCGGCTGGATGAGATCGTGGTCTTCCATGCGTTGGCAAGGGAGCAGATCCGGGCCATTGCCGGAATCCAAATCGGTTATCTGCAACAGCGTCTGGCTGAGCAGGAGATGGGTCTGGAGGTGACGGATGCGGCTCTCGATCACCTGGGTAAAGCGGGTTTCGACCCGGTCTATGGCGCCCGTCCACTGAAGCGGGCAATCCGTCAGCAGTTGGAGAATCCCCTGGCGCAGGAGATTCTGGGTGGTCGTTTCGGAGGTGGAGATACAATCCGGGTGGATGTGACAGCCGAGGGGTTGACCTTCAGTAAGTGATCTTGGCTGCGTGAATCCAGCCTGATCGTCTATCTATTGGCTGTTAAGTGATCGAGAGTAATGATGGATTTTGAATGGGATGAAGCAAAGGCAGGTGCGAATCTGAAGAAGCATGGCGTTTCATTCCTTGAATCGACCGAAGTGTTTGCCGACGAATATTCTTCGTGTGTGCGTGATCCAGATCATTCGTATGATGAAGAGCGATTTCTACTTTTTGGACTATCCTTGAAAGGAAGTTATCTTGTTGTATCCTTCACTGAAAGGTCAGACACATTTCGTATCATTTCCGCAAGGCACATGACCCGCCAGGAGCGTAGAGCATATGAGCAATGAAGACAGTTTGAGACCTGAATATCCGACCGACCTTATCAAATCTGGCGAGCGTGGAAAATATGCAAAACGTTACCGGGAAGGAACAAACGTAGCGCTGATAGATCCAGATCTTCACAAACTTTTTCCTGATTCTGAATCAGTCAATCGTGCCCTTCGAAAATATGCCGAAGAGCATCATGTCTCCATGACTTAACACATACAGCCGACCAGTTCGTCGCTCCTTATTCACTTCTTCTCGCAAGGCGCAGATAGTGTAGATGCTGTCGGTTTGTCGCTGCAATCAACTCATCGAGGCTGCCGTTGTTTTCAATCACATCATCCGCGGCGGCCAATCGGGTTGTTCGGTTGGTCTGGGCGGCGAGTATCTGCTTGAGCTGTGCTGGATCGAGTCCGTCCCGTTGCTGGACATGGTCTATTTGAGCGGATTCCGGGCAGTCCACCACCAGGATACGGTTTGCCAAATCACGCTGACCGGATTCCAGCAGCAGGGGGATGACCAGGATGGCGTAGGGTGCGTTGAGCGCCTTCAGTCGGTGCTCCATCTCAGCTCGAATACGGGGGTGGAGGATTGCTTCAAGCTGTTTGCGCTTTTTCGGATTATCAAATACCAGCTTGCGCAACGCGGCACGGTCCAGGGTGCCATCAGGCTGGATGACTGCCGGGCCAAACCGTTCCTGGATTTCCCACAGGGCGGGGGAGCCGGGTGCAACCTGCTCCCGGGCGATAAGATCGCTGTCGATAACCGGCACACCCAGCTCTTCGAAGCGTTTCGAGACCGTGGATTTCCCGCTGCCGATGCCGCCGGTGAGGGCTACCACGAGCATGGAATCAGACCAGTCCGGCCCAGTGAAGATAGGCGTTGTTGATGGCATCCCCCCACATCAGGCTGATCCAGCCAGCTGCGGCAAGGTAAGGGCCAAAAGGGATGGGGATGTTCTTGTCCCTGCCACGCAGCAGGATCAGAGAGACCCCGACAATCGCCCCGACCAGAGCGGAGAGCATGATGATCTGGGGCAGGTATTGCCAGCCCAGCCAGGCGCCCAGCAAGGCGAGCAGTTTGAAGTCGCCATACCCCATGCCCTCTTTGCCGGTCAGTCGTTTGAACAGTTGGTAGACGATCCAGAGTGACAGATAACCGGCCAGGGCGCCGATAATCGCGGACTGGGGATCGGTGAACACTCCGAATAGGCTCAGTAGCAGGCCTACCCAGAGAAACGGCAGAGTGATGGAATCTGGCAGCAGCTGCACATCGAAATCGATCAGGCTCAGGCTGATCAGCGACCAGGTCAGCAGCAGTGCGGCAGCGGTCTGCCAACCAAAACCAAGCTGCATGGCCACCGCCAGGGAGAAGACGCAGGTCATGGCCTCGACAATGGGATAGCGCAGGCTGATGGCGGTTCCGCAATTGGAGCAGCGACCCCTCAGTAACAGCCAGCTCAGGATCGGAATATTTTCCCAGGGCCTGATCTTGTGGTCGCACTTGGGGCAATGAGAGGAAGGGAAATTCAGATTAAAAGGTTTATCTTCTGATTCCGGTGATTTCCCCTGGAGCTCCTGGCACTCCCGATGCCACTGCTGCTCCAACATCCTGGGCAGGCGGAAGATCACAACATTGAGGAAACTTCCAACCGCCAGGCCAATAAACCCGACGAACAGTAGAAAGGCCCAACTGTTCTGATGCAGATACTCAAAGAAAATCACAATGAACTATTTGTCTGCCCTTAGATCACAGAAGCCATTTTAAATATAGGCAGGTACATGGCGACAATCAGCCCGCCAACCAAGGTGCCAAGAACGACCATGATCAGGGGCTCCATCAGGCTGCTCATGGCATCGACGGCGTCGTCCACCTGCTCCTCGTAGAAGTCCGCAACCTTGTTGAGCATGTCGTCGAGCGCGCCCGACTCTTCGCCTATGGAAACCATCTGAACAACCATGTTTGGAAAGATGTTGCGTTGCCTCATAGCGAGCTGACGTGACTGACCTGTTGCCACATCCTCCTGCATGCGAAGGACTGCATCACTATAGACGACATTACCCGTTGCGCCGGCAACAGATTCCAGTGCTTCTACGAGTGGCACGCCTGCCGCCGACATGGTGGCCAGGGTGCGGGAAAACCGGGCAATGGCAGACTTGTTGAGAATCATTCCGACGACGGGTACTTTAAGTAGTACTCGGTCTATGGTCTGGCGTAATTTACGGGAACGTTTCCATATCGCGACGAAGACATAGGCCGCCGCGATAGCTCCGCCCAGTATTGCCCACCACCAATTTTGCACAAAGTGAGCGATATCCACAACAACACGCGTAAAAACGGGAAGATCCGCGCCGAAATTCTGGAAAAGGGACTCAAATTGTGGAATGACAAATATCAT
>CBDVCD010000352.1:0-3058 GCA_965372385.1 uncultured Gammaproteobacteria bacterium | reverse complement strand
GGCAGGAAGCCGGGAGCGACCTCTACCCCGTCCAACTGCAGATTCTAGGTTAAAACAAGGATGTGTTATCAGTTAGCATCGTTTGATAACGGTGTAACAAAGTTAGCGGGTATTGTTGTTTATTGACCGGAGTTGGTTGCCTCAGCCATCCTGTTGATGATCCGGCAATGCCTCTTTACGAAATACCGGCAGATCCGGTCCCGGCTCATCCTCAAGCTCCACCTTTTCGATCCTCTCGAAACGCCCGCTGATCTTACGCGCGGAGATATTCACATCGCTGACATCCTGATGCGCCTGTGAGATATGCCGGGCCAGGTTATCCATGCGGCTTTGAAAACGGCCGAAATCCTTGGATAGCTCCTGCAGGTGCCGCTGGATCACATGTACCTGCTCACGGGTGGCGGCGTCCTTGAGCACCGCCCGTGCCGTGGTGAGAATCGCCATCATGGTAGTGGGTGACACCAGCCAGACCCGTCGACGGAAGGCCTCCTCCACCAGGTCCGGGAAGTGGGCATGGATCTCGGCAAAGACCGCCTCCGCCGGGATGAACATCACCGCCCCGTCCGAGGTCTCAGCCGGAAGGATGTACTTGCTGGCGATAGCGTCGATGTGTTTCTTGATGTCCTGCCGGAACTGGCGTTTCGCCTTGCCGCGCTCCGACTCCGGCAACTGGTCATCCTGCATGCGTTGGTAGGTCTCAAGCGGGAATTTGGCGTCGATCACCACGTTGCCGGTCGGATCTGGCAGAAACAGCACGCAGTCCGCTCGTTTACCGTTGCTCAGGGTATGCTGCAGGGAAAAACCCGACTCCGGCATCACATTGCGTATCAGGGCATTCAGCTGCACCTCGCCAAAGGCACCCCGGGAACGCTTGTCGGAGAGCACCTCCTGCAGACTCACCACGTTACTGGAGAGCTCGGTGATCTTCTTCTGTGCCTCGTCGATGCGGGTCAAGTGGGTGAGCACCTGGGTGAAGGTCTCGGTGGTCTTTTCGAAACCCTCGCTGAGGCGTTTTTCCACCTGACCACTGATCTCCTTGAGACGTTGGTCGGTACTCTCGGTCAGAACCTCCACCCGCTTGCCCAGGCTGTCGGCATGCTGCACCAGGGCTTCGCCCACCTGTTTGCGTACCTCGGCCATGCCGGACTGCAGCGCCTCCTGCTGGACCTTCATCGTCTCCAGCTGGCGCTCATCGAAGGCCTCACGGTGACGCATCAGCGACTGAGACAATCCCTCCCGCAGATCGGCCAGCTTCTCCAGCTGCGCCAAACGCCCCTCGGCGAGGTTTTCGGTGACGCTTTTCCGCAGGGTCTCGAAGTGCTCCAGCAGGTCGATGCGCAACCTGCCGGCATCCTCCGTTAGATGGGCCTGCATCTCAGCAAAACGCCGTTCCAGCCCCTGATAGAGTTTGTCGGAGCGCTCCAGCAACACCTGCTGCATACCATGCAGGGTGCGCTGCTGGGCCAATGCCCCCTTGATGATCTTTTCACTCAGCTGATCCCGCAGATCCGCCTGCCCCCTCAGGACGATGCGTTCCTGCTCGCGCAGTCGCTCCTCCAGCAACTGCATGCGCAGATCGCGCTCCCGCTCCGTGTGCACCTGTTGCCGCAGAATGCGCCAAAGCCAACGCAGGCACCAATAAAGTAACACAATGAATAACAGGGCAAAACCAAGGGCTGCCTGCTGCCAAACCGGTAGTTGAGAAAGAAAATGCATGGACTGCACTATACCTCAACCACAGGCTCAAAACGTGAGCCTGTGTTTACTGGCCGCGGAGATAGAGATATTGATCTGCCCGAAGGTAATTGCAACGAAAAACACTGGGAGAATCCTTGACTCAACTAGGGTATTCCTGGATTGGCAATCCAATCCAAAGAGGCCATAGTGAGACTAGAACAATAAGATTTTAATTCTTTCCATGGTTAACCAGAGGATGCCGCGGGGCATTTTTTCCTGTGACCTCTCTAATGCCGCGGTAAATTCATGGTTCTCAGTCCACTTGATTTATCCACCATATGGAGATGAATAATTCCATGATCATCAATGAACTCATTGGTCATTTAGAGCTGCTTCTACTGGTGGTTGTAGGGCTTACCCTCAGTGCCTCCTTTTGCGGCATGCTTTATCTATGCATACAGAACCTCAGGTTTATCCACTCCTATCAGGAGGACCTGAAAAAAAGGGTTGATGGACTGCGCATTCATAGAATGCTCGGTTGTCTGGGCATGAGCACCATGTGCTATGTCCGCAAAGCACGCCACATGGAAGTGGAGGTCCAGCTGAGTAGATGCAAACAATGCCCGAACACCGCCGTGTGTGACGCTGCACTCGACACAGGAGACACTTCGCAAGCCGATGCCTTCTGCCCGGATTTTCCGGAGCTTAATCGTCTTAGCCACCCACTTAGAGAAGTAACCAGCAGGCGTATATTGTATTCCCTGACCTCTTTGTGGACACACAACCATTCTTAACCTCGGGAAAACCCATCCGTGATGGGTATATAACCAGGATTTCGATGGTGTTTTCAAACGCGATAGATAGAAGACAGGCCAGCAAAATCGTCTATGATTATAACCAAGTGTTTATGTTGGTTAAGGCCTTTCCACATGATACAGAGGAGAACACCCATGTCCCAATTCACCAATCCCAGCTCCATCACAACAGAAAACCCGAGTTACCCCTATGCACCATTCGACTGGAGTGAAAGTGACGCCATACAGATGGCTCGGCAGCAAGGCGTTGAACTCGACCAGGATCATCTGGAGCTGCTACGCGCACTGCAGGAGTATTTTTCCAAGCACGACGCACCTGATGTGAATGTACGCGAACTGCATGATGCCCTGGATGAGAAATTTCACCTCAAAGGGGGTATGAAATATCTCTATGTACTCTTCCCTGCTGGCCCGGTGGCTCAGGGCTGCCAGTTGGCCGGTCTCCCCGTCCCGGCCGGCGCTATCGATAGATCGTTCGGGAGTGTCCAGTAGGCATGCCATCCCTGCATTTTTTGTAGCGGCGGTTGATCAGGTAGTCGAACTTCTCGCTATCGCTTAAGGGCCAT
>CBDVCD010000351.1:0-3075 GCA_965372385.1 uncultured Gammaproteobacteria bacterium | reverse complement strand
CTCAGCTATTCAAAAGCTTGCTATTCTAGCCCTATTCTCAACTGAGGAATCTAGGTTCAAGCGACTCCCGGACTTCTTCCCGAAGGCAATGCGCAAGATACCCTTGGTCCCTCCGAAAACCCTAGAGGGCTCGATCATGTGGCGTGCCATCACCGCGGGTGGGACCAGCGTTATCTCGATGGGCAATGGCGCCCGTTGTATGGAGAACGAACTCCGGGAGAGTGGTATAGATCTAAGCCAGGAGTTTGCCGAAACAGAGCAGGAGATCGGACTGAAACCACTGGGCAGACGACTGTTCTCAAAAGGCTCCCGGAGAATACGCGAGGCAGCCGGTGATCTCGGTTATGAGTTCAAGCCCATGCCGAAATATCTGAATCAGTCGAGATGTACGAAATGCCATAAGTGCCTCTACGGATGCAAGTTTGACGCAAAATGGGACACCCGCGTCTGGCTGCGGGAGGCCGAACAACATGGCACGGATTTGCTGTACAACAGCAAGGTCCTGAGGGTGAAGAGTCAGCACGGCAGGGTCACAGGCATTGTCGCGAAAGGTCCGCGGGGCATCATGGATATCGAGGGAGATACCGTCATCCTAGCTGCCGGCGGCATGGCCACACCGATGATACTGCAGGAGTCCGGCATCAAGGAGGCAGGTGGCGGCTTCTTTCTCGACTTCTTTCGCAATACCTACGGGACCACGGAGGAAACCGGCCTGAACCAGAGCAAGGAACCCAACATGGCCATGGTGGACCTCGAATGGTTCAGCGACGATGGATTCCTCTTGAGCCCCTACATGAATCACAACCGCATGACACGCTTGCAGGAGATGAGCCCGGTAAAGGCCATGCGCAGCTCGAAACAGATGATCGGGATCATGACCAAGATTACCGACGATGCGAATGGGCGCATCTTCGCGGACGGGCGGTGTTCGAAATCTGTCACGCAACGGGATATGAAGCGTCTCGCTCATGGGGCAATCATAGCCAGGGAGATCCTCGTACAGGCGGGAGCCAAGCCAAATTCCCTATTTGAGTCCAAAATCCAGGGGGCCCATCCGAGCGGCACGGCGGCGATCGGTACCGTGGTGGATAAGGACCTCCAGACCAAGATCGACAATCTGTTTGTCTGTGACGCGAGTGTGCTGCCCGCCCAGGAGTTCAATGACAGAAGCAGGCTGCCACCGATCTTGACGCTTGTTGCGCTTGCCAAACGTCTGGCCAAGACCCTGAACTGATCCTGATCACCTCAAACCTATCGGATGAAAAATTACCCAGATCAGGTTGCCGTGGTTACAGGTGGGGCATCAGGGATCGGCAGGAGCCTGTGTAAAACCCTGGGCGCCGCTGAGGCGACAGTGATCGTGGCGGACATCGATATCGTGGGTGCGGAAAAAACCGCCCAGGCCATCATCGAAATGGGTGGGCGGGCCAAGGCGGTACTGCTGAATGTGGCTCAGGCGGAGGATGTGAAATCGGTCCTGGATGAGGTAGCCACTGAATTTGGCCGTATCGATTATCTCTTCAATAATGCAGGGATCGGTATCGTTGGCGAGATGCACGATATAGAAATTGCACAATGGCGACGCATCGTGGACGTCAATCTGTTAGGGGTTGTCTACGGCGCCGTCACTGCTTATTCATTCATGCTGAAACAGGGAAGCGGACACATCATCAATGTTTCCTCCCTGGCCGGTCTGATCGGTTACCCGACAGCGACCCCTTATGCAACGACTAAATCCGCCATCGTAGGAATGTCCTTATCACTGCGGGAGGAGGCGGCGGATTCCGGTGTGAAGATCAGGGTTGCCTGCCCCGGATTTATTCTAACGGATTTCTTTGATTCCGCCACGCTCCTGCATGCGAAGAAAGAGGATGTCCTGCAAAACATTCCATTCAGGATGATGACCGCGGATCGTGCTGCACAAGCCATTTTGCGTGGTGTTGAGAAAAACCGGGGAATCATCATTTTCCCGTTTTATGCGCGCTTGCTCTGGTGGCTTTATCGAATTCATCCTCTGCTGATCAAGCCGGTTGCCAAGAAGATCGTGGAGGATTTTAGAAGGGTAAAGCAAGCATCACGGTAACCTGTTTTTTTCGATGCATCAAAATAACAAAAACTGGATCTCAGAGGAGTGAGCCATGTCATCCGGCAAGCAAGATAACACCGTTCACGCAACGGGATTGACCCGCCGTCAGTTTTTAACAGGTAGCATGACACTCAGCGGCATAGGCCTTTCCGCTCTGGGTGTCTCGGGGTGCGCCTATCAGGGCAATCTGCTGGAGGATTACCCGCGGGTACCGGAAAACAGCGTCACGCTTCCGCCCAACGGAAAATCGGTATTGATCCTTGGCGGCGGTTTCGGCGGTCTGCATACGGCCTGTGAACTGCTTGACCGGGGCTTTGAAGTAACCTTGATCGAAAAATCCGGCATCCCAGGCGGCAAGCTGAAGAGCTGGCGGGAGACCGAATTCGGTGTGCCGCCTAAAGACAAGCCCTCCTGGCAAGGCTTCTCGCGGGACGTGGGCATTCATGGGGTCTGGGGTTGCTATAACAACCTGCGAGAGTTCATGGGCAGACATGCATTCAGCCTGTATCAGTTTCCTAACGAAAGGATCTCTTTTTATCATTTTCTCGACCGGGATCAGACGGCCGCCACCATGCTCCAGCCGCCACCGAGCTGGCCAGGATACCTCGGTGACCTGCAACGCTATCTGGACATGATAGGCGCCATGGAGGAGATGAGCGGGGAGGAGATTGGGGTCGCCCACTATCTGCTGAAGATGATGTCCTTCGACTTCAGTGACGAGCAACAGCGCTACTATCTCGATTCGATCTCCTTCCCGGCCTGGGCCCGCTCGGTCGGCATGCAGGAGAAGGTGATCTACCGGATCATGGGGCCGTTTGCCGAGATGGCCATGTTCGACCCTATCGACAATGCCTCAGCCCTATCCATTCTGGTCATGATGCAACTGCTGTTTGGCTCGTACGAGGATATGCAGATCGATCTCTTTCCCCATCCCTTGGGAGAAACCTACATCGCGATGCTGGAAAATTATATTACGCAGCAGGGTGGAA
>CBDVCD010000350.1:0-3147 GCA_965372385.1 uncultured Gammaproteobacteria bacterium | reverse complement strand
GCGTTGATGCGTTCCTCACTCTCTAACGGCAACAGGTTGACGATGGGTTTGCCGCGGGCATGGCGGCCCGCCTGGGGCAGTTCGTAGACCTTTAGCCAGTAGATCTTGCCCAGGTTGGAGAAACAGAGAATGGTATCGTGGGTGCTGGCGACAAACAGCTTTTCGACAAAATCCTCATCCTTGGTGGCGGTTGCCATCTTACCCTTACCGCCCCGACGCTGGGCCTGGTAGCTGCTGGTGGGCTGGGCCTTGGCATAACCCCCATGGGAGAGTGTGACCACCACCTCCTCTTCGGTGATCAGATCCTCCAGGGTCAGGTCGAGTCGGGTCTGGATGATCTCGGTGCGACGTTCGTCGCTATACTGTTCCCTGATAGCCAGCAACTCGTCGCGGATCACCTGCATGAGGCGATCGGGACTGCTCAAAATATTCAGTAGATCAGCAATTTTATCCAGTAACTCCTCGTATTCCTTGATGATCTTGTCCTGCTCCAGCCCGGTCAGGCGGTGCAGCCGCAGATCCAGGATGGCCTGTGCCTGGACCTCGGTCAGGCGGTAACCCGAATCGGTCAAACCGAATTCCGCGGTCAGATCCTCGGGGCGGGTGCTGTTTGCCCCGCTCCGTTGCAACATCGCCTCGACGGTACCGGATTGCCAGTGCCGTTCCAGCAGCCCCTTCTTGGCCTCCGCCGGGCTCGCCGCCTGTTTGATCAGTTCGATCACTTCATCGATGTTGGCCAGAGCGACCGCCAGTCCCTCCAGCAGATGGGCGCGGCCCCGTGCCTTGCGCAGTTCGAACAGGGTGCGGCGGGTCACCACCTCGCGGCGGTGGCGGATGAAATATTCCAGCAGTTGCTTGAGATTGAGCAACCGGGGTCGGCCGTCCACCAGGGCCACCATGTTGATGCCGAAGACGCTCTGCATGGCGGTCTGCTGGAACAGGTTGTTCAGCACCACTTCCGCCACTTCGCCCCGACGCAGCTCGATCACCACGCGCATGCCGTCCTTGTCCGACTCGTCGCGCAGTGCGCTGATACCCTCGATCTTTTTCTCTTTCACCAGCTCAGCGAGCTTCTCGATCATGCGCGCCTTGTTCACCTGATAGGGCAGCTCATGTACCAGGATCGTCTGCTTGCCGGTGACGGGATGGGTCTCGATCTCGGTGCGAGCACGCATGTAGATAATGCCTCGCCCGGTGTGGTAGGCCTCCTTGATACCCTTTGCACCATTGATCAGGCCGGCAGTGGGAAAATCGGGTCCCGGCAGGTGTTGCATCAACTCGTCGATAGTGATCGATTCGTCGTCGATCACCGCCACGCAGGCGTCGATGACCTCATTCAGGTTATGCGGGGGAACGTTGGTGGCCATGCCCACCGCGATACCGGCGGAGCCGTTGACCAGTAGGTTGGGCACCCGGGCGGGCAGTACCGTCGGTTCTTTCTCGCTGTCGTCGTAGTTGGGGACAAAGTCCACCGTCTCCTTGTCCAGGTCTTCCAGCATGGAGTGGGCGATCTTGGCCATGCGTACTTCGGTATAACGCATGGCGGCCGGGGAGTCGCCATCCACGGAACCGAAGTTGCCCTGCCCGTCCACCAGCATGTAACGCATGGAGAAGGGCTGGGCCATGCGCACGATGGTGTCGTAGACCGCGGTATCACCGTGGGGATGGTATTTACCGATCACATCACCGACGATACGGGCAGATTTCTTATAGGGTTTGTTCCAGTCGTTGCCCAATTCGCTCATGGCGAAAAGCACACGACGGTGGACGGGTTTGAGACCGTCCCGGACATCCGGCAACGCCCGCCCCACGATTACGCTCATGGCGTATTCGAGATAGGACTGGCGCATCTCGTCTTCGAGATTAACCGGCAGGACTTCTTTGGCGAAATCGCTCATAGGCGTTTGCAGTCTTCCGAAATCACCCCAACAACGATTTCTGGGGGCGTTAGAAAAAGGCGAATTGTAACATAGAGATCACCCCTTATGCCGTATAAAAAACGTCTGAAATCGAATTTCAGGCAGTCTCAGCTCAAACGGACATCAAGTTTTCCATCTTTTTTCTGTTTGGCGAAAGAACAACACCCCTCTCGGTCACGATCGCATCCACTAAATCGGCTGGCGTGACATCGAACACCGGATTCCACACCCCCGCCCCCTCGGCGCCGATTCTTGTTCCACCACAGGAGAGCACCTCCTCGGTCCCCCTGATCTCGATAGGAATTTCCTGCCCGGAAGCAACCTGCATATCGATAGTCGAGGTGGGCGCTACCACCATGACCTTGACTCCATGGTGTTTCGCCGCCACGGCCAGACCATAGGTGCCGATCTTATTCGCCACATCCCCGTTGGCGGCGATTCGGTCGGATCCGACGATGATCCAGCCGATACCGCCCTGGGCCATGCAACTGGCCGCGGCACCATCCGCCAGCAGGGTCACCGGGATCTTATCCTGTAACAGTTCCCAGGCAGTAAGCCGGGAGCCCTGCAACCAAGGGCGGGTTTCATCCGCATAGACCTGGTCAATCCTGCCGGCCGCCCAGGCGCTGCGGATCACCCCCAGGGCTGTGCCATATCCCCCGGTGGCGAGGGCACCGGCGTTGCAATGCGTTATGACGCCGGTAGGACCCTCGATCAGTGCGGCCCCCAGCTCACCCATGTGGCGATTGTCAGCGATATCTTTACTATGGATCTTTTCCGCCTCTGTCAGCAGCGCGGGTTCCGGATTCTCATTGTCCGGCAATCGCTCAATCAATCCCTGCATCCGCTGCAGGGCCCAGAACAGGTTGACCGCGGTTGGGCGGGAGGCACGCAATCCGGTCACGGCGGCCTGCATGGCGTCCTTCCAGCTGTCCGCATGTTTCGCGTAAGCTGTACGTGCCGCCAACACCATCCCGTAGGCTGCGGTGATCCCGATCGCGGGTGCGCCTCGCACCACCATCTCCCGGATAGCATCCGCGGTGGCCTCGGCACTGGTCAGTTCAAGATACTCCGCCCGTTGCGGCAGATAGCGCTGGTCTAGCAGATAGAAACGGCCCTCCCGCCAGACCATGGCGGTATCGGGTGTGGGTTGAATTTTCAGTGCGGAGGCTTCCATCTTTTTAGTTCCCGTGGCAAATTTGGCCGGTATTTAACGAACATACCTACT
>CBDVCD010000349.1:0-3191 GCA_965372385.1 uncultured Gammaproteobacteria bacterium | reverse complement strand
TGGTGACAAGTTTGTCGACCAGGGATTTGGAATCTTTAACCCGTATTTCACCGGGGTTGGCTGGAATAACGCAGACAACGTGCCAAGTTAAGATCGGGGTAAAAGGAGATATGTCTATGAAACGCTAACCAACAGAAAGTATTAAGTATTTTATAAAAAGTTGCTTTCTTGGTTCGGTTGGGCGGTAGGTGTGACTGGGGTGAAAAAATTTAAATCCACTAGGATGTGTCAGCTAGTGACAATAATCGTCACATATTGCTGAGTGGTCTTGTTTTCTTAACTCTTTGAAATACCAGAAAAAGCGTGACCAGTGTCTCGTTTTCGGATTGGCTTATTCTGTAAATCGAGAGCATGCCAGGATTGAGGACTGCCTTGAAGCTTGACGTGGTTGGTGACTATTCAGCCTCCTCTGTTATGTCCATGTCTTCACACTGAAAATGCCGATGTAGGAGCTGCCCATGGCTGCGACCAAAGGCGGCAAGCCTTTTCGGCATCTTCACACAAAGCGACTATCGTCGCTAATCGCAGCCACGGGCAGCTCCTACGGAGGCTGAATAGTTACGGTGGTTGAAAGGGAATCTGATGCTATGATGCCCGTCAGTTTTGTTATCGGGTGAAGCCTTGAAAGCACTGCTCAACTATTTTGTCGATCTCTGCCTGTTGCGCGCTGGACCACAGGATCTAGCCTCTTCCCCACCGTTGCTGATTCTGACCACGCTGGCAAATATTGCCGTGGGTGTGGTGATGATCGCGGATGCCAGAGGAGGGGGGTTCAGCGCTCTGGCCGAAAGTGGTTTTGAGGCAGGTTTGATGCTCGCGGCTCTCTACCTTGGCTTGCAGGTGCGTAAGTTGCTCCCCCGCTTTACCCAGACCGCTACCGCCTTGATGGGCAGTGGTCTACTGCTTGGGCTGCTCGCATTGCCGCTGGTCAGTTGGAGTCAGCGTTCGGAGTCCAGTGAGGCGGGGCTGTTACTGATGCTGCTGATACTCTGGAGCATGGTGGTGATGGGGCACATCCTGCGGCACAGCTTCGAGATCAGATTCAACCTGGGGCTGGGGGTAGCGGTGCTCTATACCCTGATGGCCTGGAATCTGACCTATCTATTTTTTCCAGCGGTGGCCTGATGCATCTGCATATCCTGGGTATCTGTGGGACCTTCATGGGGGGTATCGCCCTGCTGGCAAGAGCGATGGGCCACCAGGTCAGCGGTTCGGATGCCAATGTCTACCCGCCCATGAGCACCCAGCTGCAGGCCGCGGGCATCGAGCTGATGGAGGGCTACAAGCACGAACATCTGCGGCCCGCGCCCGATGTGGTGGTGGTGGGCAATGCCATGTCCCGGGGCAATCCGGCGGTAGAGTATATGCTGGACCAGGGGCTGCCCTATACCTCGGGGCCTCAGTGGCTGGCTGAACATGTACTGCAGGGGCGTTGGGTGCTGGGAGTGGCGGGCACGCATGGCAAGACCAGTACCGCCAGCCTGCTGGCCTGGATATTGGAAGACGCGGGTCTCAATCCGGGTTTTCTCATCGGCGGGGTACCGGAGAACTTCGGGGTCTCCGCCCGACTGGGCGAAACACCCTTCTTCGTGGTGGAGGCGGATGAGTACGACACCGCCTTCTTCGACAAGCGTTCCAAGTTCGTCCACTACCGTCCACGCACCCTGGTGCTGAACAACCTGGAGTTCGATCACGCCGACATCTTCGACGATCTGGAGATGATCCAGCGTCAGTTTCATCACCTGGTGCGCACGATCCCCGGCAAGGGGTTGATCATCAGCCCCGTCAACGATGGCAACCTGCTGGAGGTGCTCGATAGGGGCTGTTGGACCCCGGTCGAGACTTTCGACCCGGAGCTGGAGGCGGACTGGCATGCACAGAACAGCCTGCCGGATTGCAGCGAGTTTGACCTGATCTGCGACGGTGAGCGGGTTGGCCGGGTGAGCTGGGAGCTGATCGGCCGGCATAATCTGGCCAATGCCCTGGCGGCCCTGGCCGCGGCCCGGCATGCCGGGGTGCCTCCCAGAGTGGCGATCGAGGCATTGGCCAGGTTCAAGAATGTCAAACGTCGCATGGAGCTGCGCGGCGAGATCAATGGGGTGCGGGTCTATGACGACTTCGCCCACCATCCGACCGCCATCAAGACCACCCTGGAGGGTCTGCGCAAGCAGGTGAACGGGGCGCGCATCATTGCGGTACTCGAACCCAGATCCAACACCATGAAACGGGGTGTGCACGCGGATCAGCTGGCAGACGCCCTGCGTAGCGCGGATCATATCCTTCTATATACCTCACCAGATCTGCAGTGGGATGCCAGACAGGCGCTCGCACCGCTAGGCCGGAAGGCCCTGTTGTTGCAGGATACCCAGGCGATCGTCGAACAGCTGGTTGGGATGGCCCGACCGGGGGATCATCTGCTGGTGATGAGCAACGGCGGCTTCGAAGGCATCCACCAGCGACTGCTGGATGCTCTATTAATACAATCTCGAACATGAACGAACAGCACCCCATCGCCCTCGCCATCACCGGCGCCTCTGGTAGTGCCTATGCATTAAGGTTGCTGGAGTGTCTGATCGGCGCCGGCCGGGAGGTCTATCTGATGATCTCCCAGGCTGGGCGGATCGTACTGAAGATGGAGTCGGGGCTGGAGCTGCCAACTCAACCCGGCGAGGTAGAGGCCTATCTCTCGGATGTCTTCGACGCGGACCCGGATCAGCTGCGGGTGTTCGGCCGGCAGCAGTGGCTGGCCCCGGTGGCCAGCGGTTCCAATCCGCCGGAGGCGATGGTGGTCTGCCCCTGCACCACCGGCACCCTCTCCGCCATTGCCTGCGGCGCCAGTAACGATCTGATGGAGCGGGCCGCGGATGTGATGCTGAAGGAGCGACGTAAACTGATCCTGGTGGTACGGGAGACCCCCTTCTCCGAGATCCACCTGGAGAATATGCTGAAGCTAAGCCGCATGGGCGCGGTAATCATGCCGGCCAATTCCGGCTTCTACTACAACCCGAAGTCGATCGAGGATCTGGTCAACTTCATGGTGGCTCGTATCCTCGATCACCTGGGCATAGAACAGGATCTGCTGCCCCGCTGGGGCGAGGGAGAGTGGTAGTCATGGGTATAGCGCCAAAATTGCCCCCACCCTAGACCCTCCCCCCAGCGGGGGAGGAGAATTGTTAGAAGGCCTTGACGTA
>CBDVCD010000348.1:0-3230 GCA_965372385.1 uncultured Gammaproteobacteria bacterium | reverse complement strand
GGAACAGGCGGGAGTCAGAGTACCTTGATCGCCATGTCTTCGAGGGTATTCGCAGCCCCCTGTGTCAGGATAGATGTCTCCTATGTTATTACTAATTCCTCTGTAACTCTGCCACACCAGACCACCACAGAATCAGATTGTTTTCTACCGGCGTGTGCGCATCCGAATGGTAGGCCACGATGCGTGGTATAAAATCGGTATAAGGGCGTGCAGTACTCATATTGTACCTATAAATATACCCGTTCAAAGCACCCGGTATGCTGGTGTGGCGCTGCATGATCTCACAGACGGGTGCGTCTATTTCTACCGGGTCTGCATAGAGTTGTACCTGTATAGAATCCGGGGAAACCTCCCCCAGATAGAGCTGTACTTCAAATGTCCAGCCACCTTTTTCCTCGGACACAAACAGACCGCCCCAATGCACCTCATGCCAATGCTGTCTTAATCGTTCATCCCACAGACGAACTCCTTTCGCAACTTTTCCTCCCTGGGCAGTGCGATGTCGAAAGGCGGCAGCTGATGGCAGGTATATCTTCTCGACATACTCCCGAACCATGCGATTGGTGCTGAACTGTGGCGCGAGACGGGCCATACTGTCGCGCATGCGGGCGACCCAGGCAAGAGGGATGCCGCTCGCGTCTCGTTCATAGAACATCGGGATGACTTCATCCTCCAAAAGACGGTAGAGTTGTTCGGCTTCTACTCTATCCCAACCGGGTTCGGGGTGTTCCTTGCCATCGCCCAACGACCAGCCGACTTCCGGCGTGTAAGCCTCGGCCCACCACCCATCCAACTCGGAGAGGTTAAGCCCTCCGTTGACCAATACCTTCATGCCACTGGTGCCGCATGCCTCCCACGGTCGGCGCGGCGTATTGATCCACACATCCACACCTTGCACCAGTTCCTGAGCCAGGTGGATATCATAGTCTTCCAGAAACACCGCATGAGCGCGGACCTCTGGCCGTTGTGCGAATTGCGCCCATTCCTTCACAAAGCGTTTCCCTCTCCCGTCCTGGGGATGCGCCTTACCGGCGATGATGATCTGCACCGGTTGTTCGGGATTGGTCAGCAATCGAATCAGGCGTTCCTGGTCATGCAATAGCAGATTAGGGCGTTTGTAGTCAGTAAAGCGCCGTGCGAATCCCAGAGTAAGAACATTCGGATCCAGGGCCGTCTCTGCCTGGGCAATCGTTGCCGGATCAGAGCCACGCTGAGCCAGTTGCTGCACGAGCCGTTTGCGCGCATGATGCACTAGATCTTCCCGTTCCTGACCGCAGAACGTCCAGAACGCCTCATCACTCAGGTTTTCGATAGCACTTTTGAGGGCTTCCACCGTGCCGAGCCAGCGCCCCTTGCCGCAGGTTTTGGTCCAGATTTCATCCGCCCATGAAGAGTCCCAACTTGGCACATGAACGCCGTTGGTAATATGGGTGACCGGCACTTCGCATCCTGGCCAGCGTGGATAGAGTCCCTGAAAGATTTTACGGCTGACCTCGCCGTGCAGCCGGCTCACCCCGTTGATGGTCCCACAGGTCCGCGCCGCCAGATATGCCATGTTGAACGGCTCATTGTGGTCGTTGGGATCCTTGCGTCCCAGGGCCCCCAGTTCATCAGGAGTTACACCCAACCACTCTGCATAGAGCTGTCCATATTTCAAGAGCAGCTGTGGGTCGAAGAGATCGAATCCGGCTGCCACCGGTGTATGGGTCGTAAAAACATTTCCCGCCCGTGTAGCCGTGAGTGCATCCCAGAAGTCCAGGTTGTTCTTCTCCATGAAGCACCGCGCCCGTTCCAGCGTAACAAAGGCTGCGTGTCCCTCATTGAGATGGCACACATCCACCTCCAGGCCCAGAGTCTCAATCAGTTGCCAGCCGCAAATCCCGAGGGTAATCTCCTGGACAAGCCGCATCTCATGTCCGTCGCCGTAAAGCTTACTGGTAATGCCGCGATCATAAGGGGTGTTCAACGGGTCGTTGCTGTCCAGCAGGTACAAGGTGACTCGACCCACTTGCGCCTTCCATATTCGAAAGCGCACTGTTCGACCGGGTAAGTTGCCGGTTACATACAACCAGGCGCCGGACTCTGCCTGGACTGGCTGGATTGGCATGTTCGTGGGAGCGTTGTAGGGGTACACGGCCTGTTGCCGGCCCATATTGTCCAGCATCTGCCGAAAATAACCCTCCTGATAGAGTAGGCCCACACCCACTACCGGCACGGCAAGATCGCTGGCGGCCTTGAGATAGTCACCAGCCAGGATGCCGAGACCGCCAGCGTATAGCGGCAGGGCTTCACCCAGACCGAACTCCATGCAGAAGTACGCCACTCTTTTCAGGTGTGTATCAGCATGCGTCTCACCGAACCAACCTCTCCGGCTGCAATACTCCTCGCGCGCTGCTATCAAGCCTCGTAGTTGTTCCTTGAAAGCTGGATCTTTGTCCAGTTCATCCAGACGTTTTCGGGTCAAGTTTTGCAAGACAACAAAAGGGTTTTCCGTCTGCTCCCAGGCTTGTGGATCGATGGTGTTCCAAACGGCATCCCCGGCATGACTCCAGGTCCAACGAAGATCAGTCGCTAACTCAGCCAGAGGCTCCAGTCCGGGTGGCAGATCACGCTGTAGAAAACGGTGAATTTTCATGATTCATCCCTGGTCTTGGAGAAGATCAGTTAACCGCATGCTTTTATTCCAGGTGACCATAGCGATAACTCTCAACATGGGACGTCAATGGGCTCTTTTGCTGTTTGAGGATGATACTCCCTTCGTCGACACCCAGGTTCCGGGCGATCACGCTGCATTTGGCTTGCAGCAGGAAGAAGATGGGGGAGGGGCTGTCACTCAGACTTTCGTAGTTGGCCTGGCCTTTGGCAATAATCAGTTTCGCCCGGGAAAACCGGTCACGGAATCGTTGTGAACATTGATCGAACAGTGTACCGGGAGCGTCTGAACCGTTATCGATGATTTCTGCCGCCTGATCGATGCCGGCGGCAATAGCATCTTCACGGGCAGCATCATTGATGATGGGTGATGCCTTGACGACATAGGTAATGGATTGATCCAGAGTTTCGATCAGCACCCGGTGAATACGAAATGCCATCTGCGGTGGCGTCGTATCAGCTGGCAAAGATGCCAGCTCTTCCATCGTCTTCAGCAGAATCTGCCGTTGCTGATCAGCGGAGGCGTCAGCACGACGGGCGGCGCTCAAGGCCTGGCGCAGGAAACAGGGGTAGCAGTC
>CBDVCD010000347.1:0-3278 GCA_965372385.1 uncultured Gammaproteobacteria bacterium | reverse complement strand
GCCGATCAGTTGCTTCTTTCGCTCCAGTTCCTTCTCATTCAGGGCCAGAGCGGCCTCCTCGATCTTCAACGCCGCGCGGGTATTGGTGGCCTTGACCGTCAGCTCCTGAAGCTGTGCCTCGATGGCCTGGATATCGGCCTGGGTCTGGGCGATCGCCAGCTGGTAGTCGGTGGGATCGATCTGAAACAACTCGGTGCCGTATTCAAGAATGCTGCCCTTCTCCAGCCTTGGGTGCTTCTCCAGGATCTTGCCCTTGACCTCGGCCACCGCCTCCCAGGTGGTGGAGGGTTTCACCGTGCCATGTCCAATCGCCTTGGGTACAACGGTCACTGAGGGCACGCTGATCACTCTGACCAGCTTTGCCACCTCCTGGATCTCATTTTGCTCTGGCGTGGTTTTGGTCTTTTTGAGAAAGACCACTGCTGCAACACCAATCAGCAGCGGAATGATGATGACCCACTTTTTTGTTGAAGGCGTCATTAAATTTGCTCTTGTTATGTTTTTAAGGAAGCCCTGAGTTAATCAAAGATTCCTCAAGATTCAGTTCAGGCAGGCACTGACCAGCGCTGTTTCAGTTCTTCCCGCTTGGTTGCCAACCACTGCAGGGCGATGATGACACTGGTTGAGTTCATCCGGCCAGCATAAAGTTCCCCGATGGCCTGATCCGCATCCATTACCACCACGCGGATATCCTCCCCCTCATGGTCGAGACCATGCACCCCCCCCGCGTTCGAGGCATCCACCTGGCCGCAGAAGAGATAGATTCGATCCACCGAAAGCCCCGGGCTGACCATGAAGTTGCAGATCGGCTCCAGCGCCTGAATCTCACAGTTCGCCTCCTCCACCGCTTCGCGCCGAGCCACCCCCTCCGGGGTTTCGTGCTCCCCGATATAGCCACCCACGGTCTCGGTCACCCAGGGGTGATCAGGTTGTTCCAGGGCACCGACACGAAACTGCTCGACCAGCACCACCTGATCCAGTGCTGGGTCATACAGCAGTACGGAAGCGGCCCGCAACCGCTCCAGACGCTCCCGGATTAGCTCCTGACTGACGCCGCCTTCGTAGAGATCGTGGCTCAGGCGATAGCGGTTTATCTTGAGAAATCCATCATAAACAGTTGCTGATTCAATCACTTTATATTGATATTTCATTGCAAACCTTATCTTGTGAGTTGTTTCCGCAACCATCCATTTGATCTCAGACGAATGCTGAAATAAGCCGCCTTCTCTTATCGTGCGTCACACTTTTACACCAAACACCCGCTTCCATCCATAAACACCCGCGGGTAGAGTATCCCGCTTTTCCACAAAGGTATCCCAACCAATGAGCAGTATCACCGGTCGTATCGCCAAGGAGTTGACCGCCAGAGAGTCACAGGTGGAGGCGGCTGTCAGACTGCTCGATGAGGGTGCCACGGTGCCATTCATTGCCCGCTATCGCAAGGAGGTCACTGGAGGCCTGGACGATACCCAATTGCGCACCCTGGAGGAGCGCCTGGGCTACCTGCGGGAGCTGGAGGAGCGTCGCGCCACCATCCTCAAGAGTATCGAAGAGCAAGGCAAAATGACGCCCGAACTGGCGCGGGATATCCGGACCGCCGAGACTAAGACCCGCCTGGAGGATCTCTATCTCCCCTACAAACCGAAACGGCGCACCAAGGCGCAGATCGCCCGGGAGGCCGGCTTGGAACCCCTGGCCCTGAAACTGCTGGAGAATCCCCAGCTCGCCCCTGATGTAACCGCGCAGGGTTTCATCGATGCCGACAAAGGCGTCGCCGACACCAAGGCGGCCCTGGATGGCGCGCGCCAGATCCTCATGGAGCAGTTCGCCGAGGATGCCGAGCTACTCGGTCGGCTGCGTGATTATGTCAGGGAGAATGGCGAGCTCAGCTCCAGCCTGGTCGCCGGCAAGGAGCGGGAGGGGGCAAAGTTCTCCGACTACTTCGACTACAGTGAGGCCCTGCAGAAGATCCCTTCTCATCGGGCACTGGCCCTCTTTCGGGGGCGCAACGAGGGGGTGCTGAGCCTGAACCTGAAAACCGCTCAGCTGGCTGACGTTGGCCACCCCTGTGAGGGGATGATCGCCAAGGCACGAGGGATACGCCAGCAGGGACGCCCGGCGGACAACTGGCTGCTGGAGACCGCCCGCTGGGCCTGGCGGGTCAAGATCTCCCTGCATCTGGAACTGGAGCTACTCTCCAACCTGCGTGAACGTGCCGAGGAGGAGGCGATCCGGGTCTTCGCCCACAATCTGCATGACCTGCTGCTTGCCGCCCCGGCCGGTCACCGGGTCACCATCGGACTCGATCCCGGTCTGCGCACCGGGGTCAAGCTGGCGGTGATCGATGACACCGGCAAGGTGGTGAACACCGCCACCATCTATCCGCATGCACCGAAAAATCAGTGGGACCAGTCAATCAGCGAGATCGCCCGGCTGGCAAAAAAGCACCGGGCCAGCCTGCTGGCCATCGGCAACGGCACGGCCTCCCGGGAGACCGATCGGTTGGCCGCCGAACTGATCAAGCGGCACCCGGAGCTGGGCCTGCAGAAGCTGCTGGTCAGCGAAGCGGGGGCCTCGGTCTACTCCGCTTCGGCGCTTGCATCGAACGAGCTGCCGCAGTTGGATGTCTCCCTGCGTGGCGCGGTCTCCATCGCCCGCCGCCTGCAGGATCCCCTGGCCGAGCTGGTGAAGATCGAACCCAAGGCAATCGGTGTCGGCCAGTATCAGCACGATGTCAACCAGAGCCGCCTGGCCCGCTCCCTGAATACGGTGGTGGAGGACTGCGTGAACGCTGTCGGGGTCGATCTGAACACCGCCTCCAGCGCCCTGCTCTCTCAGGTTTCCGGACTCAGCCCCTCACTGGCGGAAAACATCGTCGCCTTCCGGGATCAACACGGCGCCTTCGATAGCCGGAAATCGCTCATGCAGGTCCCCCGGCTCGGTCCCAAGACCTATGAGCAGGCGGCCGGATTTCTGCGCGTGGTGAATGGCGACAACCCCTTGGATCGCTCTTCCGTCCACCCAGAGGCCTATCCGGTGGTGCAACGCATCATCGACCACTGCGGCACCAGTATCGACGCTCTGCTGGGCAACCAAAGCATGTTGAGGCAGCTGCAACCGGCCCAGTTTATCGACGAGCGTTTCGGCCTGCCGACGGTTAGGGACATCCTGGCCGAGTTGGAAAAGCCGGGGCGCGACCCCCGCCCGGAATTCAAGACCGCCAGTTTCAAGGAGGGGGTCGAAGAGATCAAGGATCTCAAGCCGGAGATGATCCTGGA
>CBDVCD010000346.1:0-3297 GCA_965372385.1 uncultured Gammaproteobacteria bacterium | reverse complement strand
GCGCTCTTTCGGGGCCATAGCTCAGCTGGGAGAGCGCAACACTGGCAGTGTTTAGGTCGGCGGTTCGATCCCGCATGGCTCCACCAGATCAATGCCGCCCGGGACGGATCCGGGCGTTTTTGTTTTAGGCCGCAACTGGAAGCTGCCAATCACAGTCAATCCTTCACGGTTGTTCAATGCTCTGGATCGACATCCTCATCATCGGGATCATTGCCCTCTCCGCCATCATCAGCCTGGTTCGAGGCTTCGTGCAGGAAGCCTTCTCCCTGGCGACCTGGGTTGCCGCCTTTTGGGTAGCCTGGTTCTTCTTTCGTCCACTGGCGGTTCAGTTCGAGTCCTGGATCGAGGTGCCTTCCATCCGCCTGGGCGTGGCCTATGGTTTACTGCTGATCACAGTGTTACTACTGGGTGGAATTCTCAACCGCTTCATGGGGATGCTGGTGAATACCACCGGCCTGAATGGGACCGACCGGTTGATCGGCGTCTTTTTTGGCGCGGCCCGGGGCGCGGTGCTGGTGGCGATCCTCATCCTGCTGGCGGGTCTCACCCCCTTTCCACAAGATCCTTGGTGGCGGAATTCGGAGTTGATCCCCTATTTTCAGGAGATGGCGCTCTGGCTGAAACAGTTTCTGCCGGCCGACATCGCCGCCAACTTTCAATACTGAACTGGCCAGAATAAATTTTTCAGCAGGATTTCATGTCACAGGGCATTGCCACTCGGTGGAGTTGCTTGATAGTTTTAGCAATTCACCCTGACCAACAGCCGGAGAGATAGGGTATGTGCGGTATTGTGGGGATTGTCGGTAAATCGGCGGTAAACCAGTCGCTCTATGACGCATTGCTGGTGCTCCAGCACCGGGGGCAGGATGCCGCCGGCATCGTGACCTGCGAGGGCGGTAAACTCAATCTGAGAAAAAATAACGGGCTGGCCCGGGATGTATTTCATACCCGCCATATGATCGGCTTGCGCGGC
This sequence comes from uncultured Gammaproteobacteria bacterium, assembly GCA_965372385.1. Taxonomy (GTDB): domain Bacteria; phylum Pseudomonadota; class Gammaproteobacteria; order Chromatiales; family Chromatiaceae; genus JASJBU01. The sequence goes on along the minus strand of CBDVCD010000346.1, from coordinate 2,324 downwards.
AATATGGGCATAGGTCATGTACGTTACCCCACCGCCGGTAGCGCATCCTCGGCGGAGGCCCAGCCGTTTTATGTCAACTCGCCCTATGGCATAACCCTCGCTCACAACGGCAACCTGACCAATGCGGAGGAGCTGACTCAGGACCTCTTTCGCGATGACCTGCGCCATATCAACACCTCATCCGACTCCGAGATCCTGCTGAATGTCTTTGCCCATGAACTGCAGATGCAGAACAAACTGCGCATCGCAGCGGAGGATATCTTCAAGGCGGTCGCGGGGGTGCACAAGCGTTGCCGGGGTGGCTATGCCGCAGTGACGATGATCCCCGGGGTCGGGGTCATTGGTTTTCGCGATCCCTTCGGTATCCGTCCCATCGTTTTCGGCAAACGGGAGACCGATCAGGGGGACGAGTACATGATCGCCTCCGAAAGTGTTGCCCTGGACACCCTGGGTTACCAGCGAGTGAGAGACCTGGAGCCGGGTGAAGCGATCTTCATCAGCAAGGAGGGACAGCTCCATGCCCAACAGTGCGCCGCCAACCCGGTCAAGTCCCCCTGCCTGTTCGAATTTGTCTATTTCGCCCGTCCCGATTCGATTATCGACAATGTCTTCGTGCACAAGGCACGCTCCCGGATGGGCAAGAAACTGGCCAGGAAGATCCAGCGGGAGTGGCCGGATCACGATATCGATGTGGTCATTCCGATCCCCGACACCAGCCGTACTGCCGCGCTCTCTCTTTCCAATGAGATGGAGATTCGTTACGCCGAGGGTTTCATCAAGAACCGCTATATCGGGCGCACCTTCATCATGCCGGGGCAGACCGTACGCAAGAAGTCGGTGCGCCAGAAACTGAATACCATCGGCCTGGAGTTCAAGGGTAAGAATGTTCTGTTGGTGGATGACTCCATCGTACGTGGCACGACATCCCAGCAGATTGTGCAGATGGCCCGGGACTCCGGGGCAAAACGGGTCTACTTCGCTTCCGCGGCACCTCCAGTGCGATATCCCAATGTCTATGGAATCGATATGCCCTCCGCCGGCGAGCTGGTCGCCAACAACCGCTCAGAGGAGGAGGTGGGGAGGCTTATCGGTGCCGACAAAATTATCTTCCAGGACCTGGAAGACCTGATCGGCGCGGTTCAGAAAAAGGGCAAGACCGATATCCAGCAGTTCGATACCTCGGTTTTCGACGGCCGCTATGTCACGGGTGACGTCAGCGTCAGCTACCTGAAACAGTTGGAACTGCTGCGTAATGACCAGGCAAAAATCACCTCAGAATCGGCTGACAGGACCGTTCTGGATCTATACAACAACGCCTGACGACCTGCTGGATCAGGTGCCCTGAATGCGGTCGAAATAGCGGGCGCGATAGAGCAGGCGACTGTGCTCCTGGTCACGGAAGCCGCTGCGGGTATGCAGCACGTTGTTGCTGATCAGCCCCTGGCCCGCCTCCAGTTTGCCGCGATAGTGCCAGGGTGAAGGGGTCCTCAGGGTCTGTTTCAAAAACTGCACTGCCTCGCTCAGCAACGGGTCATTCCGCCACTCGATACTGCGACTGCGGTCGGTGTAGCGCATATGCAGGTGGCCATCCGGATAGACGGCAAACACCGGGCCCGTGCGGGCCGGCCGAAGTTGCTGTCCATCCACGATGTTGGGTGGGATGGTCATCGCCTCGGGATGCATCAGCGCCCGGATATAGTTCGGGTTTTCATCCCGGATCAGCAGATAGACGATCTCATGGTCCAGCAGGTCGTTTTCACCGCCCTCGTCAGCCGGCTGCACGCAGTGGAGCAAGAGTCCATGTATCTGGTGATCCAGAGGATTGTAGTAACCATCGGTGTGCCAGGCGATAGGCCGGTCTGAGTAGGGAATATACCCCTGATGCAGGGCATCCGGCTGCACCGTGAGCGAGGTGATGGCGTCGTTGTCCGCACACATGTTGTGGTCCAGCCGGTCCAGGCCGAAGCGGTGGCCCAGGTCACGGATGATGTTTTTGTCCAAGTCGTGTCCCGTCAGGCCCGACCAGATCGCCATATTGGTTTTGCGGCAGAGCCGGAGCAGGGTCTGATGTTCCGTCTTGCTTAACTGATGCGGGTCTCTGATCTCCACCACCAGATCCCCGATCTCTTTGGGGTAATCGGAGAGTTTCTCCTCTCTCCAACGCTGGTAATCAGCCACTAGGTCAAGGTCGAAGGGTTTCATTGTTGTTTGCATGACACGATTATTTTCTCAGAACAGGCGGGTCTTTGATAGGGTTGCAACTATTAATCCTAGATTCCTCAGTTGACCGCTGTGTACTGCACTAATCGTTCTGAAAACATAAG
>CBDVCD010000345.1:0-3303 GCA_965372385.1 uncultured Gammaproteobacteria bacterium | reverse complement strand
GCATTCAATGCCTGGCGAACATTGCTGTCTGCCGCCAGATCAGGATAGCTCACCGCTTCATCAGGCAATTGGGTGTCGTCATTGAAAATATGCTGTGGCGGTTCTTTGAAAGTGGCCTCAGGAGAGGCGTTGGCGGCTTCCCGAACGAATTCGATAAAGGCAGCATTACGTTCCTCAATGGCCGCCCTGATCTCCTCCGGCATTCTAATACCCAGTGCAGCCAGCGGGTCACGCACACGGATTTCCTTGAGTTCTTCCCCGTCACGCAGGTCATCGCCCTTGCTATGCGGGCCCATGCGTCGGGTATCGATCACCAGGAAGCCGGGACGCTTGCTGCTACGCACCTGTTCAACAACGGACTCCACCTTCTGAAAAAACTCTGGGTCATCATCACTGTAGCGCCACGTACTGAGACCAAATGCAGCACCCCGCTGTTCGATGCTGCCACCGATGGTCTCCCGGGTGTAGGTGGTTTGGGCAATGCCGTTGTTTTCCACTACCACCAGTAGCGGCACATCCCAGACAGCGGCCAGATTCATGCTCTCGTACAGCAGTCCCTGCCCCAGGGTACCATCACCAATAATGACCGATACGATCGCCCCATTCTCTTGACGTTTGCGGGCCAGCGCCAGACCGGTGCCAATTCCGGTCATGCCGCCCTGAACACCGTTGCTGTGAAAGTGTCGGTAAGCCAGATGTTGACTACCCCCGTAGCCACCGCACACGCCCGCCTCACGGCCCATGATCTCCGCAACCAGGCCGACGAAATCCCCTGAATAGGTGAGATAGTGACCATGGTTACGATGGTTGGAGAGCACCGCGTCTTCGCTATGGTTCATGGCCCGCACCACCGCCATGGCAGTCAACTCTTCACCGATACAAGTGTGGGTGGTACCCGAAACCAGGCCGCGGGAGAACTGATCAAGAATCAATTGCTCGCCTAGCCGAATAAGATGCCCAAAGCCATAGAGGCTTTGCGGATCCAGTCCGATGCAAGGCTTGCCATTGTCATAACGGTCGATGCCTGGCAGCTCAAGAAGGCTGCCGCCAGTTGAGTCGGGCCCGGCTGGTCGGGGTGTGGTAACGATATGGGTCATGGTTGCAAACTGACTGTTATAAATGTTATGAAAATGCTGATTTCTTTCGCTATGTCGACTGCCATAACGAAAAGTTAACCCATATTAAAGATCGTTGATCGGCATGTAAAGACTTGGCCCGGGCCAACTTGTTCAGACGCACAGGATACTGATGAAAGGAAATTCTCTTATTCGGAATCCACAGAGATTTCTTAATTTCCGAGCAAATAGCTGGCATGAGTCTGTTTTCTGTGCCCGCAGTGGTCTGTGTGGTAATTTATTCGCTCAGCCTCAGGTATGGATGATCCATTTGATGATGATGTCATGCTTGAAGTGGAAAACAGCCAATCTCAGCCTCATACGGCTGATTGTCTGTTAGAGTAACACTGAACAATTCGTTATTCCGCACGAGGCACAGTGGCGGCCTGGAATCCATCAACCACAATATATAGTTATGAGCAAGCCCCCTGTCGAACCAATAAAGGATGAAGAACTCCTGGAATTTTGCCGGTTTCTTACCGAAAACCTGAGTCATGAGCGTTCAGCCGAGGATTGGGCCGAGGCCTTCAGGCAGGATTGGGGGGTGGAAAAGCCCAACAATGGCTTTCTGATACGGGTCGATGGCCAGATCGTGGGTGGTATAGGCGCCATCTATGCACAGCGCCTGATTCAGGGGAAACCGGAAAAATTCTGTAACATTACCAGCTGGTGCGTTCTCGACCAGTACCGCTCCCAGAGTATGCGCCTCGCCCTTGCCGTCACCTCCCAGCCAGGCTTTCATTTCACTGATCTCACACCGACCGAGGTTGTCTCCAGGACACTGCAATTTCTCAAGTTCAAACCCATGAACGAGCGCCAGGCAGTCATCCCCAACGTTCCCTGGCCCTTCAGCCTGCTTGCGGGAGTGCGCATCATCACGGACTCTGACGATATAGAGCGGGTCCTTTCGCCAGAAGAGAGAAAGGCCTATATGGAACACAGGCATTTGTCCTGGCTCAACCACCTGGCAGTGGGCCGCCCCGGTGCCTATTGCCATGTGGTGTACAAAAGAACGCTGTTGAAAGGTGTGCCGGGCGCCTTTGTGCTCGCCGCAAGCAACCCGCGACGTTTTCTGAGACACCGCTTCGCTTTGGGAAGCCATCTACTGTTTAGGCATGGCCTGCTCTTCACCCGCATCGAGTCCCGATTGCTGCCCACAGTTCCCAGACCCGGCATCGAGCTTTCCGGCTATCGTAACAAGGTCTTCCGCAGCGACACCCTCTCCGAGGCGGACATCAGCAACCTGTACACAGAGATCGTGGCCCTCGATCTCTAGTCCGAAGTCTCGGGTGAATAACATGCAACGAGAACTGATCTACCTTCCTCCGGAGACTCTCCCCATCCTTACAGTGGTAATCCACACCGAAGAGGAATTCGACTGGAGCAAGGCGCACGATCGCAGTGCCACCGGTGTCGAGCACATGCAACACATCGACAGGGCCCAGAGGCTGTTCGACGAGTTTGACATCGTGCCAAACTATGTCATCGACTATCCCATTGCCTCCCAGGAACTGGCCATTGCCCCACTGAAGAACTTTGCCGATTCAGGTCGGGCCCTGATCGGCACCCATCTGCACCCCTGGGTTTCACCGCCTCACGATGAAGAGGTAAATGCCAGAAACTCCTATCCTGGCAATCTGCCCCGGGAGCTGGAGGCAGAGAAGTTGCGTCTGCTCACCGCGAAGATCGTTGACTCTTTCGGCACACAACCCGTTACCTACCTGGCAGGTCGCTACGGTTTCGGCCCCAATACCGGGGATATTCTTGAAGAACTCGGATATGAGGTAGACATCAGTGCCGCGGTCCCCATCAATTTCTCTGCAGATGGTGGACCGGACTACTCGGAATATACCAACCACTCCTACTGGTTTGGAAAGGGAAGAAAACTGCTGGGATTACCCGGCACCGGCGGCTACGTTGGCGCACTACGCAAGGGCGGCACACCGCGCTACAACCGCCTGACCCATCCCTGGCTTCGCCGCACGAAACTTTCAGGCATCATCGCGCGGCTGCGCCTGATGGAACGCATCCGTTTGTCACCGGAGGATTACAGCGACCCGGAGATGCGGCGCCTGACCGCCGCACTAATCAAGGAGGGCATTCGTATCTTCGTGTTCAGCTTCCATTCCCCATCCATCCAGCCTGGCGGCACGCCCTACGTACAAAGCCAGACAGAACTCGGGCTTTT
>CBDVCD010000344.1:0-3310 GCA_965372385.1 uncultured Gammaproteobacteria bacterium | reverse complement strand
CCGGGCAGGCCAAGCAGCAGCCAACCGCTCATGTCGGAGGCGCTGGCGCTGAGTGCCGCCACCCAGCTGCCCAGGCGACGACCGCCCAGCACGAAGTCGGAGAGATTGGTTGTTCGGCGCCAGGCGACATAACCTATCCCCAGCATCAGCGCCAGATAAAGCAGGAACGTGAGACCGATCATCCACTGGCGTTCATCCATGGGATGCCGCCCTCCTCTGCTCGATCTTTTCCAGATAGCTGGTCTTCATCGCCTGTTCGAACTCATCATTGCTGGCATAGTCAAACCCGAACACCGGCTGCCACAGCCGCTGGTTCTCCATGCAGAGGTAGAAGAAGACCTGGTCGTGCCAGGCCGAGAGCGAGGCATAGGCAAAGCTGAACCTCTCCCGCTTGATCTCATCGGGATAGGAGAGCTTGCCATCCGTCTCCACCAGCGGCATCTGCAGGATCTTGCTGCGAAATCCGGGACGCGAACGAAGCTTCTTGATCACCGGCTTTATATAGGTAAGGGTTCCGAGGGAGACCAACACAACCTCTTCTGGCTGGAACATGCGGGTAATTCGATTGAACACCTTGCCGTAATCCTCCCGCCAACGGTCATAGTGGATCATCGGGTGGAAGTGAAATCCCACCAGCACACCCTTGTCCGCCAGGCGGCGGGCCGAGTTCAAACGATCCTCCAGGGAGGCGGCCAGATGTTCCTCGTTCTCGATCAGGGTCGGGGTGTTCAACGACCAGGTGCAGAGGATGTTGGGAGGGATCGTATGTTTCAGCAGATAGCTGATGTTTTTCGACTTGGTCTTCAGCTCCAGGATGACATTGGGATGCCTCTCGGCAAAGGCCACCAGGGCATCCAGTATGCCCGCCTGGTTGCCCCACATCAGGGAGTCGGAGGACTGGCCCGTGCCGATGTGATAGCGCTTCGCCGGGTCGATCTCCAGGCGCTGCAGTTTCTCCGCGAAGCGACTGTCGAAGCGCACCTCGTCGCCGTGATAGAAGGACTGGATACTGCAATAGCTGCAGTCGAAGCCACAGTTCTCCACCGCATCCAGGGTCAGCAGGTTGCAACAGCGGGTACGATGTGAGGCCACCGGGCAGTAGCCAAGCCCCAGTTGCGGCTTTTCGACCGCGATCCGTTTGATCCTTTCCGGAGAGTAGGTAGCTTGCGTGAAGGCGGCCGGATAGCGGTTGGGAGCATCCTTCAGACCCTGCCAGTGGGCCCGGATCAGATCCAGAATCCGTTGACGACGCTGTTTGTGAGACAGCCCCTCCAACCCACCCTCAGGCCAGACCGCCTGAATCGTCGACTCGGCCCACATATTCAGCTCCAGGGCCATATCCCCAAGCTGGCGCAGCTCCTGCTGGGTGAAACGAAACTGCTCCGCCTGCTGCGCGAGAAACTGTTGCTGTGCGGCAGGCAGGCGATCCAGCCCCGCCTGCAGGATCAGATTGGGTAACTTTTCGGCATAGGAGATCTTCTCATTCATGCCGCCATTTGTACGCAAGCTGGAAACTGCTTGCAAGGACTCCACAGACAACCGCTAAGGGAGAGCTAACCGTCTGACTTCAACACCCCCGATGCATCCGAGTTCTCACCGGCCTGCTTCTTCTCAGCTAATAAGTCCTTGGCCAGCAGCAGATAGAAGGCAGGCTGTACGAATAGGGTGAACAGGGTACCTATGCCCAGCCCCGCGGCTATCGTCAGACCGATACTGAAACGGCTCACCGCACCCGGTCCGGCGGCGGTGAGCAAAGGCACCATCGCCAACACCAGGGAGACGGAGGTCATCAGGATCGGGCGCAGACGGATCGAGGCGGCCTCCACCACCGCAGCCTGTTTCGACAATCCCTGGTTGCGTTGCAACTGGTTGGCAAACTCCACGATCAGGATACCGTTTTTCGCCACCACCCCCACCAGGGTGATCAGGCCCACCTGGGTGTAGATGTTGAGGGAGGCGAAGCCCAGGGTGATGAAGGCCATCGCCCCGGCCAGGGACATGGGCACCGACACCAGGATGATGAGCGGGTCGCGCCAGCTTTCGTACTGCGCCGCCAACACCAGATAGATGACGATCAAGGCCAGCACGAAGGTGGTGACCAGGGCGCTGCTCTCCTCGATGAACTGGCGGGATTCGCCGGTGTAGTCATAGCCGAAGCCCTTGGGAAACAGCTCTCCCGCCAGTGATTCCAGACTGGTCAGCGCCTCACCCATGGAGACCCCGGGCTGTACTATGCCCTGTACGGTGAGGGCGTTGAGCTGCTGATGCTGGGTGCGGCTGGCGGGCTCCACGTCCCGCTCCAGGCTCACCAGACTGGCAAGGGGGATCAGTTCACCACTGGCGCCACGGATGCGATACTCCTCCAGCATCGAAGGTTCGAGCCGGAACTCCCGCTCCACCTGGGGAATGACCTTGTAACTGCGCCCTGACATGCTGAAGCGGTTAACCTCGGCCCCCGCCAGCATGTTGGAGAGATTCCTGCCGATCTCCGCCATGGAGATACCCAGATCCCCCGCCCGTTCCCGGTTGACCCGGATCCGGGTGATGGGCCGGTCGAACTCCACGCTCTTCGTGAGGAACATGAACTTGCCGCTCTGCATGGCGCGGCCGATCAGCTGATCGCCAACCTCCACCAACCTGTCGAAGCCCTGATCGCTGGTGATCACGAACTGCACCGGCAGGCCACCCCCCGATCCCGGCAGGGAGGCCTTGGGAAACAGCACGGTATTGAATCCGGCCACCTGGGAGACCGCCCCCTGCAGCAGCGGTTGCAGCTCCATCTGGCTGCGCTCCCGCTCGGTATAAGACTTCATCTTGAAGCCACCAAACACGGTATTGCTCTCCATGCCCAGGATGTAGAAGGAGTCGGCCTTCTCCGGATAGCGATCGAAGATCTCATTGAGCTGGGCGGCATAGGCCTTGTGGTAGTCCAGGGTCGCGGTGCGGGGGGCCGTGGCCATGAAGAAGAGGATGCCCTGGTCCTCGGTGGGCGCCAGCTCGCTCTTGCTGGTGACGAACATGAAATAGATCGACACCAGCACCGCCAGGGCGAACAGCAGGGTGATCGGCAGGGTCTCCAGGCTGCGGCTGAGCAGGCGTTTATAGGAGCCGGAAAGCCAATTGAAGAAGCGCCCGACGGCCTTTTCGAATCGTCCTTCAGAGGCGGCGGGCTTGAGGAACTTCGAAGAGAGCATGGGCGAGAGGGTCAGAGCCACCACCCCGGAGATCAACACCGCCCCAGCCAGGGTAAAAGCGAACTCGGTGAACAGGGTGCCCACCAGGCCACCCATGAAGCCGATCGGGGCATACA
>CBDVCD010000343.1:0-3382 GCA_965372385.1 uncultured Gammaproteobacteria bacterium | reverse complement strand
CATCACGGATAGGTTTTCCCGAGGAAGGGTGCGTCATCCTTGTTCCGTGGCAAGGGTCGCTCCTGCACATCCTTTGCTTGCGACACTTGTGCATCCATGCACGGCGCGCGATGACGCGTAATAGCCAGTCTATTGCAAGGAATCGCAACGCCGCCATGGGGCAAGGAGGGCGTGCGATTTCCGGGGAAACCTATCCGTGATGGGTATATTGTGTATCGATCCAGTCAAACAGGGCCTGAAATGAAGACGCTGAGTCTGATCGCCCAGAAAGGGGGCACAGGTAAAACCACTCTGAGCATCCATTTGGCAGTTCAGGCCTGCCTCGCCGGTATGAAGGTGCTGCTGATCGATATCGATCCCCAGGCGAGCGCAACCGCCTGGTGGCGCCGCCGCGCGGCAGATGAGCCCGACCTGATCCAGAGCCGGGGTGATGAATTGCTACAAATGTTCAAAACAGCTGGCGAGCAGGGCTATGACCTGGTGGTCATAGATACCGCTCCACACAGTTCCCAAGAAGCTAGCGATTGTGCCGCTGTCTCCGATCAGGTGCTGATCCCGACACGCCCGGCCATCCTTGACTTGGATGCCATCGGGGCCTCCACCCAGCTGGTCACCAAACTGGGAGTCAAGGCAATGATCGTGTTGAATGGCTGCCCGCCACCCACCCGCTATGGAGAACCGCAAATTGTCGCTGAAGCACGCAACGCACTGAAAGTTTACGGGATTCCAGTATCCGAGATGGCGATAAGTCAGCGGGCAGCCTTCAGTCATGCCCTGATTGATGGACGGGCCGTGAGTGAATTCGATCGCAAGGGCAAGGCCGCCCGGGAGCTCAACCAGTTGTGGAATACACTCAAAGAGAAGTTAGCCCTGTGAACCGACGATCCAAGTTGAATCTATCCCCTGATGAGGAGGTCCACAAGAAGCCGCCTTCAGGCTTTCAGAAGAGCGGTCACAAGGGTTCCGCAAACGGCAAGGATAGACGCAGACCTCAAGCATCGAGCAATACTGAAGTGAAGTCAGAGGCTAAGGATCTGGCTGGAGGTGCAGACATGTTTGTCATGCCAGCAGGCCGACAGCTATTTAAAGCGGCGCTGGTTGTGGTGGCCTCGGGGTTGGCCTTGTATCTCCTGAAGCGACGTTTTTTCTGAGGTGCAAATACTTTTTCCGCGATCCTATCCGTGATGGGTATAATACGCTCTACCAACCTTCGACCGGGCTGAAATCCTTCTCTGCCACCGCTTCCTCATCAATCAGTTGTTGGTAGCCATCTTTGATTGTCTCGATACCATGAGTTCGTTCCAACCTGCGTACGATGAAATGGCCTTTGGCCACATCCTGGTAGTGACTCATGAAGATCAGGTTCAACATGGCGCCACTCAGAGCGCCGGCAACGGGCACCATCTGGGCAGCTACCTTGTCTGAAATCACCACCCCAAATCGGGCTGCGATGGAGCGGATAATCTCTATCGCAGCGGGAATATGGGGACCTTGGGTATTGGCGGCATATTCAAGAATATCCCGTTCAAAATAGAGGCCCATGGTGATCCTCAATCCGTAGTAGCCCAAGTCGGCTGCATTATCCTCCTTCGTGCGTCCGCCAAGGGCAAAGACCTGCACGCAAGCCATCCTGGTTTCCCGTTTTGTCAAATCCTCTCCCTCGGCATGCGCGATATCGGCAATCGAGCGAAGGATCAGAGTGGTGGTTACCGGCAGTTCTGCAAACAGGGTCAGCGGCCCGAAAAAACCACCCGCGGCACCGATGCCGGACACCATGAACTTGTGTAGGAGATTGCGGGATTTTGCCGGGGCGATGAGATCCATCGAACTGACGGCCAGCTTCAGGGATCGATAGATGCTGGTTTCCGCGGTTCTTTCCAGACGTCGTCGCCACCCTTTGGGCAGCAGGGCCAGACCCTCTTCAATCGGCACAGCCAAGAGATCACTCAGGCGGGCAGCGAGAGAGGGGTGCTCCAAATGCTGGTAAGCCCAACGTAGATCGGCCGCTTCCAGCTCGGAGAGCCCGTTTATCACCAATTCAGTGGTTTTTGTCTGCGTATTCTCGGCCACACCAGCAGCTTCCTATGAGTGGTGGTTTGTCCTGCGTCGTTTGTCTGACGGATATCCAGGTCGGGGGAGGTTTGGGTGTTAGAGTCTCAGGTTGGGCAGTCTGCGTTCGACGGTGTTGATCAAGACCCCGCTCAAGACAGAAAAGACGCCGGTGACAGCAGCAATCTTTGCCAGCTCTTTGGCGGGTGGAAGACGCAGTTTGAACTTGCCATCCGATTCGGCCATGCCCATGTTGTAGTGGATGAGGGCTTCCGCCATGAACACGCCAAAGGTAATGCCACCTACGATGATGCCTCTCATGGTCCCGACGCTCCGTTTTGTTAGTTATGTTTACGCTAAAATACTAGCATAAAACAGTAGCTCGATGTGTTGCCGGCATGGGGCATGATCGATTTTGCGTCGGTGCCGAGCAGAGGGTTCGCTACGGCTATCCAGACATTGGAAGCGTAACTTGATTACCATTTTTACCCTGATGCGATAAACTTGAGGCGCCATCTGGAATCTGCTGGGTCGTGGGCGGTTGGTAACAAGATAAGAGTAAGTATTCCTTGGATAAATATCCGGGATAAAGTTCAACGGAGGATTATAAAATGGTGAGGAACGATGATCTCCTCAAGGGTCTGGCTATCGGGGTTGGTGCCGCGATGCTGGTCCCGGTGGTTATTTCCGCGCTCGTGCCCATCGTGAAGCCATTGGCTCGCTCAGCGTTGAAGATGGGAGTGCATGCCTATGAGAAGGGCAGGGAGGTACTGGAAGAGCTGGGCGAGACAGTTGAAGACGTGGTGGCTGAGGTGGAAGAGGAGATGCTCGACGCCCATGAGGCAGAAGAAGCCGTCGCGGATGTTGCCGAGGTTGTAGTAGATCCCACGACCGGCAGCATGGGAAGTTAGGACGCGGCTGTGTTACCCAGGGCCCACATCGTCCATCAGCTGCGAGGACGTCTGCGCCTGAGGATCAGGGAAAAACGCCAGGAGCCGGAATATTTCGAGGAGCTTCTCAACCGTTTGCAATCCGTGAAAGGGGTTAGCGAAGTCAGGGTCAACGATACCACCGGTAGTCTGCTGCTGCTCCATCCGGAGCTGCCCTATGCAGAGCTGGAGGCCCAGCTGAATGAGCTGGAACTGTTTGAGATCGTTGCCACGCCTGAAGCAAAGGGCTCGGCGCTCAATCCGGTCTTTGCCGGTTTTTCCTGGTTCGACCAAGCCATTTCCGAGGGAAGCACTGAGCATTTCGATCTGCGTAGCCTGGCGTTTATCGCACTGGTGGGGCTCGCGGCTCATCAGATGTATCGAGGCAATATCATGGTCCCGGC
>CBDVCD010000342.1:0-3390 GCA_965372385.1 uncultured Gammaproteobacteria bacterium | reverse complement strand
TACCATGATAGAGTTTTATCAGGCCTATGCAGACTACCATGACCTGATGGATCTCACCGAGGATATGCTGCGCAAGCTCTGTCTGGAGGTGCTGGGTAGCGCCGAGGTCAGCTATCAGGGTGAAACCTATGATTTTGGCAGCCCGTTTCAGCGCATGACGGTGAAGGGCTCGATCCTGCATTTCAACCCGGATGTTCGCCCGACGGAACTGGATGATCTGGAGCAGGCGCGGGCCATCGCCGGGCGTCTGGAGATACCCCTCAAGGACTCCTATGGGTTGGGCAAGGTGCAGGTCGAGATTTTCGAAAAGACCGTGGAGCGCCAGTTGATGAACCCTACCTTCATCACCGCCTATCCTACCGAGGTGTCACCGCTGGCCCGTCGCAAAGACGATGATCCTTTCGTCACTGAACGCTTCGAGTTCTTCGTCGGGGGGCGCGAGATTGCCAATGGCTTCTCCGAGCTGAACGACGCGGAGGACCAGGCGGAACGCTTCCGCAAACAGGTGGAGGAGAAGGACGCCGGCGACCTGGAGGCAATGCACTATGACGAGGACTATGTGCGGGCCCTGGAACACGGCATGCCGCCTACCGCCGGGGAAGGTATCGGCATAGACCGGTTGGTGATGCTATTGACCGACTCGCCATCGATTCGCGATGTACTGCTGTTTCCGCATATGCGGCCTGAAGGCTAATTTTATTTATTTCCGCGGAGCTGAATAACCTGCACTCTGGAAGAACTGACTGAGATGTCGTACGTCCTGTTTGCTGAGCGCGGAGGTGTGATGGGGCCGGTGCAATGTGCCTTCGACCTGGTTGAGGATGACGTGCAGCCGGGCCCCATGGGTCACTTTGAATTCCGCGCCCATGGCGTTCAACAGTGATTCGACGTCACGCCAGTGGATATTGCCGCTGACAGGCTCTTTCATGATGGCTTCAAGGGTGTGTTTTTGTTTGTGGTTCATGAGGAAACCATAGCTGGCTGTTACTCACTCCATGGTATGAGTAAGCCCTTGGAGAAACAAGCAAGAACACACCATCTGATGGTAGGGGAAACTGTGTGTGCTACTGGCTATCCCAGGGTTCCTCCTGGGGGGCTCCTTCATCCCAGTCATCCTCCTCATCTTCAGAGATGGAGCTGAGTGCGGGCTTTTTTTCGCTGGGGATCTCCTCGGATGAACTTTTCCAGTCGTCCACGGAGGTATCGGTGACCGAGGTTCCGTAATCATCGATCTCTTCGATATCCACTGCACCCGACCAGTTTTCTGGCTCCTCGATGGGTTCCAGCTCCATCTGATACCAATCGGTAAACTCCAGTTCCTCCAGGTTGCCATCGAAATGCTGGACCTCAATCAAGCCTTCCTCCTCATCGACCGCGATGATCTGGAACCTTTGTCCTTTATCCACATGCCGATACCAGCTTTCAAGGATCGGGTCTGCTTCGGTAGCCATCTCTCACCTCATTGCGTGCTGTCAGATCTTTTCCTACTTCTACCTTTACTTATAGCACTTAGGTATTGTCCTGGCTTCCGTACTATCATTAAATGATGGGAATTTAATGATGTCTTGTCGGTTGGGCTGAATCCCCCCCCTGTTTAAAGAGTAGAGGCGATGTGTGCTGGATAGAGAAGAGATGCTGCGCGAGATAGAGCGGGAGGTCGAGTACACCCGCCGGATGATCGGCCGGGAAGTATTGGACGAACGTGTCATGGCGGCGATGAAAGCCGTCCCGCGCCATGAGTTTGTTCCATCGAACCTAGTCAGTCAGGCCTACTATAATGGTCCTCTCCCCATCGGCTATGGGCAGACCATCTCTCAGCCCTACATCGTCGCACTGATGACCGATCTGCTCGAGCCGCGGGTGGATGACCGGATTCTGGAGGTGGGGACCGGCTCAGGTTATCAGGCCGCGGTGCTCTCACAGGTGGTGAAACAGGTCTATACCCTGGAGATCATCGAGCCCTTGGCCCGACAGGCGGAGGAGAGATTCCAGCGTCTGGAGTACCACAACATCGCCTGCCGGGTCAGCGATGGCTATGACGGTTGGCTGGAAGAGTCGCCGTTTGACGGTATCATCGTAGCCGCGGCCTCGCCCAACATTCCTCCACCCCTGGTGGAGCAGTTGAAACCCGGTGGACGCCTGGTGATTCCGATTGGCCAGCCCTATTTTCATCAGGAGCTGATGGTGGTGGAGAAGGATGCGGAGGGGAAGAGCTCGGTGACTGACGTGCTGGGGGTCTCCTTTGTGCCGCTTACCCGGCGCAAGCCTGTCATTCAACCGTAATCACATGGAAAACGTTGACTTATCATCACCCCCCCTGTCGGGGAGGTGTTGGATTATCCCTCTTCCTCAGCTGCGACCAGATCGCGATAGGCATGCCAGGTGGCGTAACCTATCACTGGCATGGATATGATAAAGCCCAGATAGAATGTCACTATCCCTATACAGACGAACATAACGATCAATGCTGCCCAGAGCATCAGTGGGCGTGGGTTTTTTACTACCGCATTGATACTCGTTGTTAAGGCTTTCAGTACATTGGTATCACGATCTATCAGCATCGGGATGGAGATGACCGTGATGCTGAAAACACCCAAGGCGATAATTCCACCGGATAGTATGCCCGCCGCGAGAAAAGCAGGACTTTTCCCTGAGAGAAACAGGGTGGGGAGCATGTTTTCGAAGGTTAAAATCGCGCCTGAATAGAAAATGGCAAAAACCAGATTCGCGATCATCATCCAGAACAAAAGCACCATCATCAGTATCAGCCCCATCACAACCAGATTGTTTGGGTTTTGCCGACAGGTTTTGCAAGTATTGCTAAAGCTGGCAGGTTCGCCTTTTTCCAGCTTTCGACTCATGTCGTACAGAAAAACCCCAAAAATGGGAGCTACCAGAAAGAAACCGGCGATCATGGGTGGCACAAGAAAGAAAAAGTTGCTGGAGAAGACCAGCATCGTCAACAGAATACTGGCTGTAAAAAAAATCAGACCGTACGCGATACTGACTGCTGGCGCACTTTTGAAATCGTTCCACCCGGAAGCAATCCACTGCCAGGGGTGATCCAGTGTAATCTCTTGAATATTGGATGGCATTGCAGGGTTCTCCTGAACAGCAATAGAAACTTGTGTCATTGAATACCTCTTGGTTCTTCTTTGAACACAAATTACTGCAAAGTGTCCTTGTTTTATCCTGGTACTCGTCAAGATAATCTTGGCGGAGTACGAGCCTTGATAATAGAGTCTGTATGGTACAAAAACAAATATTTTTGAATATGATTACGATTCTTAATCTAACTGCGTAAAAAGTTTTTTAACCATTTGAAATAACAAAATTATTTATTGTCTCCTCTTGGGAGGGTTAAAACCCCCAGCTTCAGCTGGCAGCTTC
>CBDVCD010000341.1:0-3404 GCA_965372385.1 uncultured Gammaproteobacteria bacterium | reverse complement strand
TGGGGCAACAATGGCTATGGCAACAACAACTGGATGAATGACTGGATGGGTGACGGATTCGGTGACGGCAACTTCGACATGAACATGAGCGCTCGCGGTTCTGGCCGTGGTTATGGCCGTGGCTACAACCGTTACAATAGCGGCTATGGCTATGGTCCTTACGGTTACGGCGCTCCTTATGGTGGTGGTTACGGTGCTCCTTATGGCGCCCCTTACGGCGCTCCGGTTGCCCCTCAGGCTGCTGCTCCGGCCAAGTAATTACCCTCAGGTGATTTACGGCTAATCTGGCCCAGGCAAACTGGGTTAGATGCAAAGGCGGGCTTTTTGCCCGCCTTTTTGCGTTTTAATCTGCCATCAGAAAGGAATATCGTCGTCGAAGTCGTTTTCCGGCATGGAGGCGGCTGGCGCTGACTGGGGTTGCGCAGCTGGACGTTGTGCCTGGGGCTGGGGAGCGGATCCAAATTCTGCACTGCCACCCTTACTGTCCAGCATCTGCATGTCACTGGCCACAATCTCTGTCGTATAGCGGTCCTGACCATCCTGTCCCTGCCACTTACGGGTGCGCAGACTACCTTCGATAAAGACCTTAGAGCCCTTCCTCAGGTATTCGCCCGCAATCTCACCCAGGCGGTTGAAAAAGACGACCCGATGCCACTCGGTACGCTCCTGCTGCTCACCGGTGTTTTTATCCTTCCATGATTCGGAGGTCGCCAGAGTAATATTCGTCACCGCGCCGCCGCTCGGCATGTAGCGGGTCTCCGGGTCCTTGCCCAGATTGCCGATCAGAATAACCTTATTGATACCTCGCGCCATACTTGTCTCCTTCAACAGCTTGACCCACACAGATCCAGGAAGGGTAGAAACATTTTCTACCCTTCCTGCCGAGCGAATGATTAAAAATTAAAGTAACTATTCAGCTCCTTTTGTCATACCCATGTCTTCACACTGAAAATGCCATCGTAGGAGCTGCCCATGGCTGCGACCAAAGGCGGCAAGCCTTTTCGGCATCTTCACACAAAGCGACTATCGTCGCTAATCGCAGCCACGGGCAGCTCCTACGGAGGCTGAATAGTTACAAATTAAATATCATAGTACCTATTCAACATGCTTTATTTAGCGAAAATAGCCTACTGATGCTGAATAGTTGCATTATTGAAAGTTGAGAGTCTACCCCTCGCTCACACAATATGCATCCAACGCGTTCTCATCGAAGCGGGAAAGGTCGACCTTCAGGTAGGCCAGACGATCCTCGGCAATCACTACCGCATGGGCGACGCCATCCACCTCCAACAGTTTTTTTGCCAGCAGGGCCGCATCATCCGCCTCCAGGCTTCCCACCGGGAGCATATAGTTACTGAGATATTTAGGATCCGCCATGCCCCAGGCGATCAGTAACCAGATGAGCGCCACACCACCGCAGAACAGGAACACACCCTCATTCCCAAAATGGGTCTGTATCCAGCCACCCAGCAGGCCGCCGATGAAGGCGCCGATAAACTGTGAGCTTGAATAGACGCCCATTGCCGTGCCCTTGCGCTCTCCCGGGGCCATCTTCGCCACCAGGGAAGGCAGCGTGGCCTCCAGCAGATTGAAGGCGGTAAAGAAGACAAACAGGGTCAGCACCAGACCGGCCATTGTGGTGCTGAACAGATGGAGCCCCAGGCCGGCTAATGCGAGCCCCGCCACACCGGAAATAAACACCGACTTCATCC
This sequence comes from uncultured Gammaproteobacteria bacterium, assembly GCA_965372385.1. GTDB lineage: Bacteria > Pseudomonadota > Gammaproteobacteria > Chromatiales > Chromatiaceae > JASJBU01. The sequence goes on along the minus strand of CBDVCD010000341.1, from coordinate 1,692 downwards.
GACGCTTACTTTCAGCGATGATCACCATGGGCACCATCGCCGCCATGGCCAACAGCATCACCGGCAGATAGACCCACCAATGGTAGTCGCTGGCCAGACCAAGATCCCTGAGCGCGAGGGGATAGGCGAGAAACAGTGCGGTCAGCATCATGTGCAGGGCAAAAATCCCGAAGTCGATGCGCAGCAGCTCCGGCTCCGCCAGCACCCGGCCGAACTGTTCCGGCTCGACCTCCGCATCCCGGTGAAAATGGCTTTCTTTCGGGTTGGGTACCACGAAGATCACGATCAGCACACCGCCCAGAGCCAGAATGGACGTCAGCCAGAAGATACCCGGCACGCCAATCCAGCTGTTGAGCACCGGGCCCAGCACCAGGGAGACCGCGAAGGCGGCACCAATGCTCATGCCGATGATCGCCATCATGCGCAGACGCCGTTGTTCGCGGCTCAGATCGGCCGCCAATGCCATGATCACTGCGGCAATCGCACCGCTACCCTGCAGGGCTCGGCCGAGGATAATCCCGTAGATATCGTCCGCCATGGCGGCCACGACACTGCCGAGAGCGAAGATGATCAGCCCCCCGATGATCACCGGCTTGCGGCCGATACGGTCGGAGAGCATACCGTAGGGAATCTGCAGCAGAGCCTGGCTCAGGCCATAGATGCCGATGGCCAGACCCACCAGCATGGGTGTCACCCCTTCGAGTTCTTCGGCATAGAGGGCGAAGACCGGCAGAATCAGGAACAGGCCGAGCATGCGCAGGGAGAAGATCCCCGCCAGGGAGAAGGCGCCCCGCCGCTCAATCTCATTCAATCCCGAAGCTGTACTTCTGCCTTTCGCCATGTCTGATTCACTTTGCCAGCCGCTAAAAAGAGCGCGTATAGTAGCAGGTTGTCCCGACCCGATGCACACCACCGGCATGCAGTTTTAGCCTGAACAACAAATCCCCTGAATCATACATGGACACTATTAAAATCCGCGGGGCGCGTACCCATAATCTGCAGGACATCGACCTGGATCTGCCCCGGGACAAACTGATCGTAATCACCGGCCTGTCCGGCTCCGGCAAGTCATCCCTGGCCTTCGACACCATCTATGCGGAGGGTCAGCGGCGCTATGTAGAGTCCCTCTCCGCTTATGCGCGGCAGTTCCTCTCGCTGATGGAGAAGCCGGACGTGGATCATATCGAGGGACTATCGCCGGCCATCTCCATCGAGCAGAAGACCACCTCCCACAACCCCCGCTCCACGGTCGGCACCATCACCGAGATCTACGACTATCTGCGTCTGCTGTTCGCCCGGGCCGGCACCCCGCGCTGCCCGGAACACGACACCCCGCTGGAGGCCCAGACCGTCAGCCAGATGGTGGACCAGGTGCTGACCCTGCCGGAGGGGAGCCGCTTGATGTTGTTGGCACCGGTGGTCTCGGAACGCAAGGGGGAACACCACAAGCTGCTGCAAGAGATGCACGCCCAGGGCTTCATCCGCGCCCGCATCGACGGGGAGATCTATGAATTAGATGATATTCCTACCTTGGAGCTGCACAAGAAGCACAACATCGAGGTGGTGGTGGACCGTTTCAAGGTGCGCGCCGCACAGGGAAGTGCCAGTGCCGCGGGAGGTGGGAAGCCGGGAGCGGCCCATGACCTGGCGCCCCGCCTGGCGGAGTCCTTCGAGACCGCCCTCAATCTGGCG
>CBDVCD010000340.1:0-3410 GCA_965372385.1 uncultured Gammaproteobacteria bacterium | reverse complement strand
TTATTTTTTGCGGTTAAGTATTTCAGTTAGCGTTTGGCGGGTGATACCTTCACGCTCAGCAGTCCTTTTTAGTGCGCCTCTTTCACCTCTTTGGTCTTGTTCTTCCTGAAACAAAGTTTCAAGACGTTGCTTTCTCTGGTCTGGTGTTTCTTGATTATCCGGGTTGGTGCCGCTATATATCGCTACGATGTGAGGTTCAAACCCCTCATAAATGAGGTCAGTTATATTCGATGGAATTAGAGGTGACAGGTTAAGGTCTCGATCCCCGGGCTTTTCATCCAGCATGATCCTGCGCGCTTCGGAATAGTCGGTATGCCAAGCGGTTTCCAGTTCGTCCACCCAGACAAAAGTGGCTGCTGGGAGTATCTTGATCGATTCCCTACGCCAGACAGGGTAGTTCTCATTATCAATAGTCTCAGTGGCCTTTAACTTGTTGCTGAGCACATCCAGGTCTGCAACAACATTATCCCACTCCTTGGCCAGCATGAGGTGGTAGCCGTCTTTCGCATCAAAATGGTAGGAGGGGATCAACACGCGGTGGATTTCGTCCTCGTTGGCCAAAATGCTTGCAATCACATCTGGAGTGTATTTCCAGCCGGTTACGTATGGGATTAACCGAACGGATATAATGGAGCGATTGTCGAGTACTAGTTTGAGCATGCTGGGCTACGCTGACGTACTTTGTTTAGTGGAATCCGGTTAGTATATCCGCAGTACATTTGAAAGCCACTTCAAAACTGAGGTTAACTGATGGCAGAGACCAAATCGACGACCCTGACCGTTCGTGTCCATCCGGAAGTAAAAGAGGGGCTGCGGACCGTGGCCGAGCAGGAGCGTCGCAGTCTGGCCAACATGATCGAGATCATGATCCGCGACTACTGCGACCGTAACGGCGTGGCAATCAAGAATTCCGGCGTAACCGGTTAAATAATCAGGATGATTCCATCTCCATGACACCTGCGAATTTCCAGCAACTATCCAACTTCATCTGGTCCGTGGCCGACCTGCTGCGCGGCCCCTACCGGCCGCCACAATACGAGCGGGTCATGCTGCCGCTTACCGTCTTACGCCGTTTTGATTGCGTATTGGGGGCGAGCAAGAAGACGGTGCTCGCTGAGTACAAGAGATTAGAAGGCAAGGACAGTCAACTCATTGACCGGGTGCTGAACAGCCGTGCCAAGGGTGAGGACGGCAAGCCGCTGGGTTTCCACAACCACAGTGCCCTAGACTTCCAGGCGCTCAAGGGCGACCCGGACAATGTGGGTCGGCACCTGACCGATTACATCAACAGCTTCTCGGAAAACGTTCGCAAGATCTTCGAGTACTTCGAGTTCGAGAAAGAGATCGAGAAGATGGAGGAGGCCAACCGCCTCTACCTGGTGGTCTCCAAGTTTGCTGAAATCGACCTGCATCCCCGCGTGGTGGACAACATCACCATGGGCCTGGTGTTTGAGGATCTGATCCGGCGTTTCAACGAAGCGGCCAACGAGACGGCGGGTGACCATTTCACCCCGCGTGAGGTGATCCGCCTCATGGTTAACCTGTTGTTGGAGCCGGACGGTCACATCCTCACCCAGGAGGGGATCATCGTCACCGTGTGCGATCCGGCCTGCGGCACCGGCGGCATGCTCTCCGAGTCGCAGAACTGGATTCGCGCCCACAACGACAGCGCCACCGTGCGGGTCTTCGGTCAGGACTACAATCCGCGCTCCTATGCCGTGGCGGCGTCCGATCTGTTGATTAAGGGCTTCAAGGACAGCCGTGTCGAGTATGGCAATACCCTGACCGATGACCGATTCACCAACCCGCCGGAACACCGCTTCGACTACCTGCTGGCCAACCCCCCATTCGGTGTGGACTGGAAGGCGGAAAAGAAAGAGATCGATCGGCTGCCCAACTTCCGCAACTACAGCGGCAAGCTGCCCAGGATCAACGACGGCGCGCTGCTGTTCCTGATCCACATGATCGCCAAGTTCCAGCCCTATGCGGAGGGCAACCGCGACAAGCCGGGCACCCGCGTTGCTATCGTCTTCAACGGTTCGCCGCTCTTTACCGGCGGGGCCGGTTCCGGCGAGAGTGAAATCCGCCGCTGGATCATCGAGCATGACTGGCTGGAGGCGATCATCGCCCTGCCGGAGCAGATGTTCTACAACACCGGTATTGGCACCTATATCTGGGTGGTTTCCAACCGCAAGACCGCCGAGCGACGCGGCAAGATTCAGTTGATCGATGCCCGTGACCGCTGGTCGCCGATGAAACGCAGCCTGGGGGACAAGCGCCGTTACCTGAAAGAGGTAGACATCGACCTTGTGACCCGCGAGCATGGTGCCTTCGAACAATCGGAAACCAGCAAGCTGTTCGACAATACAGACTTCGGCTATCGACGCATCACCGTGCAACGGCCGTTACGATTGAAGTTCCAGGTTACCCAGGAGGCCAAAGAGCAGTTTCTCGATACCTGCCCGGAACTGCTCGATGCCGTTCTGGAGATGGAAGAGGTGTTTGGCCCTGATCCCCACTACGACTGGAATACGGTCTGGATTAAGGCACAGCGGATCGTCAAGGAGAGTGAAAGCGACTGGCTCAAGGGGGCCAAGGGCACGGCGCAAAAGAAGCTGTTCCGTGAGGTCTTCACCGAGGCCGATTCCGATGCAGAACCGGTGATCGCCAAGTATGGCAAACGTGCGCGGGCGGTGCGCTGGGCGGATCTGCCCAACCAAACCCTGCCGGAGGGCAAGGAGATCGACAATATTGCCCCCCTGTTCGGCGTCTACCCGGATGAGGACGGAAAAAAGCAGATCGAGTACGAGCCCGATCCCAAACTCAAGGATTTCGAAAATATCCCCCTGAAAGAGGACATCGTCAGCTACTTCCTGCGTGAGGTGCAGCCCTATGCGGATGATGCCTGGATCGACCGCAAGGCCGGAGATGAGCAGGACGGCGGTATCGGCAAGGTTGGCTATGAGATTAACTTCAACCGGGAGTTCTTCAAGTACCAGCCGCCGAGACCGTTGGCGGAGATCGATGCGGAGTTGGGGGCGGTGGAGAAACGGATAATGGGGATGCTGCGTGAGGTTACGGAGTGAACGGCCTGGCTGAAAGGAAATCATGGCGGCTGAAATATACCTCCACTATCAATGACGAGGCCTTGCCCGAGACAACCGACCCCGACCACGAATTGCGGTATATCGATATTGGAAATGTCGATTCCCAAGGAACAATTCACGACATTGTCAGCTATCGCTTCGAAGTAGCTCCAAGCCGCGCCCGAAGGATTGTTCAAGACGGGGACGTAATCGTCTCCACCGTTCGTACCTATCTTCAGGAGATCGCGCCAATTGAAAATTCGGCAGAAAATCTAATTGTCTCGACTGTTTTTGCCGTGGTGCGCCCAGTAAATACGCTGTTGG
>CBDVCD010000339.1:0-3415 GCA_965372385.1 uncultured Gammaproteobacteria bacterium | reverse complement strand
GCAGGGCGGCCAGCGGGGTACGCAGATCATGGGAGACCTGGGCCACCAGCTCTCGTCGCAGTTTGTCCTGTTTCCGGAGCTCTCCCCACTGGGCGATAATGCGCTCCGCCATGCTGTCGAAGGTCTGAGCCAGCCGAGCCACCTCGTCACCCGCACTTCCTGTTGCCGTCAAAGCGGCCGTATGCCGGGTAAATCCGGTCTTTTGAAACGCCTCCATGACATTGGCGAGACGCTGCAGACGGCGGGTCAGCAGATGGAACAGCAGCAGTCCCGTCAGCAGACCGAATCCCAGGCTGCCAGCCACGGCCCAGGCGCTCAGACGCAGGGCATATTGTGCCTCCACCGCCTGCTCGGCCCGATCGTACTGCTCACCTCGCAGCACCACATAGAGATAACCGGGAGCCAGATCTCCCGCCGGCACCGGAGTGACCGAAAAGGCCTTGCGCCGGTCGTGGGAGCGGGGATCGTCCCCCAGCAAGGGGAAGCCTTCGCCCCGCAGAAAGGCCTCGATCGGCGCCAGGTCAACCCTTTGGCGTTTCACCTTTCCCGGGTCGGCGGAATAGGCGAGTATCCGTCCTTCCCGATCCAGCAGATAGATCTCGATGCTGGGATTGATATCCATGTAGGCGCTGAACGTGGCCTTGAGTGCGTCTTGATCCAACTGGCCGGCCGCCACCAGCTTACGGTCCGCTACGATACGCTGGGCCAGATCCTGGTTGAAGTGCTGGGTGATCTCCTGCAGATAGCTCTCAATGGTTGAGCTGGTGATCAGCACATAGAGCAGGCCGATCAGCATGAACAGGCCGACCAGGACGGCGGCAAGTCGGGCATAGAGGGTACGAAACATCAGATAACTCGATCCACGTCAGCCATGGGTAAACTTATAACCCACCCCCCAGACGGTGAGGATATACTCTGGCTTGGCCGGGTCCGTTTCGACCTTGCCGCGCAGACGATTGATATGTGAATTGACCGTGTGCTCATAACCGTCATGGTTATACCCCCACACCTGATCCAGCAGCTGCACCCGACTGAACACCCTGCCGGGATGGCGGGCAAAGAACAGTAGCAGATCGAACTCCCTGGCGGTCAACTCCACCTCCCTGCCCTGCACCGTCACATGGCGAGTGGCGGTATCGATAGAGAGACCCGCCTGCTGGATGATCTCGTCCGTCTGCTGCGCATCCCGCGCCTGGCTGAGCGCATCGACCCGCCGGAACAGGGCCTTGATACGCGCCAGCAGTTCAGGAATGCTGAATGGCTTGGTCAGATAGTCATCGGCCCCCATCTCCAGCCCCAGCACCCGGTCGAGCTCGGTGGACTTGGCGGTGAGCATCAGTATCGGCACATAGCCCGCGGATTCCCGCATCCCGCGGCAAAGTGTCAGCCCATCGGTGTCCGGCAGCATCAGATCGAGCACCACAAGCTGGTAGTCATGCCTGCCGAAAAGTTTCATCGCCTCCGCCCCGTTAGCGGCGATAGTGGCCTCACAACCTATATCCCCCAGGTGGGTCTGCACCAGCCGGGCAATATCGGGTTCGTCTTCAACTATCAGGACCTTGTGTGGCATGTTCTTAATGCAAGAAAGTTATTTTTGTAGCTATTCAGCTCCCTATGTCATTCCCATGTCTTCGCACTGAAAATTCCGTCGTAGGAGCTGCCCATGGCTGCGACCAAAGTCGACAAGCCTTTTTGGCATCTTCACACAAAGCGACTATCGTCGCTAATCGCAGCCATGGGCAGCTCCTACGGAGGCTGAATAGTTAGTTTATTTTTTAGGGATAATGGCCGTGTAAATAAGTAGAACCGACACCGATCATCACTGAATCACGAAAGTTTCACAAATTCATCACGACTCACAGATTAATTAAGTCGAACGTGGATAGCTTATCTGCCACACAGTTATATACTGATATCGTCTGAATTAACCCAACTATATCAGTCTCTATCTCTATGGGAAGATACCGACCACCTGCTCCGCCAAAATCCCCCTATATCACTGCTCTGGGCTTTCAGCTCCTGCAGGCAGAGGAGAAGACCCTGTGGCTGCGCCGCCGGGATGTGACCAAGGCCCTCGCGGCCGCCGCCGCTGAGGGTGACCGATCCGAGAATGCGGAATATATCTATCGTAAAAAGGAGCTGCGAGAGATTGACCGGCGGATTCGTTATCTACAAAAACGCCTGCCTGTTCTCAAGGTCGTCTCGCAGCCACCCAGTAACCCAGACCAGGTCTTTTTTGCCGCCTGGGTCACGCTGGAAAAAGAGAACGGCTCCGAACACCGATATCGCATCGTCGGGCCGGATGAGATCGACCAGGAGAAAGGCCACATCAGCATGGACTCCCCCTTGGCGCGGGCGCTGATGAAACGCGGTCTGGATGATCAGATCGAGGTCAGCACACCGGGCGGCACGGACATCTACTGGATCACCTCGATCGAATACACTTTACCCAGATCTGGACCCGCCTGATAGCGACCTTCAGAGTCTCCAAACCTTCGACATACCGGATGCAATCTTTGCTGAATAATCAAAGCGGGGATAAAGATTTTAATTACCCTGACGATAGACTGGCAAGGATAAAAAACAACGCTCTGCATTTCTACACCCTGTCCGCCCTGGACTTTATCGATATCACCGCCGTACTCGACTATAAGGGCTCTGACCCCGGGTTGACCGGACTGCGTGACTGGGTAGCCAGCGAACTGGTGAGTAACAAGATATTCCCCGCCGCCCCCTTCCTGCCTCGCTACGAGGCTGACTATCTGCAGGATCGGGAACTCAACCACACAGCCATTCGCCACTATCTGGATGCATTCCCGGTGATGGCGGACCTGCACCGCATGGTAGCTATCTTTGGCGCCAAGGCCCCACACCCGGTTACTATCGAAGCCGGCGGTGTGACGACTGTGCCTACGGTAGACGCATTGATGCAGTACCACACCCTGCTGTCCAAGGTGGAAGCCTTCATCAAACACAGCTTTTTCAATGACGTACTCGCCGTGGCCACGGCCTTCAAGGGCTACTTCAACGAGGGCAAGGGTTACGGGAACCTGCTCTCCTATGCCTATTTCCCGGACCAGAACAGCACCAATCACATGACTGTCGCGGGAGCCACTATCGGTGGGCGTTACGACCGGCTGGATATCCAGAAGATCACTGAGGACCACCGTTACTCTTACTACGACAACCGGCCGGACAGCGGCCTGCGTCCCATGGATATCCAGCGCCTGGAGCCCATAAATTACGCGCGATACAAGTCTGAGCACGGCAAAGCGGATGGCAAGTACAGTTGGACCCGGTCGCCACGTTAGGGCCACGGAAAAAAAGATTTGTCCTATCTCACGCCCCTCTTCGGGCAATCTTTGGACGATTTTCAATCGCAAATTCCTCAAATTAGTCCAGCTAGTCTTGCGGA
>CBDVCD010000338.1:0-3443 GCA_965372385.1 uncultured Gammaproteobacteria bacterium | reverse complement strand
TTTTTTTAACCTGACCAACGTCATCGTTTTGCACTTTGAGAGAGATCCATGTCTGAGTTGAAAAATCCACCAGCAGGAATGCCTCGCATCACGCCCTATCTTTTCTATAGAGATGTCAAGGCCGCTCTGGAGTGGCTGGAGGAGACCTTTGGCTTCGAGCGTAAGGGTGAGCCGATTGAGATGCAGGAGGGGATGGTGCACGCCGAGATGGGCTTCAAGGACGGCTTCCTGATGCTGGGGACTCCGAGCATGGAGCGCGGTGGTAAAAGTCCATTGGAGTTACCGGGTATTCATCAGAGTCTCTATGTCTACGTGGATGACGTGGACGCACACTACCAGCAGGCCATTGCAGCGGGTGCAGCGACCCTCACCGAGCCCACGGATATGTTCTGGGGGGATCGCATGTATGCCGTCACGGATCTGGAAGGTCATCACTGGAGTTTCGCTCAGCATGTCAGGGATGTCGCCGTAGAGGATCTGACCTCGCTGGCAAACAGTTAAACTGGCCATGCTTGAGCTCCTGCATCGCATCGTCAAGGAGGTAAATGCCGCCGAGGATCTGGGCAAGGCGCTGGAGATCATTGTGGTCCAGGTCAAGCAGGCCATCGGGGCTGATGTCTGTTCCGTCTACCTGTCCGATTTTGAGCGGCGTGAGCATATCCTGCGCGCGACTGACGGGTTGCATGCCGAGGCGGTGGGCAAGGTGAGGCTGCCGCTGCATCGTGGGCTTATCGGCCTGGTTTGTGAACGGGCGGAGCCGGTAAATCTGGCGGATGCATCCAGCCACAAGCGTTACCTGTTTATCAGTGAGACCGGCGAGGTCCGCTACCGTGGTTTCCTCGGGGTGCCCATCATCCAGAACCGCAGTGTGCTGGGGGTACTGGTGGCGCGCCAGATCGAACAGCGCAGTTTCGACGATGACGAGGTGACCTTTCTGTTTACCCTGGCCGCCCAACTTGCCGGGGCGATTACCCATGCCCAGGCCAGCGGCGAGTTGGATGCCCTTAATGACACCATGCCCCTCGCCCGCTTTCTGCCAGGGCGGCCAGGCGCCCCGGGGATAGGGCTGGGAACCGCGGTGGTGGTCTATCCTCCCGCCGATCTGCTGGCCATTCCCGACCGCCCGACGGATGACCCTGAGCAGGAGGAGGCGGCCTTTCGCGCGGCCGTGGCCGCAGTGGTGAAGGATCTGATGGCCTTGCAAGACCGGGTCGAGGACAGCCTGCCCGCGGAGGACCGGGCCCTGTTCGATGCCTGGCTGATGATGCTTGGCAGTGACTCCCTGATCGAGAACACCGTGGTCAGGATCCATCAGGGTAACTGGGCCGCCGGCGCGCTACGGAAGACCATCGAAGAGCATGCCAAGGTCTTTGACGCGATGGAGGATATCTACCTGCGGGAACGGGCCTCCGACGTGCGGGATCTGGGGCGCCGTATCCTCATGCATCTGCAGCAGGAGCGCTCCGGGCCCGTTACCTATCCGGACAATACAATCCTGGTGGGTGAGGAGGTTAGCGCCATACAGCTGGCCGAGGTGCCGATGGAACGGCTGGCTGGCATCGTCTCGGCGAAAGGCGCCAGCTTTTCCCATGTGGCCATACTCGCCCATGCCATGGGCATACCGGCCGTGATGGGGGTCAGTAACCTGCCGGTGGGTCGGGTCGATGGGCGTTTTCTGATCGGTGATGGCTACCGTGGACGGATCTATATATCGCCGTCCTCCTCGGTAATACAGGAGTATCAGCGCCTGGCGGATGAGGATCGGGAACTCTCCGAGGAACTGCAGGCGGTTCTGACGCTGCCCTCGGAGACTACGGATGGTATTGAGATTCCCCTTTTTCTGAATACCGGGTTGATCTCCGATATGAGTAGCCTGGGAATGGACGAAGCCGCGGGTGTAGGTCTCTACCGCACCGAACTGCCGTTTATGATACGGGATCGATTCCCTGGCGAGACGGTACAGATGGTCAACTACCGGAAGGTCCTGGAAACCTTTGCACCGCGCCCGGTCACTATCCGTACCCTGGATATCGGAGGGGACAAGCCCTTGCCCTACTTCCCGATCACGGAATCCAATCCCTTCCTGGGCTGGCGCGGGATACGTATCTCCCTCGATCATCCGGAGATCTTTCTGACCCAGTTGCGGGCCTTGCTGCGGGCGGCGGTGGGGCTGGAAAACCTCCAGTTGTTGCTGCCCATGGTCAGCCATGTCAGCGAAGTGGATGATGCCATGTTACTGATCCAGCGGGCGCACAATGAGCTGGTGGAGGAGGGGTTCGAGGTCAAGATGCCCCGAATAGGCGTCATGATCGAGGTACCGGCGGCGGTCTATCAGGTGGAGGCATTGGCCAGGCGGGTCGATTTTCTCTCCATTGGCACCAACGACCTGATTCAGTACCTGATGGCAGTGGACCGCAACAATCCGCATGTGGCGGATATTTATGATGACCTCCACCCGGCGGTGCTGCGTGCCCTGGTCCAGGTGGTGGAAGATGCCAGGCGGTACCAGCGTGAGGTGAGTGTCTGCGGTGAGATGGCGGGCAATCCGGCGGCAGTGGTACTGCTGCTTGGCATGGGTGTGAATAGCCTGAGTATGAGTGGTTGCAATCTGCCCAGGGTCAAATGGGTGGTGCGCTCGGTGAGCTGCGCCCGCGCCCGCGAGCTGCTGCGGGCCGCCCTGCGCTGTGAGAAGGCCTCAGAGGTCAAGGCGTTAATGAACAATGCCCTGGAGGGAGTGGGGCTGGGTGGGCTGGTGCGGGCCGGCAGGGGTGGAGAAGCATCGGCATCTATCCATTAAGAAACCAACCCGCTATGGCACTGAAAGCAACCATCTTCAAGGCAGACCTGCAGATCGCGGACATGGACCGTAATCACTATCAGGACTATGCGCTGACCATTGCCCGCCATCCCTCCGAGACCGACCGCCGGATGATGGTGCGTATTCTGGCCTTCGCTCTGCACGCGCAAGAAAATTTGGCCTTCACCCGCGGTTTGAGCACGGATGACGAGCCCGACCTGTGGTGTAAATCATTGAGTGACGAGATTCTGCTGTGGGTCGATCTTGGCCAACCGGATGAGAAAAGGATCCGCAAGGCCTGTGGCCGCGCCAGAGAGGTCTGGATCTATACCTATAACGACCGCAGTGCCAGAGTCTGGTTCGAACAGCTTGGGGGCAAGCTGGAACGCTTTGACAACCTACACATCATCCATCTGCCGGAGACCAGCGTCATCCAACTGGCAGCGCTGGCGCAACGCAACATGCAGTTGCAATGCTCCATCCAGGATGGAGCAATCTGGCTAGGCGACGTCGAACAGAGTATCCAGGTGGAGCCGGAAAGTTGGAAGTGAGCTCAACAACTATCAGTTGAAAGCTTGTGGTTGTTGAGAAGATAATGAGCGAAAATGTTCATTGAGTCATACAGCTCTCATGGGTCAAATGTCTG
>CBDVCD010000337.1:0-3476 GCA_965372385.1 uncultured Gammaproteobacteria bacterium | reverse complement strand
GGTGGCAATGCCAAACAGGATGACGGTCAGACCGGCAAAACGCCGTACCCGGATATCCTTCGACCAGCGGGCCAGACTACCCGCCACCAGTCCCATGGCAAAGACGCTGGGCAGGGTGCCCAGGCCAAATGCCAGCATCAATCCCGCGCCTTTGAATACGCTGCCGGAGGAGACGGTCCAGACCAGCATGCTGTAAACCAGTCCGCAGGGGATCCAGCCCCAGACCAGACCCAGCAGCCAGGCCTGCCCAGGGGTGTGTACCGGCAACAGTTTTCGGGCATAGGGCTCGATGCGGCGCCAGAGCCCGCCTCCCACCCTTTCGATACGCGCCAGCCCCAGCCACCAGCCCCCCAGATAGAGCCCCAGAAAGATCATGAACAGCCCGGCGATGACCAGCAGGGCCTGCTGTGCGATATAGATGGGCATGATCTCCGCCAGCAGCATGCCCAAACCCCCCATAATGCCGCCAGCCAGCGTATAACTGGTGATCCGCCCCAGGTTGTAACCGAGCTGGTATGGCAGGGTGCTGCTGACGTTCGAGCGGATCTGCTCCGGTAGACCGAAGGTCAGTGCGCCGATAATCCCGCCGCACATGCCGGCACAGTGACCGACACCCAACAAACCCACCAGGAAGGCAGCAAGATATCCGGACGGCTCAAGCATGTTTTCGGTACCCGCTGGAAGGGATGTAACGCATCGCCAACAATATCAACACCAGTACCGGCACTCCCAGCAGGGTTGTGATGAGAAAAAAGGTCGGATAACCCATGCCATCCACCATCACCCCGGAAAAGCCCCCGAGAAACTTGGGCAGCAACAGCATCACCGAACTGAACAGGGCATACTGGGTGGCCGAATAGGAGACATTGGTCAGGCTCGACAGATAGGCCACGAAGGCTGCCGTGGCAAGCCCCGCACTGAGATTGTCGATGGAGATCACCAGCGTAAGCATCAGCACATCGTGCCCCAGAGTGGCCAGCAGGGCAAATAGCAGGTTGGTCGCCGCCGCCAGCAGCCCGCCGACAAACAGAATCCGCATCACGCCCACACGGACCATCAGCAGACCGCCTAGCCCGGCACCCAGCAGGGTCATGATCACCCCGTAGACCTTGGTGATCGCCGCCACCTCGGCCTTGCTGAACCCCAGGTCGAAGTAGAAGACGTTGGAGATCACTCCCAGCACCACATCTGATATCCGGTAAGTGGCGATCAGCGCCAGGATTAAGAGTGCCTGCCAGCGATATCGAGTAACAAAGTCGGCGAAGGGGCTGATCACCGCATCGTAAAACCATTCGCTGAAGACCCGCAACGGGACCGGCAGCCAGCCCTGCCGCTCGATCACTGCATCTGCACGGGCCTCACGCTTTCGGGTACCCCGATCCATTTGAACCTCCGGCTCATCGATGATCAGTACGGTGATCACCCCCACCAGCATCATGCCTGCCATGCTCAGATAGGCCGCCATCCAGGCGCTCTGCTGGTAGATATCCTCGGCCGGATCAAAATAGGCGGCAATCGCCAGCGCCCCAGCGCCACTCATGATCATGGCCAGCCGATACCCCAGCATGTAACTGGAGGCCATGGCGCCCTGCAGCAGCTCCTCCACCGACTCGATGCGGTAGGCATCGATGGCGATATCCTGGGTGGCGGAGGAGAAGGCGACCAGCAGCGCCAGCGAGGCAAACAGGGCAAGCCCCTCCCGGGGGTCGGAGAGGGCCATGGCCACCAGACCCCCGATCACCAGCAGCTGAGCGAACAGCATCCAGCTGCGCCGCCGGCCCAGCCACCGATTCAACCAAGGCAGCGGCAGACGATCCACCAGGGGCGCCCAGACCCACTTGAAGCCGTAGGCCAGTGCCACCCAACTGATAAAACCGATGGTGCTGCGCTCGATCCCCGCCTCCCTCAGCCAGAATGACAGGGTGCCGAAGACCAGCAACAGGGGCAGACCGGCGGAGAAACCGAGGAATAGCATGCTGCGCACCCGGGGCTGCCGGTAAACGCTCAAGGCATCAAGCCATTCGGCAAGTCTGTTTGTCGAGACCACTAAGCCACCACTTCCTACAAAATTGGCCGCATTATAAGTGCCAGCTTCCAGTAAGTCCCCGAAACAAACGGTTCCAGGTTACAATTAGGTACAAATTTCTCACAGGAAACTCTTCCATGCAGGATTATCAACGCGAATTTCTCGATTTCGCCCTGGATGTCGGGGTGCTGCGCTTTGGTGAGTTCACCCTCAAATCAGGCCGCATCAGCCCCTATTTCTTCAATGCCGGACTGTTCAATACCGGCGCCAGCCTGGCCCGGCTGGGGCGCTACTACGCCCAGGCGATCATGGATTCCGGCATCGCGTTTGACCTGCTTTATGGCCCGGCCTACAAGGGCATTCCCCTGGCCGCGGTCACTGCCGCGGCCCTCTACGACCAGCATGACCGGGATGTCCCGTATGCCTTCAACCGCAAGGAGGCGAAGGACCACGGCGAAGGTGGCATCATCGTAGGCCATGCCCTAGAAGGCAGGGTTATGATCATCGACGATGTGATATCCGCCGGCACCTCGGTACGTGAGTCGGTGGAGATCATTCAGGGCCTGAACGCCACCCCCGCAGGGGTGGTCATCGCCCTCGACCGCCAGGAGAAAGGCCAGGGCGAGCGCTCCGCGATCCAGGAGGTGGAAGGGGACTACGGCATGCCCGTAACATCCATCGTACGGTTGGAGCAGCTGATCGAATATCTTCAGGAAAAACCCGATTCGGAAGACTTCCTGAGCCGTATCCGCGCCTATCGGGAGCAGTATGGTGTTGCGCCCTGAGTGCTAGGCTGACCAAGCTGGAGACGCATCCCTGCGTTAACATCTATGCTGCACGCCAGCGACGAAGCCAACGACTATCCAGCTCAAAGCCGAGTAGGCCGGTCATGATCAGCAGGGTGCCGATCCAGACTTGCAAGCGCATCAGATAAACCAGCACCAGGGCCAGCACCACACCGATCACCATCCGTCCAGTCACCCCGAACAGATACCCCCACACCCTCGCCACTCCATTTGATCGCCAGTGGTGTGGTTCCCCAGATCAGTACAACGCCCAGATAGGCAGCCGGGACAGACATGACTTTCACCTCCTTATTGGACGGTTTTTCAGTTCCAGAAACCATACTCTGGATAAGTGTTTCAGGAGAGTAACTTACTACTTAAAGGAAAGCCCCTGACAGCCGCTAACAAGAGAACAATATTTAATAGAAACCGGCCTGTCTTACCCCTGCAAATTCAGGGTCAACACTATCTTCAGACAAGCTGAAATCCGTTGTAGGGACATCCATCATGAGTAGGGGCTCACTATCTTTTATCCAGCCGCCTGTTGCATATCAACCATTACTCATCCTGGGCGACACCATTCAACTGGCCAGGGGAGAAAAAGACTCCTCTGAGCGTCTAGATGGAATTGGGGATCATGGTTATTTCCCCCATGGGTCCTGAGC
>CBDVCD010000336.1:0-3482 GCA_965372385.1 uncultured Gammaproteobacteria bacterium | reverse complement strand
ATGAACTATGCTGGCATTTAAGGTCTGGCAGGGGCAACTGAGGATTTTAGGTTGAAGTCATAGAAATAACGGCAATCGAGCATCTCGCCCACCTTGGGAGCTGGTTCACCCCATTCAATACACAGGACGTCCGTGTCGTTCTTCGCCAGTTCACGTACCAGGGTTCCCCCTCCGGTCCCCGATCCAGCAACGATATAATCATATTTTGGTTTAAGTTCGTTCATTTGAGATCTTCCTGAGCTCCTTTTTACCCATACAGTCATTGAATAGCTGATACGCTCGACTGAGGATGTCGGCAGCAAAGCAAGGATTGTTTCGACAACTGCTCCTGCGTTGTTCTACCTTCCCACTTCCATGTGGGTCGCCATTCAATCCTATTGCATTTCCTCCATCCCTGGAGGTCAGATGCTGTGGTCAAGCCTACAAGGATGTATTTACGGCGTTCATCAGTTGGGCGTGTCGGCTATCCAACATTCTCCTGAGTACATCACGTATGTAATCTCGTGAAATAGGCGGTCTGTTCTTGGATGAGTTTGTCGAAATCATCGGTATCCACCGAGATCTGATCTTCTGTTTCCAGTGTTATTTCATGGCCTTGCATGAATTCCCGCCCTGCCTGGACTATCGTCGCGAGAATCTCCATAAGCTGCGGATGGCGCGGATTCTTCTCGCTTAACACCGAGTAGTCCCGAGCCATGGGCAGCAGGATGTTTCCATCGGGCTCGAGCCAGAAGACCCGCTGGTAATTGAGCATCACTTCCTTGAATAGATTGAAGTTGAACACTCCCGGGTAGGCGCAAACACCAATCGCAACACTGAGTTTCGATGCGAATGGCCCCTTATGCGTGGGATAGCCCACATTCTCCGTGTAGAAGGGTTCGACTGTGCACAACAACCTTTCCAGGAAGCGAATGAAGTAGGAGGATACCGAGTTGAAATGCAGGGGAGAGGCCAGCACGATGCGGTTCGCCTGGATCCATTTTTCGATAAATTCCTCGCCCTGATCATCGGTGTACTTGAGGCATTTTCTATCGGCTTTAAAGAAGCAGGCGAGTTCGCCGTCGCAGGTGGCCAGGTTGGACTTGGCCACCTGGATGACCTCGCTGGTTGCTCCCAGTTCATGGCAGCCCTCCAGGAACTTATTGATCACCAGGCTGGTAATGCCTCTTTCCGCGCGGTGGCTGCCGTTGATGACAAGAATTCTTTCGCCCATCTCTATTGCCCGGATGAGATCCACGATGCGTCGTGCGGCATGTTGGCAAATTTCACGGGTCGACCCTCGTCTTGCGGGTTGGGATTTTTGTTGAGCTTGAGAAAATAGCCATCGAATTCCGCATGCAGTCTGTCCAGATCATCCGTGTCCCGGGAGATGCTCTCTTCCGTTTCCATGGCGATTTCATTGTGGGTCATGAACTCCCGGGCGGCCTGGGCGATCGCGGCCATCACCTCCTGCAAAGCCGCATAGCGCGGATTGGTCTTGTTCAGCACCGTCAGGTCCCTTGACATGGGTACCAGCAGATAACCACCGGGTTCGAGCCAGAAGACCTTTTGATAGTTCAACATCACCTCTTTGAAGAGGTTGAAGTTGGAGACACCCGGGTAGGCACAAACACCAATCGCCACACTCGGCTTCGAGTCGTATGGCCCCTTGTGAGTCGGGTAGCCATCGTTCTCGCTATAGAGAGGATCCGACATGCAGATCAGGCGTTCGAGAAATCGCATCAGGTGGGCACTGACGGTATTAAAATGCAGGGGAGAGGCCAGCACGATGCGGTCGGCCTGCAACCACTTTTCGGCGAACTCAATGCCCTTGTCTTTCTTATGCACCCGGCAGGCATGATTGTCAGCCTTGAAAAAGCAGGCCAGCTCGCCGGCACAGAAGCGCAGTTCCGATCGGGCGATGTCGATGACCTCGCTGGTCGCCCCAGCCTCATGACACCCCTCCAGGAACTGGTTCACTACGATGCCTGTCGTGCCTCGCTGCGCCCGGGGGCTGCCGTTTACCACCAGGATGTGTTCACTCATAACGCTCCTCCTCTCCTTGAATCTGTATCTCTCTGGCCGCCAGACTCACCACGAAATCGCTGCCATCTTTATCGAGCAGTGCGCTCAACAGCTGCTCTTTACTATCCGGTTGTCCGTTAAACACCAGCCAGGATGTGTCCACGATTCGATCATATTGGGGCACGATACGTTCGAGTCCGTTGGCCTTCTTGCCGGCCTCGATCAGTGTCCAGACCCGGGTGGCGGCGATATCGAAGGATTCGCCGGTCTCGCGTTGCAGCTCGAGCGCCAGGCGATAGCCATCATCGCCAAGCAACTTGCTCCAGGTCTCGGAATCGCGGTTCTCCACCGCCTCGATATCGATGCCGACCGGTTGCTGGCCAATGGCGGCAGCGGAGGCGCCATGGCTGTCGGTCAGTGAGATATCCAAATCGGACAGGTCGCCATCCTCGCCGTTGAAAACCAGTAGAGGCTTGCCGGTCTGCTCGTGCCGAATGCCTATCTCGGTTGGCGTCAGATCGGTTTGCAGAATATCCCTGAAAAAACCGATGGCGGATTTACGGGTCGCCAGTATGTTGGTCAGGGCTGTTTCAGCACGGGATTCAGCAACATCCAAGAGTAAAGCCTCACACTCTGGTGCGGGTAGAAGCTCTAGGGCCGCCTCCTGCAACAGTTCGGCGTCATGAGCCATGGCGAGAGAGAGGGGAGAGCCTGCAATGACCCTTCTCAGACTCTCTTCTATCTGGCTCATCGCGAGGGTTTTTGTCTTGCGCTCGCCCTGCAGATTAACCTCGGTGGAGGTGGCCTTCACCACCAGTCCCTGCATCCATTCGACCGGATTGCCAGCCTGATCGAACAGTAGAATATCCGCCTTCAGTTCATGTTGATCGCGGCTCACTCCTTTGGCCCAGCAGAACAGCTTTTCACCCTCCCGCAGGGGACGGAAAAAGCGCTCCTCCTCGATTGACTCCGGCAGGTATCCCGGCGGCGCCATGAGGGCAGCGGCCTGCAACATGGAGTCTCGAATCGCGGGGGAGGGTGTCTGGGTCTGTTGCTCGAATTCATTGCCGTAGTAGCGCGCCGCTTCAGGCACAGTGAGCTCGGTCAGCGTCTCCTCGTCTTCTTTGATAGCGAAGATTTTGCTGATGCGCCGCAGGAATCGACCCTGGAAAAGTGGCACCGGAGCAAAATCCTCAGGGTTCTTCCCGTAGGGCTCTGTGGGCAGGGCAGGGAGTCTTGGCAAGGTTTCCGGATCGGGTTGCGGTAGTCCGAAAACACAGCGTATCTCGAAATGGTCATTGCTAAAGCCATCGCTGTCCGAACTCATACGTACCCGCGCGTTGGTGACGCCATCAGTCGTCGGCTCACACAGGACCACGATCCTCACAACCGTTCCGGTCTCCTCGGGAATGATCATTGGCTTGTTCAATGTGACCTGCTGGATAACCGGCATCTCAGTACTCCCGATACAGGCCATG
>CBDVCD010000335.1:0-3490 GCA_965372385.1 uncultured Gammaproteobacteria bacterium | reverse complement strand
GCGGTATAGTGATACGATTATGTGCAGATCCAACCGTTGTTTGGGTTAATAGGGTCTATCGAACAAAATACACATGAATTCAACTCGTTAAAAGTAGAATGGAGCGGTCAACTGCAGAATCTAGGTTCAAATGCCTAACTGGTTGAAGATGAGGGTTATCAGGGCATCCCAGACCACGATCAGCAGGATGGCGGTGACCATGGCCGAAGTGGTGGCCCTACCTACCGCCGCGGAATCCCGCCCACTCTGCAGGCCACGCAGACAGCCCGCCAGGGAGATCACACCGGCAAAGATAAAGCTCTTCACGAGACCGATGGAGAGATCCGTGAGGGTGATGGAATCACGGGTCTGTACCAGATACTCCAGCAGGGAGATATCGAGCAGGCCAACCGCCACGAAGATGCCACCCAGAATCCCCAGCGCATCCGCCCAGATACAGAGCAGGGGCAGCATCAGGATCAGGGCCAGACTGCGCGGCAGCACCAGGAACTCCATGGGTGAAATGCCGAGGGTCTTCAGGGCATCGATCTCCTCGTTTACCTGCATGCTGCCCAGTTGCGCGGCGTAGGCGGAGCCGGTGCGACCGGCCATGATGATCGCGGTCATCATGGCACCCATCTCTCTCACCATACCCAGGCTGACCAGATTGGCGATGTAGATCTCGGCGCCAAACATCTGCAGCTGAACCGCCCCGATGAAGGCCAGCACCGATCCCACCAGAATGCTGATCAGGCTGACGATGGGCAGGGCATCGGCCCCGGCTGACTGGACAAAATAGCTGAAATCCGACCAACGAAAATTGGCCTTTCCCCGCAGAAAACGCTCGAACGCGATAAGCCATTCACCGACGAAGCGGGTGAACAGCAGACCCTCCTGATACTTCTTCAGGGTCCACTCGCCCAAGCTAGTGAGGAGCGATCGCCCCTGATCAGAGTGCCTGGACTTCTTGCGTTCAGGCACCGTCAGAGAGAGCGCCAGCAACCCTCCGGCACCTTCAGGCAGACCCTCGCCGACGAAGGAGATGTTGTTTTGCTCCGTGTAGGCATACAGCTTGAGCAGAAAGGTCAGAAGCCGGCTGTCCCATTCGATGAGTTCACGACAGTCGAAGCGGATCTCTTTCAGCGGGAAGTGGGCCTGTTCGAGATTTTTCACCACTTGTGACCATGCAACCGGCTCCCCTGTCAGGGTCCAATTACCCGACAGGCTGATTTCCACTACGGAATCCGCAGGATAGTTTAGTTCCAGCAATTCATCCCCCATCCCAACCTTCGGCTTTGGCATCCTCGGCAACTGCTCCTTGCGTTGCTCTCGACTGCTTGCTCCCAGCGCAGTTCTCGACTGCATGCTCCCGGCGCAGTTCTACCACCTACTTCCGTGTAGGCGTACCACCCACATCCGTGTAAGCGTACCACCTCCTTGGAGGCGCCCCCCTCAAGGGGGCAGGAGTCAGATATTGCTGTCTGCTGAGCTTGGTAACTAATCACCTATTTTATTGCCACCGAAAACTTATGAAAGGTCTGAATCAGCCAGACCACCCTGCCTATTATACCTACTCACGACCGCTCTATTATTCCCGCTGAAGAAGTCACATGAGCGATTAAGTTTCCTCAGAGAAAGCCGCCAAAGGAGATGTATACCCATCACGGATAGATATATCAATCCAGCAAATATAACAAGTAAATCAGGATCTGCTTGCATGAACGCCGTATCTCCCTTGCTATCGGATCACCGTGGCAGTGCCCTGATCGCGGATGATGAACTCTCGAACCGGGTAATTTTAAAGGCATTCCTGAAAAAAATGGGTTATGCGGTCATCCAGGCTGAGAATGGCGCGGAAGCCGTCACCCTGTTCGAGCAGAGACGGCCAGACCTGGTCTTGATGGACATCATGATGCCGATCATGGACGGCTATGAGGCAACGAAACAGCTCAAGCAGCTGGCAGGGGATAAGTTCATTCCGGTGATCTTTCTGACTGCCGTAACCGATGAAACCGCCCTCTCCCGCTGTATCGAGGTAGGCGGTGATGACTTCCTCACCAAGCCCTACAGCCATACCGTGCTTGCCGCCAAGGTGCAAGCCCTGGAGCGCATCCAGGGCCTGCATAAGGATCTGCATCAGCTCTACAACCGCATGCAACGGGATGAAGAGATCGCGGAACAGGTCTTCAGTGGCGCGGTGCTGAAAGGCAACGTGGCGCTCGATGAGATCCGCAGCCTGCTGCGCCCCGCCAGTGTCTTCAGCGGCGATATCCTGCTGACCGCCTTCTCTCCCTCCCGGGACCTGCATGTGCTGCTGGGGGATTTTACCGGCCATGGATTGGCATCAGCGCTGGGCGCCATGCCCGCATCCGATGTCTTCCGCTCCATGACGGCGAAGGGCTTTTCACCCCAGCAGATTCTGCAGGCGATCAACAACAAGCTAAATGACCTGCTGCCAATTGGCATGTTTCTGGCCGCACAATTCGTCAAAGTTAGCCGCGGGCTGGACCACATCACCGCCTTTAACTGCGGCATGCCCGATTTCTTTGTCCTGGACGGCGAAACACGTGAGATCAAACATACCCTCTCCTCCCAAGACCTGCCCCTGGGCATCGTCTCCGATAGCAGTTATTCCGAGGGGGCCCAGTATATCCAGATCGACCAGGGTGACCACGTGATCCTGGCAACGGATGGGGTTACCGAGGCACGCAATACCGCGGGGGAATATTTTGGCATTGACAGATTCAAACAGGCGATAGTCGAGAGTGGTGAATACACTTACATGCTCGACAATGTGGAGGATTGTTTGAATGATTTCTGCCAGCACGCCCCACAGGATGACGATATCAGTCTGGTGGAGATCCCACTTATCCCACAGTTGTTGCCTGACTGGAACACGGAGATCGAACCCCACCCGTCACACCCGGAGACCCGGGTTGATGATTCCACGGTCAATGCGGAGACCGACAATGTGGAGTTTCATCTGATCCTGCGCGGCAACCAGCTCAAACAGGCCGATCCCGTGCCCATGCTGATCAACTATCTGCAGGATACCATTAGCCTGCATAGGCACAAACAACCCCTGTTTACCATATTGACCGAGCTTTTTGTGAATGCCCTGGATCACGGTGTGCTGGGAATGGATTCGAAACTGAAGGATGGGGAGGATGGCTTCAAGCGATATTTCGAACAGCGGGATAGGCGCCTGCGGGAGTTGAGCGGCGGCTTCATCCGTATCGGACTGCGGGTTCACTCGCTGGAAAAAGGTGGCCTGATTGTCATCGAGATCGAGGACAGCGGAGACGGTTTCGATTTCAATACACGGCAAGAAGGGTTCGATAAGCAACAGCCTTTCAGTGGGCGTGGCATCAAATTGATCGAAACCCTGTGTGCGTCGCTCCACTTCACCAAGCCAGGTAATCAAGCGGAAGCCGTGTATCATTGGCTGGAAGGATAATCCTAGATTCCTCAGTTGACCGCTCCATTCTACTGTTAACAAGTTGAAACTATG
>CBDVCD010000334.1:0-3511 GCA_965372385.1 uncultured Gammaproteobacteria bacterium | reverse complement strand
CCTGAAAAGATGGTAAGCATGGACCAGATCTCCGCCGGCGCGCGCAACCACGTGGGCCTCGACGGCCAGCAGTTCAAGAACGTCGCCCAGGAAGATCAGCTGCGTCAGGGGGACAACGAAAACGACCAGGGCGTGAAAAACCGCCACGAGAAGCAGCAGGGTAAACAGTCCAAGCACCAGCATCAGTACCAATACAAAAACCAGTCCGGCAGCCAGCAGATGCAGCAGAGTCAAAGCGGCTCCATGAGCAGAGGCGGTAAGGGTGGCGGCGGTGGACGTCATTAAGCATCGAGTCCAATCCATCCCGAGAGACGAACCGAAGATGTCCAATCAAACCCTGCTGTTGCTATCGCTGCTGCTCATTTCCCTGGCTGCCACCAGCGCCTGGGGTGATGAGCAGGGGGTTGTTGAAGCAACATCCCATGACTCAGTTCCCCTGAACTCCAATATCGAAGGCTGGGACGAGGAAGAGGATGGGGAGCAAGGCTGGACCTTTTTCGGCATGGGCTATGAGAGTCGAACATCCGCTGCAACCGGTTCCGCGGCAGCCACCGCGGCGAGCGTAGGCGGTGGCAAGGGCAAGGGTAGCGGAAAAAAATAACCGGCCGGCAGGCTAGTACTCCAACCAGATACTATTGATGGATTCAGTATCCTGGTGCGGTCTCTCTGCCGGGTGGCGCGCCCGCTCAAGCATAAATCCTACATCTCATCGATCACGGGTTCCGGTGGGACCTCTTCATAAACGGGTAAACCCGCTTCGAGGGTTTTGCATTGCAGCCGAAGCAGTTTGGCCAGCGATACGAGATGCTCTTCTCCGACAAAGAATACGCCCGAGCGCTCTTGATTAGCCAGTTTCCTGGAGAAAAAAACATCCCTTTTCTTCATGCCACGGAGATAATCGAGATAACCATAAAGGTAAGAGAGCACTGCACCCCTCACCTTAGGGTCGAGATTCCGGTATCTGTCCTCAAATCGGGTCCTGATCGTTTCGTGATCGTAGACCAGGATCATCGCAATATCGTCGTAGGCCTCGTTCATCTCGTCGACCACTAAGGCCATCGCCTTTTTCACGATATCCTCATCAAATTCTTGTTTCGCTTTGATAGCAGTAAGTCGGGTCTCGGCGATGTGCATGGTTTTTTTACCGCGCTTCTGCAATAAGGCCGCATTTTCCCTCCCTTCCATACCCACCAGCTCGTATTTGCCCTTCAATTCATTGTCGTATAGGTAGGAGTAGAGCGCCCCTCCCATGTAGATCAGTTCCGCATCCCGCAACAGCATCGCATCTTCCAACCCTCTTTTCCAAAACGCTTGCGACAGCGCCGATCTGACCCTCATGGCTCTTACCGCATGTTCCGCCACATCGTCATCCTGGGACTCGATGGCCACGAAGATAGGCTCCTGTGTCTCCCATAGGCTGGCCCGCAGGAACCCCAGATCCTGTTTGACATGGGCCAATGTCTTATCGTTCTTCTTGATAAATTCCTGCACATGCTCTCGCCACTCGTCGTTGCTTAACTCATCATCCCGGTCTTGCGCCCAATGGGCAAAGCGCTTCAAGACATTGCGATCGCCGTGCTCGTGGCCCAGCAGGATGATACTGCGGTCGCCCGGGAAATGCACAATCCTGGCGCGCTCCTTGATGGTCGGATCTTCCAACTCCAACGGTGTACAGAGATCGGTCGCCTGCAGTGACTGAGCAGCGAAAAGTCCAAGGGTAAGAAATAGACTGGTAAGCTTCATAGGTCGATTACTCTTCAAATTTTGCTCTTAGCATTTATTGTCGCGCGCCATTTCATGCATCTGGCGCTTCTCGTGCTCCGTCAAGGTTGTATTGATGGAGTGCGCGTATTCTATACGAAAAAAACGGCGGGTGTCCTTTCAGACAACCCGCCGTTCAGGTCATGCGCCCGAGGGCGCGTTAGTCGTTATTATTGAGCGCTCTTATTCCGAGCCGCCGCCGACTGCCCAATCCCATGCATCTGAGGGCAGATAGTCATCCAACCACCAGACCCGACGGAACTCAGCGTTACCGTCGATTTCTTCCATCTCCGTGGTGAGATTGATCTGACCCCATACAGCGTAGAGGAAGTCACCGGCGGCGCTAGAGGTCATGCTGGCCTCTTCTGACAACGCGGTCTGTGAACCCTCGAGGGTGTCGAACTCGTTGCAGAAGCCGGAACCAATGACCTCCTCATTGACATCGTCACCATGCGGATCGCTCGGATAGCAGAGGGTGTTTTCGTCGATGTCATCACCGTCTATGACCTCGTCATACGAGACCTGGAAGTGATCACCGAAGGTGAAGGCACGACCATAGTTGAGGTTGAGCGGCTCACCCTCACCGACTGCCACAGTGGTGTTATCGCCAGTCTCGTACACGATATGGTGGCGATCAGGCCGACGGATGTCGGTCTCTTCGAACACATCATCACCATCCGGTACGTAGGTGAAGATATCACCGTACTCGGTCAGATCCAGCTCGACCATCGACGCAATCGTCGGCGTATAGCGTGGGTCCAGGATGGTAAACGCCATGGACTGCAGCTGCGACATGTTGCGGGACTGCTCGTCATCGCCTGCTTCGTAGGTGGTGCAGTTGCTCACCTCTTCCGTGGAGGGCTCGTCCGCACCGGTACGCCAGGTTTCGCAAGTGGTCGTACCAGAACCGGAATAGGACTCACCATTGCTTGCCAGGAAGCTGGAAGGCGTGGTGGTCCAGGTGACGCCACCGTCGAAGGAGCGCCGCTGATAGAGCTCGTAACGGTCGTGACCGACGGTATTGAGCTTCCAGTTCGGGGACTTGGCATACATCATCAGCACAAAATCGCCGTCGAGGAAACCACGGTGGGCCTTGGAGACGTCAAGCGGCATGAACCAGGCCTGGTCATCGATGTTGGTATCCAGCATTGCGCTGACAGGCTCGGTATAGCACTCGGGCGACAGACCGGTACCGTTGGAGCCGGGGCACTCGTACCATGTGAGCAGTTTCGGGAACAGCTGCTGGTCTTCCGGATCGGTTTCGGCCATGCACAACTGACCGAACTCGGTGTCGTCTTCACAGACCATGTTGCTCTCTCCGGGGCAATCATTGATGCTGAGGTCACCACTTGGCTCACAGGTCAGAGGTGTCAGACCGGAGAGGTTGATGGTGGACAGCATGCAGAGGCCATTCGGGTAGTAGGGATTTTCATCCGCTGTGCCGGGCTCGAACCACAGGTTATCGCACACCAGGTTTGCCGGTGCGTATGGGTTGTAGTCTGTCTCATTGATGACGCACTCGACAGGGGCACTGCTAGTCTTACCGACTTCACAAGGCAGGGCTACACGGACGGCCTGGATGTCGGCGGGACCACCCTGGTTCATGATGCCTTCCTTGAACAGCGGCATGGCCAGGAGACCACCGCTGCTGTCTTCCGCCTTCGCCACCGACTGAGTCATCAGCGCGGTACGACGAGCGATCTGGGTATCGAAGATCACGTAGTTGAGTTCACCAAAGTCCCACATATCC
>CBDVCD010000333.1:0-3519 GCA_965372385.1 uncultured Gammaproteobacteria bacterium | reverse complement strand
CTTCGGATGCTTATTCAACATAGCCACATTTTTTCTCAACCCTTGATGCAGATCAGCGGTTTCAGTTTGGCGACTTTAAGCGCTAACCCGGCCTTCTGGCTGGCCTCCACCACCGCTGATACATCCTTGTAGGCACCCGGGGCCTCTTCGGCGATACCACGCAGAGAGGGGCTGCGGATGGTGATGCCGTGCCCCGCCAGATCATCGATCACCTGATGGCCACGCCATTTCTTACTTGCGGCGCGTCGGCTCATGGCCCGTCCGGCGCCATGGCAAGCGGAGCTGAAGGAGCGTTGTTCTGCCTCTTCGGTCCCACATAGGATATAGGAGGCGGTACCCATGGAACCGCCAATCAACACCGGTTGGCCCGCCTGCCGCAAGGATTCAGGCAGGTCGGCATGGCCAGGACCGAAGGCCCGCGTCGCCCCTTTGCGGTGAATGTAGAGATCACGGGGTTTGCCATCGATCAGATGCCGCTCAAGCTTGCAGGTGTTATGCGAGACATCATAGAGCAGTTCCAGCTCGGCCTGGGGCAGTACCCGTTCGAAGGCCCGGCGGGCCAGGTGGGTGATGATCTGCCGGTTGGCCAGGGCGCAGTTAATGCCGGCGCGCATGGCCCCTAGGTAGCTCCGGCCCACCTTGGAATCGATGGGGGCGCAGGCCAGTTCCCGATCGGGTAGCTGAATGCCGTGCTGAGGCGCGGTAATCACCATCTTCTTGAGAAATTCAGTACCGATCTGATGACCCAGGCCGCGGGAGCCGCAATGGATGCTGAGCAGGATGTCGCCCTGCCTGAGACCGAAGGTATCCGCCACCTCGGCATCGAAAACCTCCACCACCTCCTGAATCTCCAGGTAGTGATTGCCGGAGCCCAGGGTGCCCATCTCATCCTGCTGGCGCTTCTTCGCATGCTCGGAGACAGCCGCCGGATCGGCCCCTGCCATGCGGCCTCCCTCTTCGATATGCAGCAGATCCTCCCGCTGGCCGTATCCCTGTTTCACCGCCCACTGGGCGCCACCGCTCAGCATCGCATCCATCTCCCGATCCCGCAGACGAATGTTGCCGGTGCTGCCGAGGCCGGCCGGGACCATCTGAAACAGGCTATCCGCCAGTCTATCCCTGGTGGCCTCGATATCATCATGTGAGAGTCCGGTATGCAGCGATCTGACACCGCAGGAGATATCGAAACCCACCCCGCCGGCGGAGACCACGCCTCCCTGAGCCGGATCGAAGGCCGCCACCCCGCCGATGGGAAAGCCATAGCCCCAGTGGGCATCGGGCATGGCATAGGAGGCCTTCACTATCCCCGGCAGACTGGCCACATTGGCGGCCTGTTCGAAGACCTTGCTATCCATCTCGCCGATGAGCTGGGCGCTGGCATAGATGATCACTGGCACCCGCATCCTGCCGGTGGGGGGGATCTCCCATACATACTCGTCCCGCTGGATCGGTTTCAATGTTCTTTTGTTTGATAGTTTCGACATCTAGACATCCACCACACACTGGGCAATCCAGATGCCCTCAATATTATCCACGTAGAGTTCGGTATAGGTTGCACCCTTGATCTCTACCACCGGTTGGTGGCGAGACTGCTCGATGGGTTCACCCCAGGCCGTGGCGTTCAGTTCACCCCCACTTATTTTTACCTCAAAACGGCTGAACAGCATCCTACGGGTGGCCATCTCGTAGATCAGGGCGTTGAGCCAGTCGGTAAGGAGCAGTTCCCGGTCCGGTGCATCGCAACGGATTGGAACGGCTATCCTGGCGGAAACAATGACCGGATCGGTGATAACCGCGGTCAGCGCCAAGGCGGTCTGCTCGAAGGCTGTCGCCAGGGTGTCGCCGCAACCTCTTACCCCGATATCCGCCTGGTGGTGAAAATGTTCCCAGTGGCTCATTTTTAGTTAAACTATGGCTCAGATTCAGGTTTCATCACTGAAATGCCCGTGTCGTACACCCTGCATCAGGGTCTGGAACTGATCCGCATGGACCTTGATGAGCTGTTGGTGATCGCCCGCCTCAAAATAGACATGGGCCAGGCTGCTGAGGGACTCGTCCAGTATCGTCTCTACCCCGTAGGGCTCGCCGAGGGGTGGCACCGCGCCGTGATCACAGTCACTGAAAAGCCGTTCGATCTCGCCCTCCGTCGCCAGTTGCAGCTGCCTGCCAAGGTCAGCCTTGAGTCGGCGGAAATCCACCCATTGGCTGGCTGGGATTACCGCCAGCAGAAAGCCCTCACTATCCTTGAGCAGTACGCCCTTGGCGATATGATCTTGCGGAATATGGGCGGCAAAGGCGCTCTCCGCGCTGGAGTAACTCTTGGGGTGCGCCACTGACTCATACTCAATGTGGAGCTCGGTGAGAATATTCATTACAGATGCGGCAATGGTCATGATGACATCTCCCATGGATCAAAGGGGATATATTGAAGATAGATCAATCGCACAAATGATGTGCAGATGTCGGGTGATTTTTTTAAACCTAGAAAGAGTAGTTGACCGCCCTCAGAACCTGTCCAACTGCTCTTTCTAGGTTAAAATGCCTGGCCATGCAGTACACATTCGAAGATCTCCAAGACTTGTTCAATGCCGCCGTTCTGGAAGATGCCCGCTATTATCTGGACCAAGGTATGGTTGCGCTGCCCGATATTCGGCAGGATGGCCGGCTGATCACCTCCCTGATTCGTCATCCACGCAAGCAGACTTACCGGGTCTATATCCGGATCGAGAACGGTCCACCGCCCAAGATCCACGGCGAGTGCAGCTGCTCCAGCCGGGGTAATTGCGAGCATGTGGCGGCGGTGCTGCTGCGGGCGCTGGGAGAGGAGGAGGGCCTGCGGGGTGATGCATTGGATCAGGCGATGCGTGGAGTGGCGTCTGAAGTGGGTGTGCGGGACCACTATCCGGACGAGTTAAAGCAACGCTTGCTCTACCTGCTGCTACCCGAGGAGGGAACAGATACAGGTGTTGCCCTGCAGACGGTGAGTGCCAGACAGCTCAAGGCCGGTGGTTTCGGCAGTCTGCGGGAATACCAGCCTGAGTGGGCAACAAGAGGGCGCCCCCCGCGCTTCCTGCTCGATGTGGATTGTCAGCTGTTGTCTGAATTGGACCGGTTAGCGCCAGAACCGTGGAGTAATGAACGGCTGCTCGAAGGAGGGACAGGCGGACAGCTCCTGAGTCGGATGCTGGAGACAGGGCGTTGTTTTCTGGGAGAGGCGGATGTTGCGCTCCGGCCGGGAAAGGCGCGCAAGAGCTCCTTTCAGTGGTGGATTGATGAGTGGGGAGTTCAGTATCCTCGGTTCGACTTTAAACCGGCGGCGCCAATCCTCTTTCTGTTGGATGACCCTTGGTATCTCGATCCTGAAAATGGCGAATGCGGTCGTCTGAAGACCGGTTTTCATGAAGCCTTGCTCAAGGCCCTATTTGAGTTGACGGATGGTGTGTCGCCGGAGGATACCCAGCATTTGAACGAAACTTTGGCAGGACTTGTGCCAGATATCTCTCTGCCTCCATTGCGTGA
>CBDVCD010000332.1:0-3546 GCA_965372385.1 uncultured Gammaproteobacteria bacterium | reverse complement strand
CATGAATTCAACTCGTTAAAAGTAGAATGGAGCGGTCAACTGCAGAATCTAGGATCATGCCTGTGCCTGCTTGATTCTTTGTTGATCCCGGGCCGACCAGGCACGCAGAGAGACGATCACCAGGGCCAGACCCATCAGCAGTCCGACAATCCAGGCCAAGGAGCTGTCCGGATGCTGGCTGTAGGTGGCGATCTGATAGAAGAGGCTGGCGGTGAGGAAGGCCACACCGGTGGTCCAGGCGGCCACGAAGCCAGCCCAGGCCGCCCCGGTCTCACGTTTGATGGCGCCGATGGTGGCGACACAGGGAAAATAGAGCAGGATAAAGAGTAGATAGGCAAAGGCTCCGGCCTGGCCGTCGAAGCGGGCCGCCATGGCGCCAAACACGTCCATGCTGACCGCCTGGACCTGGGCGGCCGCCTTAGCGGAGCCGGTGTTGCCCAAGTCCATGGCCAACGGATCGGTGAGCAGATCCTTCACCCCGAGCAGATTCTCCGGCACCGTCGCCCCCGCCGCGCGGATCGCGGCCCAAAAATCGAAGACCGGCTCTTCCGTCCTGCCGTTCGCCTCCGCCGCCAGATTGGAATAGAGTGCATCGAGGGTACCCACCACGGTCTCTTTGGCCAATACCCCGGTAAAGATCCCCACGGTAGCCGGCCAGTTATCCTCTTTGATTCCAATGGGGGCCAGGACCGGGGTCACCGCCCGACCCATCGCACTGAGCACCGACTGATCGGTATCCTCATTGCCGAAGCTGCCGTCGGTCCCGATGGAGTTGAGCACGTTGATCGCCAATACCATCAGAATGATCACCTGCCCCGCCTCCTTGATGAACAGCTTCACCCGGTCCCAGGTCCGCAGGGCGACGCCCTTGGCCGTGGGCAGATGGTAGGGTGGCAACTCCATCATAAAACCGGCGCTCTCACCGGAGAGCAGGGTCCGCTTCATGATCATGCCGGTGAGGATCGCCACCAGTATACCGATCAGATAGAGACTGAAGACCAGGTTCTGCCCGTTGGCGGGAAAGAAGGCGGCGGCGAACAGGGCGTAGACCGGCAGGCGCGCCCCGCAGGACATGAAGGGGTTCATCAGGATCGTCAGCTTGCGCTCCCGCTCACTCTCCAGGGTGCGGGTCGCCATCACCGCCGGTACATTGCAGCCGAAACCGACGATCATCGGTACGAAGGCCTTGCCCGGCAGGCCAATGGAACGCATGAAACGATCCATGACGAAGGCGGCGCGGGCCATGTAGCCGGTATCCTCCACCACCGAGAGAAACAGATAGAGGGCGGTGATGATCGGAATGAAGGTCGCCACCACCTGCACCCCGCCACCCGCCCCATCCGCCAGCAACACCACCAGCCAGTCCGGCGCACCCAGGTTCTGCATGAGATGCCCCAGACCATCCACGAAGATGGCTCCGGCCACCCCATCGAAAAGGTCGATAAAGGCGCCACCGATGTTGATGGAGAACATGAACATCAGATACATCACCGCGAGAAACACCGGGATACCGAAGATCCGGTTCAACACCACCCTGTCGATCCGGTCACTCTTGGTCTTGCCCACCCGGCCACTCTCTTTGACTACCGTCTGCGCCAGGGCATGGGCATGACTATAGCGGGTGTCGGCAATGAAGAGGTCCGGGTCCTCGTTGACACGATGCTTAATCGCCTGTTGCCAATGCTTCACCTGCTGGCGTAGTGGGTTGTCGGCATGCCGCAAGGCAAAATCGTCATCCTCCAGCATCTTCAACAGCAACCAGCGTCGCTTGGCGCTATCGGCCTCGCAGACCAGCAAGGGTTCCATGTCGGTGATGGCCTGTTCCACTGCCTCATCCTGGGCCAGGGCGAAACCACCCGCCACTGCACCGGCCGCCAGATCCTGCATAGCGCTCTTCAGCTTGATGATGCCTTCACTGGTCACCGCAACAATGGGCACCACCGGACAACCGATCTCCTGACTCAGCTTGGCGATGTCGATCTCGATGCCCCGGTGGCGCGCCACATCCATCATGTTGAGGGCGATCATCAGGGGCACTCCCATCTCCAGCATCTGCACGCTGAGATAGAGATTACGCTCCAGATTGGAGGCATCCACGATATTGACGATGAGGTCCGCATCCCGGGACAACAGATAGTCGCGGGTCACTTGCTCATCCAGGGAGGAGGCATCCAGGGAGTAGATGCCGGGGGTATCGATGGCGGTGACATCCTCGCCATCCAGATCGAAGCGTCCCTCCTTGCGGTCCACCGTCACACCCGGCCAGTTACCGGTCCGCTGGCGGATTCCGGTCAGGGCGTTAAACAGGGCCGTCTTGCCGCAATTGGGGTTCCCCGCCAGCGCGATGGTCAGAACTCTGGGACCCGACTGCCTGGCGGGAGGCTGAGGACGACCCTCTTCACAACTACAACCCATGGGATAGGCTCACTCCTCGCTTGCCGATTCGATTGGCAACATCAGCAGCATTTCGGCCACTCCGCCTCCCAGCGCCACTCTGACACCATGGCTGGCCACCACGACCCCGCGTCCGCGATGCTGCACCACCTCCACCTCAGCGCCGACACGCAAACCAAGACTGAGCAGCCGACGGATCATCTGACGTCCACCGGCCATCTCTTCAATTCGGGCGCGCCTGCCAACCGGCAGGTAGGCCAAAGAGATCAGTTCTTCACTTGTTTCATTCGAAATACTCATCGACTTCATCGGAAAATCAGCCGCAAACGCTAATGATTCCCATTTAATCAGGGACATGGGTTAACTGCAAGGGATAATAATAACGCTAGTTACTAAATAACTGATAAATTAGCTTGCAGACTTAAGGTCAAACGGCACTCAAGCCACGGGCTTTTGCAACAGATCCAGCCGATGGGGTTTCAGAAAATGGGCGCCCTCGTCGGTCATACGGGCCATGAAGGCAGTACGTATCTCTTGATAACGCTCGAAATCTATACTTAGGTCGGTATGGGTGACCTTGAGGAAACGGGACTCGAACTGCTCCCAACTCGTAAAGCTGCCGGAAACATTGAAAAATTGTTCAGTCTGTAACTGCATGGCGCCCGACTCGACCCGTGACTTGATTGCATCGAAGGCCAGCTCGCGAACCTCCTTCTCATCATGGATGAGACACATCAGCTCATTGAATGCCCCGGCATAGACCGGTTCAGAGAACCAGACCAGACCACCCGGCTTCACCACCCGCCGGATCTCATCCATGGCCTTGGCCATCAACTCCCGGGGAACATGGTGCAGGGATTTCAGCATCCAGACGATATCGACACTGTTGTCCGGCTCGGATACCGCCTGTGCGCCCTCCAGGCGAAACTCCACGTTGGGCAAACCAAGCTGCAGGTTCTTCGTGTGCTGGAGCGGGTCCACCTCGGTGGCGATAAACCTGGATGAGGGATGTCGTTCCGCCAGTTGCCGGGTGGTCCAGGCGCCACCACAACCCAGTTCCAGGATGCGGGCATCGTCCAATGGCAGAAGTCGCTCCATCAGCTCCAGCTCGCTGGTGGTTTCATAGGCCTCGGGCCGATCGAGTTGCATCAT
>CBDVCD010000331.1:0-3549 GCA_965372385.1 uncultured Gammaproteobacteria bacterium | reverse complement strand
ATTTACTCAATCAAATCGCCCAAATCTCACCCAAATATGAACGTGATCTTCGGACTAATCATTTTTTCCGCAGCCCTAACTTCCATTTTAGCTTTACTTGAACGATCGTTCAAGAACGGCTATAGTTATTGAACACTCATTCAATAATATAAATCAGGAGCCTCCCATGTCGAATTTTCCTGTCCATACCCGCGAAACCGCTCCCGAAACCGCCCAGCCGGTATTGGATGCCGTAACGGGCATGTTTGGCTTCCTGCCCAACCTGCTTGGGGTGATGGCCACCTCGCCGGCATTGGCCGAAGCCTATACCGCCCTCTCTGGTATCTTCGAAAAGAGCGGTCTGAATCCCGCGGAAAGGCAGGTGGTGCTACTGACGGTGAGCCGCTTTCACGAATGCCACTACTGTATGGCGGCCCACTCCGCTGCCGCCGAGATGCAGCAGGTGCCGGCCGATGTGGTGGCGGCCATCCGCACCGATCATCCCATCGCCGATGCGAAGTTGCAGGCGCTACGGGTTTACGTCAATCGACTGCTGGAGAAGCGTGGCTGGATCGATGAAGTCGAAATGGGCAAATTTCTCGCCGCCGGTTATGCACCATCCCATGCGCTGGATGTGCTGGTTGGTGTGGGACAAAAGACGCTCAGCAACTTCACCAACCATATCGCCCAGACCCCTCTTGACACCGCATTCGAACAACACGCCTGGGCACCCGCCGAATAGGAGTTTGAGGAATTCGTGATTGAAAATCGTCCATAAGGTTGACCGAAGAGGGACGTGAGATAGGACAAATCTTTTTTTCCGTGGCCCTTAGCTGCGGCTGCAGGCCCAATGGTTATATACTCCGTGTAAGGTTCTTCCCCTCCCCGCGACGAATCCCCAGTAAGCGCGTCATTCAGAATGCGTCCACATGATTGAATTACAGGACAGGACAACGATTCACCACATGATAAAGATCGACGGGAGATCAGTCACGGTCGCACTGAGTGCCACCGCCATGGAATTATTACCTCTGCGCACAGAGCCACTATTCACCGAGACCGTTTTGTATGGCCGAATCCGGGAGGTGAAGCTCGGTGCCCGAACTGAGTCGTAGCTGCGTACGCGGCCACCACTGACAAACATAATGCACAGAAAAACAAAGGAGCCACACCTCGTCATGCCACAAACTCTAAACACGATCCAGATTGCCCAAGACCCGGTCTCCGCAAATTACAGAGTCCTGGTGTTGTGCACTGGCAACTCAGCCCGCAGCGTCATGGCCGAGGCCCTGTTCAATTGCGCCGACAAGAGGTTTCAGGCTTACAGCGCCGGCAGCCATCCGGTGGGGCGCGTCAATCCGTTCGCACTGGAACAGATCGAGGCACTGGGTCTCGACCCTAAAAGTTTCCGCAGCAAAGACTGGTCCGAGTTTGCCGAGGAACAGACACCTTCCCTGGATTTCGTCATCACCGTTTGCGACAACGCCGCCAGCGAACATTGTCCCGACTTTCCCGGTGCGCCACAGCGTGTACATTGGAGCTTTCCTGATCCCGCCGCAGCCACGGGTACTCCCGACCAGGTGCGGCGCGCCTTCAGCCGCTGTTTCGATGCCTTGAGGTTCCGGGTGGAGACCCTCTCAAGTTTGCCGTTGGACACCATGAACAAGTATCAGATCGCGGACGCCATGCGGCAACTGGGGAATGAGCCCAGAAGTGGAGACCCCCTTTGAGTCCTTTTCTCGTGGAATCCGAGGCCAGTGAGCGGCCTGACTGGTTAGTGTAGAAATTTCGTGACCTCTCGATCGGGCTGACCTGTAAAGAAATAGCAGGTAGAATTTCAGGCAGTTTTCTAGCCTGAGACAGAGCATGTCGACATCAGAACCAGAACAATGGCTTGAGGAACACGGCTCCGCACTCTATTCCTTCGCCTTCATGCATGTGCGCGATACCCATCGGGCGGAGGATCTGGTGCAGGAGACCTTCTTGGCCGCCCTCAAGGCGCGTGAGCGTTATCAGGGAAATGCCTCTATCCGTACCTGGCTCACCGGTATCCTCAAGCATAAGATCATGGATGAGTTCCGCCGCCAGTCCCGCGAGGCGCCCACCCCGGATTCCCCGGAGGAGGCATGGGAGGCAGCTGAGGCCCAACGGGTTACGGAGAACTTCACCGACAAAGGCCACTGGAGCAAGCCCTTGGCAGACTGGGGTGACTCAGAGCAGGATTATTCGCGGGACCAGTTCTGGTCGCTGATCGAACAGTGCCTGGCTGCACTCTCCCCCCGTATGGCACGGCTCTTCGTACTGCGCGAGTTATGGGAAATGGAGACAGAGGAAGTTTGTAAGGAACTGGCCATTACTCCGACCAACCTCTGGACAACACTGCACCGCGCCCGATTGGGCATGCGGCAGTGTCTGGAAAAAAATCTGCATGCCTGATGTGAGGTATACGCAATGCTTAGCTGTAAAGATGCAAGCCACCTGATTTCCGAGGGACAGGATCGCCATCTCAACCCGCGAGAGAGGATAGGCCTGCGCCTGCATCTGTGGATGTGCGGTAGCTGCCGGCTCTTCGAAAAGCAGATAAATTATATTCACCGTACGCTGCGCCAGGGCTGGTCACTGGGCAAACTGCCGGAAGAGAAACCGCTCTCTCCGGAAGCCAGGGAACGCATCCGCAAGAAACTCGAATTGCATTCCCATGACAATCGGAACTGACACAACCGCTAAGCATTGAAATTGGCAGGGTTCAATCTACCGAATGCCAGCGTGCCCCCATGGATAAATCAATTCCCCCGATAGCTCCCAACTAAACCACTCACCGTCGCCCCAAGTCTTATCCCATTGTGGGGTATCAACAAATATTCCCAAGGCTTGCCGCCATAGCTCGCCACATGCTCATTGGCAAACCCTACCCACTGCCGGGCGGCGGCGGCCTTCTCCTGCACCTCTTCCTGTTTCAGTTGATCCGCCCGCTTGGGTTCGATGATGTACTTTCTATCCTTCGTCTCGACCACAAAATCGGGCTGGTAGTTGCGACCGCGGCTGTATTCGATACGGAACTGGCCTGGCGCGGGTTTGAGCCATTTCAGCACATCGTCATCGTCTTCCAACACCATTGCCAGCCTGAGTTCACCCTCGGCGGAATCGAATTTCTGGTAGGGATAACAACACTTGGTGAATCCGGCAAACACCATCTGGCGGATGCGGGATTTATCCTCCACGGGATGACGGAAGTTGCGCGGAGTATCACCCTCACGCAGCTCCAGCAGCAAGGGTTGCAACAGACTGAAACCCTGGGTCACCCTGCCCATGTAGTTGGTGGGCGGCAGCACCAGGTGATCTTCCATCTGCACCCAGATAAATTCCCCCAGCTGCTTCTGATAGGCAATCAACGCCTTGCGGATCTCCTCCTCGTCATCCTTGTAGAACCGCTTTAATCGCGCCACTACCTGGCCTGCCAGTTTGTAGAGCAGGTCAGAGTGGGCATCGTAGTCGATGGCGTCATTGTCCATCAATTCCAGCACGATGTAGTCCTCCAGGCGTCGCTCCTGGCGAAAACCTCCCTGGGCC
>CBDVCD010000330.1:0-3550 GCA_965372385.1 uncultured Gammaproteobacteria bacterium | reverse complement strand
CAAAATCGTCATCCATGATTTCGTAGAGCTCTTTCAATACGCTGCTGTCGAGGACGCTGGAGGGCATGCTTTTACTCTCTGTGACAGCGGCATGGGTAGTGTCTGTTAGCGTGTTTTCCGGTGTAGGCGGGCGGGTCTGAGTTTCTCCGGAGTTACCCAGTACTTCCTGCATCGGCAGCCACTGCCGTAGCATGGTCTCCAGCCCCGCGGGTTTTACCGGTTTGGGGAGATAATCGTTCATGCCTACCTCCAGGCAGCGTTCCCTGTCTCCCGTCATGACGTTGGCCGTCATGGCAATGATGGGGAGCTGCATGAAGCCCTTGAGTTCCTCTTGCTTGCGGATGGTTTCGGTGGCTTTATAACCATCCATGCGAGGCATCTGACAATCCATCAATACAATATCGAAGGATTCCCGCTCGATTGCCTCGATTGCCTCGATCCCGTCATTCGCGGTTACCGGGCTCAGGCCGGCCTTTTCGAGCATCTTTTTCACCACTGCCTGATTGACCGGATTGTCCTCCACCACCAGTACCTTGCCGATTAACGCGGTATGATATGTGCTGCCTTGCGTGGAATTTTCACTCAGTGCACCGGTTGCATAGGTTCCCTGCTGTTTGTCTTCCCAGCCCAGATAGGCGTCGGGCATTCCTGGAATGGGCGTGTCCGCAAGATCACGCCTGGCGGTAGCTGCCGCATGGAGAGATCTGCGCAATGGCAGGATAAACCAGAAGTATGAACCCTGCCCATGGCGGGATTCCACCCCAATGCGCCCTCCCATCAACTCGGTCAGACGTTTGCAGATAACCAGTCCCAGACCTGTACCGCCATGCTTGCGTGTGGTCGATGCATCCGCCTGGGAGAAGGGCTCAAACAACCGCGCAATCTGCTCCTGGGAAAGGCCAATTCCCGAGTCACGCACAGCAAACAGCAACTCGACTTCCGCGCTGGATGAGTGCCGATGCGCTACCTCTACCGAGACCTCACCCTTCTCAGTGAATTTAATCGCGTTGCTCACCAGGTTGGTCAGGATCTGCCGCATACGGATTGGGTCGCCCCGAACAGACTGTGGCACATCGTCATCGATGGAATATTTGAGTTTCAGTCCCCGCCGGTCGGCCGCATTGCGCATCAGTGAAGTCACCTGCTCGACCATATCGCTGATATTGACCTCGATGAATTCCAGGTCGAGCTTACCCGCTTCAATCTTGGAAAAGTCGAGGATATCGTTGATGATGCTCAACAGCAGCTGAGACGAGTTCAGGGCCGTGGTGACAAACTCCATTTGCTCACTATCCAGCCGGGTCTCCTGCAACATCACCAGGATCGGCAGGATACCGTTAAGTGGGGTGCGTATCTCGTGACTCATGGTGGCCAGGAACTCCGACTTGGCCAGGTTCGCGGTTTCCGCTGCCTCCTTGGCAAGATGGAGCTCCTTCTCCACCTGCTGGCGTTGGTCGTTTTCCGCGGCCAGCCGATTAGTTAATTCACTCAGTTCAGTCTCTGACCGCGTCAGATGCTTCCGTAGCAGCGCGCGATGGGCCGCCACCAGGAGAAAACGTTGCTGGTTGGTCATCATCCATGCCGTCATCACCAGCAGGGCGAGCAGATAGGCAGTAAGGCCGGTCCAGAAATCCCCCGTCAATGACAGTTGATAGTCTGCCGGATTGGTGATCAGCAGGGCGACGGCCGACAGTACAAAGATCAGGCTGAAAAAACCGTCAATGGTCAACAGTAGGCTAGTGAGCATGAAGATCACCCCGATGATGGCGATATCCAGCACCAGGCTGGCGGAGTCGGCGTGTTCCGCTAGCAGATGCATCAGGGTGGAGGTCCAGAGCAATCCCATCAGCAGCACCCCGGGAAGGAAGATATAGCGCCAGGTCTGAAGACGAATCAGGGATATGCGGCGGACCAGGAAGATCAGTGCGGTTTGTCCGATCAGCAGCGGACCCAGCAAAAGTACCCAGAGCTGATCCTCCGGCGTCTTCCAGACTTCAGCTGTATAAAAAAATAGGCTGATGGCAATCAGGTTGGCGGTGATCAGGGGCAGACTGTTCAGATAGAGCAGACGTAGCTGTTCCCCTTTGACTATAAGTGCTTCGTCGTTGTGTTCTTCCATGGAGTCAGCGGTAGGTGGACAATAACGACTGTTTATAGATGAGATAGTATATTAGTCTTGCTTTTATAGCTTAGCCAAGGGGGAAGGGTGATCGTCAGAACCCTAATCCCATGAGCGCCCGATACCATATGCTAACCCCCCAATTTGCAGTAATAGGGTTTTTACCATGATTTCAGACGCCGAACTGATCAGCAGGATCACTGGCTGTTTCAATTTTCTGCAGCAGGGTGACACTGCGCTGAATGTATCTTTTTTTCGCCAAGCACAGCTTGCCAATTTGCATAAAGGCGAGACGATCTGCCAGGAAGGTGTGCAATGCAGCCATCTTGCACTCATTATTTCTGGCGGTGCACGGGTCTACAAGTTGGGTGAATCGGGCCGTGAGATTACTCTCTACCGTATCAATCAGGGGCAAAGTTGTATTCTCACCGCCTCGTGCATCATCAGTTCCAAGCCTTTTCCCGCGTTTGCCGTTTGTGAAGAGGATGTGGAAGCGGTTGTGGTCCCGACCGCGGATGTGGTGCGCTGGCTGAAT
The DNA here is from genome assembly GCA_965372385.1 of uncultured Gammaproteobacteria bacterium. Lineage (GTDB taxonomy): Bacteria > Pseudomonadota > Gammaproteobacteria > Chromatiales > Chromatiaceae > JASJBU01. The sequence continues at coordinate 896 of CBDVCD010000330.1, read as the reverse complement.
GAATCGGTTGTCTGGAGGGGTTATCTGTTTGGCCTGATCAGCGATCGTCTCAGCGATGTCATCACCATCGTGGAAGAAGTTGCCTTCAGGCGGGTCGATCGGCGCATTGCCGGTTATCTGTTGGCACGGGCGGAAGCGACCAATGCCACCTTGATCAAGGTCATCCACCAGCAGATCGCATCAGACCTGGGTACCTCTAGGGAGGTGGTGAGCAGGATTCTTAAAGACCTGGAACATCAGGAGTGCATCCTAGTCAGTCGTGGCGTTATCCGGATAACGAACACGGCGAATCTTCGGGCTATGGCTGAAGCGGTTTGATTGATCTCCTGCGCAGAAAACCCAGATTGCCCAGGGGATCTTGTGTGACTTAGTCACATACAATCCCGCTTGGACCGGATAAGCTCTGTCTCAATCGAGATTGTGGCACAACTTCCATATCACTTGGTTCGGTAATCAAACAGGAGAACAGCATGACTCAGAATATAGGTGGAATCGAAAAGGCAATTCGTATCGTACTTGGGGTTGCACTGCTCGGATGGGGATTTGTATTGAGCGACCCGATGAATTATTGGGGGGCAATTGGTATTGTTCCGCTGGTCACGGCCCTCATAGGCTGGTGCCCTGCCTGGTCGATTTTTGGCGTTAACACTTGCAAATCAGTGGATTAGGAACAGGCTAGCGCCAAATCAAACTCGAAGAGTAAGGATCAAGCGGTAGAATTTCTTGCTCTTCGAGGTGAAGAAGACCGCCGGGCTAAGGGCCACGGAAAAAAGATTTGTCCTATCTCACGCCCCTATGCGGGCAATCTTTCGACAAATCATTTTTTCCACGGCCCTAACCATTCAACCTAGAATCCTCAGTTGGATGGGGTAGAGTGTGCGTTTGTGGTGGTGCAG
>CBDVCD010000329.1:0-3574 GCA_965372385.1 uncultured Gammaproteobacteria bacterium | reverse complement strand
GATTCGGCAAGCACACCTCTACCACCAGGTTCTTATTACCAACAGGTGCCTCAACAGGGATCTGGGGACTTGGGATCTGTTGGGATCTGGGGACACAATACTTAATTCTCCTGATTTCACATAATATCAAGCCACCACGCTCAGATGGTATCATCTGCCCAGCAACTGATTCATTCGAAAATATACCGACGCGAGAATCGTCGCAAATTTGAATCGTTCCACATGAAAGCTAACGTGGTGATATCCTTGGGTAAATCCAAAACATCAATATATAAACAGACTGAAATATCTGAGGAAGACATGGGTAACCCCTTGAATCACCGTCCCAGGAAAAGGTTCGGCCAAGACCGCTCCCCGGCTTTGATTCCCCACGTTACTCAGTCAGTTACTTGCTTGGATAACTCGAGTGCTGCCACTTTTGCCGACAGTTGTTAGATACCAGCTGTGATTCTTTCCTTCTGATTAACAGCTGTTTTTCTGTTCGATCTCTGTTCTTCAAATCAAATAAAACTGATAGTCAGCTTCATCTTTTAAGAGATGAAGATTAAGTCGAAAGATGACAGCGAACGTCTAGTGACTCCGTAAACGGTCTTTCATACTCAGAAGAAAAACGGCAGGAGTTGACAAAAATAACAAACATCTACACACATATGGTTGGTACGTGCAGAAATTAAAATACCTTCGTATATCAATCTCTGTATCAGAAGCGAAAAATAGCACCAAGTGCAGGTCCACTAAAATTGATGTCGTCGATTACGTCTCCCTGGATATCCCATTCGAGGTGCCGATACGCAAACGCCACATCCAACCACTTTGTAGCCTGGAAGGTTACACCCGCTACTACCTGCCATGTGAAGTCCGACTGCCCGGTCCCGATATCTAGGTAGTAAGGTATGGACCAGCGCTGACCCAAGGCATAACTGCCCTTCACACCCACAATCCCATCCCAGACGTGGCCTGACTCCGACACTTTTATTGGCTTGCTTGGTATCGGCGAGGTAAGCTCGAACGAGGTATCCATATCGATATCCAGATAACGAGCACCCCCGATCAAATCGAGCCTCGACCGCCCTTCCGAAAACAGGTTGTAGCCCCCGGCAAGCTTGAACACCTGGCCTTTCATGTCCATGTCTGCCTTACCCTCCACGTCGATAAGAATAGGGCCAATCGGGACGGTCGCCTTGGCCTTTTTGTCGGCAGAGACATCGAGGTAGACCAGATCTGTAATCACAAGCCACTTGTCCTTGCGCGCTTCGAAAGCGCCCATAAAACCTGCATTGAGGTTATCAAACAAGTCGTTAAACGAGACATCAACCTCGCTACCGGATGCCGTTTTGCCGCCAATGTCGACGCCCCAGAGATAGACAGCGAGCGAGAAATCCCAGCCATCGCTCATGCTGGGTTCTTCAGCTAGCACAGACCCGTGGGCCAAGATGCCTGCACAAAGTACTGGTACGAATATTCTACGAAGGACACCATTTTTCATTCTGTACTCTCCTCACTGTGACAGATCATTTGGAGTATTGACCTTATTCGACGGACATTACTAAAAAGGGCGATAATGGTTCAGGAGATGCAAAGACTGATAGCCATGAAAAGAATGATTCGATCTATCTGCCAGGAATAGGCAGTATTGCACTTACCATAATGGGGAGTAGTGATTGCTGCTGATCAGCCCCCTGCTTGCTACTGACCGAGTTCCCATAGACCGGTTTCCTTCAGGGCTGTTATGCACTCCGTACTGACCTTGGACTCATTGGCCTTGATACAGCTCACAAGACGGCCCTCACCAGGCTGTACATCAAGGCAATGCATGTCAGCATCTGCTTCACAGGCACTGATGGAATAATCAAGGGACGCAGCACCCATCTTGATTGATAAGGCCGCCTCCAGAATACCTTGTAGGCACTCTGCGCTGAGATGTTCTTCGTAGGCCGCAAGACACATGAAAACCTTGTCCGTATTATCGCCAAGACCATCGCAGTGCTGTTTTATATCCTCATCACAACCATGCACGGAAGAAGTGATGACAATATTATCCGGCAATTTTTCAGCAAGTGTTTTGCCTGCTTGCTCGGCATGTGTGGGGAGTGAAAATAACAACGACAACATTAGTACTGTAAAGGTTTTCTTCAAACAAACAGGCATTCTGTTTTCTCCATATGTTTAGAATGGTGAGTTCAGGTGCTGCACGGCCGGTGCGATCAATTAACGTTAACAACCACGTACTGGCCACCAGAGGACTGGTAGTAGGTTGTGCCGCACTGGTGCAGAGTGGTGCCTTCTACAACGACTGTCGTGCAGCCGCTGGGTAGCGCGGCAACGTAGGCGGAAGTCGCGACAATCGTGCGTCTCGCCGTGCGCCGAGCCACCCCCGCGACGCTTACTGGCGTCAGTGGCCTGCCGAGACGCGCCTCGGCATCTTTGATCAGGAATCCTCCGTCGAGAGTAACTTCCGCCAGGAACACACTGCTAGCCAACACACACCCGAGTGTGAGCGTCGAAATAGTCTGTTTCATCATCATTTGTCCTCCTCTGATAAACTAATCTCTCCGGCCTCATCAACCGTGAGCGCGTCAATCTTCCGGGCGCCCTGGGGGGGCGAAAACCCGAACTGCTGAATGGTAATCTGTGGTTTGAGGCTCCAATTGCTCAGCTGAACACTGTATTGAGGCGCCCCGGTTATCCACTTGCTGGTGATTACATACTTCATAGGTAGCGGCTCATCACCGGCTTTCACCCACAACTGCAGGTCAACCTTGGCAGTGCGAAACGCCAAGTGATGACATTCGATACCACCCACATAGGCTGTTCCGTAGTAGCCGCTGCTGAGGACGCCAGAGGAAAGGGCAGCATAAGGGTCCGAGAGGATGAGGTCCGCGCCAGGGGCGCTGAGTCCGGTCCCTGACTCGAGGCCAACAATCGCATCGTCGATAGTTCCAGGAAGGTCTTTCTGAACGTAGGCATTCAGGTTTTGGCTGTAAATGGTTAGCTTGGCGCCGTCGTAAACCAGATCCGCGTTGACAAACCTGCCATTGCGGGTTACGTGAAAACGCGACGGCCGATCAATGAGCACGGTAGAGTGGCTGTTGAATTGCAGCTTTTGCCCGCCAAGGTTGACTATCTCGTTTCCAATATCGGCATCAACGCTGAAGGATTGGGTTCCGGCAAGGAGGCTGGACATCGACCGCAAGATCTCGTCCGCATCTGGGTTAAGCTCTGAGGCCGCATACGTAGGACCCGCCGAAAGACAAAAGCCGAGAGACGCGACCAGAAGGCCTTGATTGGCACGTTTTGCAACCGGATGATGTTTCATACGTTCTCCATTCTCTGATAAGTAATTGCCTAGTTAGCTTTTGAAAATGCTGACTCAACACGCTGCAGCAGTGGCTATTTCCATTTGCCATCAAACGCCTCGGGCCAGGATTACAACCAAAACTTCGGTTTTTTTATGGACCAGAACCAACTGCGCTTGACCAAGAACAAGACCCTAACATTCTGCATTCTTGCGCACGCCTTCAACCGTTTCTCCAGCGGCCAAGTGCACTACTCACAACTCAGGCTTTCTACTGAG
>CBDVCD010000328.1:0-3577 GCA_965372385.1 uncultured Gammaproteobacteria bacterium | reverse complement strand
GGAGGTGTCCTTCCGGCAGCCGTGCTGAGCGTATCCACAATAATTGATGCGCCCATTTGCACGTTATTTGATGGTCGTCGAAGACTGATGATTGGCATTTGCTCAGGCATCCCTGCCTATTCGATTTATCCAGCTATCAGAAGTCAGGCAGGTCGTCGTCAAACTCTACAAACAGATCCTGTTGTTTTTTCTCATGCTGAGCCTGTAGGTCCAACCACACTGCCTCGCATTGCTGGTCATGGCGCTTTAACTGCGCGTAGTATCTGTTCTCGAATGCCGTAGTGACTTCATACAGGAAGTCGAGTATCCCACTGGCGGCCTCATCCGTAAGGTCCGGTGCATCGGCAAAAAAGAGTGATGGTCTATCCACGGTAATCTCCTTTTGCGTAGTCATGCGGCTTGTTGGGATCGAGAGGATGGAGCGGCGAACACCTCCAGGAAGAGCTTCTCGTCCAGCAGGGTAAGCTCCCGTTGGGCGGCGGTGGCGAGCAGTTCAGCGGCCATGCCGGTGAGCACCCGATAGTTGCCGACGGCGTGGTCACAGAGCACGGTTTTGAGTTCTTGGGTCATCAGGCCGGCATTACCCGCAGTCGCCAGGAGATGATTCAGACAGGTGGCCAGTTCTTCGCGACCGGCGTACTCCATTGTCAAACGGGTGCGGATGCGGCTGCCCAGAGGCAACAGTTCATCCCGACGCAGTTTGGTGTTCAAACGACCATCACCGGCGAGTACGACACTGAGCAGATTGCGAGAATCAAACTGTGCGCTGGACAGCAGTCGCAGTTCGCTCAGGACGCCAGGATGCATCTCCTGGGCCTCGTCGACCAACAACACCGGACGCATCAAAGTGCCGTCCAAATGGGCCAGCCAGCGCTCGCGCAAGGCCTTGAAGCCGCCCCATCGATTACTGGGCCTGAGCTCCACCGCGAACAGATCGCCCATCTCCCGGTAGAAGTCGCTCAGATTGCTACTGGGGTGAGAAATGACGCCGACGCTCAGATCACGCAATTGCCCCAGCCGTTCGGCCAATAGACGTAGGACAACACTCTTGCCGGTACCGGGGTCACCGGTGATCATGGCAAAGCCCCCTTCGCGGATCAGTCCCTGCTCGACGCGCCAGCAGAAACTCTCCACCTTGGGTACAACGTACAAGGCCTCGGTGGGCAGTTCTGGTGAAAAGGGATTCCATTTGAGGCCATAGAGGGCCAACAGTTTCTTGTTCATGATTTCGCCTGCGAATCGGGTTGGGGAAGATAGGCCGGTGGACGACCGGTGGCGGCGTAGTCCGCCAGACATTTACGTAACAACGGTGGTAGCTCGCCACTGGATGGTGCTTGATCATTCGCCAAGGGTTGCGAGCTTTCTTGGGTGGATGACAACGCCCGGCGCCGACCATCGGCATTGGCGGTCTTATCCAGAGGATAGAGTGGACCGAGGGAGGAGAATGTGCGCGGATCGATCAGCTCAACGGCACTGAGATCCCAGCGGGCATAGCGGACCGAGGGCTGTTCCAGGTGGCGGTAACGGTTGGGGATCTCGAAGCGTTTGCCATCCAGACTGATGGTGCCATCACTACGGCGCTGCTTACGCTTCACGGTGCACCGGAAGGCCTGGCGCAGGGTCTTAGTGTCCGGGCAGTCACGCCCTACCCGGGGGGCATCGAGAAAACGCCGTAGCGGCGTTGTCTTGATCTCATCGTGGCGATTGTTGTGATACTCCTGTTCCGCCCATGCCTGAGTAATCTCGTTGAGACGCTCCAGGGTGAGATCTTTCACATCCTCCAACATCGCCATCAGGCGACCTTCCAGCGTAGCCCAGAAGGTTTCCTGTTTCGCATTCTGGTAAGGACTGTAGGGCAACGTGGTCTCATGCAGGATGCCCAGGGTATGCAGACCGCAGGTAAACTCATCCGCCTTCATGGCGCTGCCGTTATCGGTCATCAAGGCTCTGGGCAGCCCTCTTTTCTGCAGGGCCTGAGACAGACCGTGCACCAACGCTTGCGCACTTTCATCCAGGTACCACTGCAGATGGCAGATCAAGCGGGAATGATCGTCGATAATGCACAGCAACAAGGGTTTGACCCAACTGCCGGAGGTGGTCAGCACATGGCGGGAGCCATGATGGAAATCGGTGTGCCAGAGACTGTGAACATACTCCGCTTCGTAGCTGCGCACCTCCAATCGCTCCAGGCGTTTTTCAGCTTGGCGGGCGCCGGGGGTATCCCGTTTGGGTCGTCGCTTGCGGTGATAGCCTCGCGCCTTCATGTAACGACGCAAGGTGGCGTAGGAGGGCATGGGATGCAGGGCCGGATCTTCGTCGGCCAAGACCACCAGATTGTCGTAGTGCAACTGTACCGTCCACCCCGTATGTGTCTTGTACTGTGCCTCCAACTCCCGGATCAGGGCGGCTGAGAGCGTCCGGAAGCGACCGGCATCCTGCCGTGGTTGACGACGCAGGGCCGCCACCGGATCTTTGGCCTTATGCGCGGCATAGTACCAACGCTCCAGCGTAGCGAAGCCAAAGCGGATGGCGGTTCCGTCCACTGGATGGGACCACTGTTTCTCCACCAGTGCTGCAATCGTCTTGCGTAGCTCTCCGCGAGGCGGTGGCGCGGCCAATAGGGGGCCGATGATCGCAAAACGCAACCGCGCCCAGCGATCGGGATCTTCTTCGGTAGGCATTCAACTTCTCCCGGTAATGACAGTGCCGGGAGTCTACTCATGCCGAATCAGGGGTTGCGATCACATCTTCTGCGGATCGATTACCACCCTCAAGGAGCCTGACCAGGAGGTGGTCGTGAAGGGGGCCAACAAGAGCAGTAATCGGCACAGGCGTAGAGGCAGATCCTTGCCGTTGAGTCGGCCAAGCAGGCTGCCGGGCAAATCCTCAAGTTCAATCGGTGGCATAAAGTTCCCCTTCTCCGACCGCCAACAGGAACTCTTGGGAAAGATTTCCCGCCACCATTGACGCCAACGTGAAAGAGTCTGGGGCCACAGATCGAGATTCTCGATCAGTTGCTTGCGGCGTTTGGGGGTAAGACCGTGCTCCATGGCGGTGATCAGAACCACAATCACACCGAGGTAGACCTTCCTGCCAAGAAAACGCACCGAGGGAGGTGTACTGCGACGCCGACAGCCATCCTCGGCACAGCAGAAACTCAGGCGGTACTCATAGGACTCGTCCAGTGCGGCACGAATACCACGAGGCTTGCGCGGGTAGCAGGAAACGTGCAGCGTACCACCACAATGCAGACAGCCACCCCGCTGAACCTCAGTGGCAATATCCAGGTCGATCTGGAACAGAAAGCGATAAAATCTGGAAACGCTAAGAAAGGCGTGGCACATTGGTTCTGTCTCTCGTTTTCTTGGTAGAAACAGGAGACAGCCCCCTCGGATAATTTTCAAGTTGTTCGAGGGGGTTTTTCTTTTCCCATCAGATAATTTGGTCAAAACCGGAGGAAAGACCATCGATTATTGTGGTCACTCTCAGTATGGCCGCTGCCCTCTACGCGATGGTGCTCGCGAAGTACCTTACGTTGATTCCCCTCTACCTGATGATCGCAAGCCTCGCCGGCCTT
>CBDVCD010000327.1:0-3580 GCA_965372385.1 uncultured Gammaproteobacteria bacterium | reverse complement strand
TCAGAAAACGCCAACCCTTTGATGAAATCTACAACCTCCTCTTTGAATTCCGGCGTTAACAAATCTGCACGGCATTCCAGGAAAAAATTCAAAAGCTGCTTTCCCCGAAAGGACTGCGGCGCGGCAAAATCCGACACATCCAGTATTCCATCAAGAATGTCAAATGCAAAAGTGACAGGGAGTGATTCCAGCAACCGATAGATGTCCTTGGAAGAATACATTTCACTTTCGTTGCCCTTGGCACGTTTTAAAAAACGCTGTTGAATTTCGTTGATGCCCAAAGGGGTCTGGTGAAAGATCAAAATAAGGCCCTGATTGTTCAGGATGTCGAGGGCGCCTTGAATGGCCTTGAGCCGGTCCGGTATGTAGTAAAGACAATGCGTCATATGGACAAGATCAAATTTCATATCTAGATGCTGGGCTGGGAAGGTCTGAGAGAGTATTTCGAAATTGGAAACCGTCAGGCCGCTCTCCCGGAATCTTGTTGCGAATATTTGATTATGATCGGGATTGGGATCGACTGCGATATAGGACCCGATACGCCAGCGCTTCAATATGAGCTTCATAAGCTGCAAATCGAAATCTCCGGTGCCACTGCCAATACTCAGAATGTTCAGAGGATCTGGCCAGGCACGCTGGGGAAGGAGATCATCACTCAGCCACTTCTGCGTCGATTGCCATTCGGTTGAGATCTGCTTAAACGTATCGAAGCACTCGGCATATTCGCGGTCACTCAGGAAGAGCGCATTGAAAACGGTGCCGTTGTTTTTGGAATTCATGATGCTCTCCTCTTAATTTGCGGCGTTCATATCAAAAATTGGGCGCTAATCAAAGATGCGAAAAAGTTAGTTGCCTGTTTAAAGCTTGGTAACTCAGACCCCCGTCTAACCTGTCGCATCAGGAACCTTTTAGGTTTCGGCGAGGGTGCTATACCGGATTCAGGCAGACACGCTTAGGTACTTCACCAGCGTAAGCCGGTTGCCATCGGCAGCTCCGGGAATATAACGCATCTCATCCACCGACTGGCACGCGAGATACAGGCCGATGCCGCCGGGCTCATAATCCAATGACACCGTCCCGCTGTATGTATGGGACTTGGCCTCGAAGTCGAACGGCTCGCCCCAGTCGATCACTGTGACCTCCAGCCCCCCATCTAGCGGGGTCAGCTCCATGGCGAAGCGGTTTTCCTCCCCATCGCCGTGTTGGATCACATTACTGACCACCTCATCAACACCCAGTACCAGCCTGCCTGCCTCCCGCTCGTCGAAGCCAGCGTCCCGGGCCATGGCTTCGACCAAGGCGGCTACCTTAACCAGTATTTCAGTGCGGGCCGGCCACTCCATGCGCACACTGCGGGCATGCTCGGCCTTGTCGGCAGCCGGCAAGTCTGCAGGCTGGCGTTGCAGCAATAACAGGGTGATGTCGTCGTGCTGCTCAGCGTCACCTCGGAAGGCATCGACCCGTGCCAATAATTCATGGGCTACCGTCCGCATATCTCCCTGAAGCTTTCCCAGAACTTTCTGCAACCGGCCAAGGCCCCACTCTTCCTGCTCCGAATTGCAGGCCTCGGTGATGCCGTCCGAGTACAGCAGGATGCTGTCACCGGGTTCCAACCGCAGTTCCAGGGTTTCATAGCGGGTGTCCGGCATGGCGCCCAGTGGCAGTCTGGGCTTGGCCATCACGATCTGCATGCCACCGTCGGCGCGGAGTAGCAGGGGCGGATTGTGACCAGCATTGACAAGCCGCAGATGGCCCGTATCCGAGTGGTATTCGCCATACACAAGGGTGACAAACATGCCGGAGGGATTTTCGTCGGCCAATGTACGATTGATACGCCTCAGCACCTCGGCCGGGGGAACACGGCGTTGGGCCACCTCGCGCACCAGGGTGTGGGTAATGGCCATGAACAGCGCGGCCGCAGCACCCTTATCGGAGACATCGGCGACCACAATGCCAATACGGTCGCGGGACAAACGGAAAAAATCGTAGTAATCGCCCCCAACCTCGCGGGCCGGCCGTGTGAGACCCGCAAGATCCAGTCGGGCCTCCAAGTCGGCGAACGGGGGAAAACGATGCGGCAGGATCCCCTTCTGAATCTCGGCGGCGATTTGAAGCTCTTTGTGATAGCGCTCTTTTTCTGCGGTGGCGCTACGCACTTCCTCGATGTTCCGCTGTATAGCTGCGCCCATGTTATTGAAAGCATGTGCCAGGTGGCGAGTCTCCACTGGGCCTGTATCCTCGGGCAAGCGCCGATCCAAGCGTCCCGCGGCGAAATGTTCCGCTTGATCCACCAGCCGGGTCAGGGGTGCCGTGATGTTGGCGGCCAGGGCCAGGATGATCGTCAGGGTAATCGCTATGATCAGCACCGCTGCCAGCAACATTTTTTGTTTGAGCCGGGTCACAGGGCGCATAATTTCCTGCAGAGGTAGTACGATGAGTAAGGTGGCACCGGTAGCCTCTATGCGACTACTCACCACCCAGCTCGGCTGGCCTAAAAACGGATCAGTGAGCACCGCAAGCTCGTCATTACTGTCAACCATTAGCCTTTCCAGCATCCTCAGATTACCGTCGTCAGAAGCCTTGATCATTGTCTTCAGATCCTGCTCTGACAGCAGTCCCTGCTGGGGATGTGCAATCAGGCGACCACTTGCCGTGAGCAGGAATGCGTAACCACTGTCGGCTACCCGCAATGTCCGGATTTGATCCACCAGCTCGGCTATAGAGATATCCACCGTGGCCACCCCCAGGATTTCCCCCTGACGGCGGATGAGTGCAGAGTGGGTAACCATCAGGATATTGCCGCCGCCCTTGTCGAAATAGGGCTCACCCCAAGTCGCACTATTCTGTTCCAGTGGGGTGCGAAACCAGTCCCAATGTGGATAATCGTAGTCCGCCGTGGCCAGCGAGGTGGAACGGATTCCCTCCGGCTCGCGGTACAGGTAGGGCGCGAAACTTCTCAGCTCGGTGGCATCGGGGATGAGGGCGACGGTTGAGCCATAGACAAAGTGGTACTGCTCCAAGGTATTTCGGATGCGTTTCTTGATACGGACCGGATCCAGCTCAGAGTCATTAGCTACGGCTAGTGCGAGGCCTTGGGCCACAGTTTGAGCTGTCTGGAACAGCAGATCGAATTCGCCGGCATGGGCTCGCGCCAGTGCTCTGCTTTCACGTTGGATCTGCTCCTCTAGGATACTCCTGCTGGTGTTGAAGGCGAGCGCGAATAATGCCAAAAAAAGCAACAGCATAGCTGGAACCAATGCGGCTAAGAGACGGGTGCGTAGTCTCATACTTGAGTGCATTCAGTGTTTCCCGTGACAACGTAAATAAGATAGGAGCAGCCTGATATGTCCAAGGTTTTCTCTCCACAGATAACGATTTCTCTCTGAGCCTATGCGAAGTAAGTAACAGTCGCAATTGGGAAACAAGCGCAAATCACAGATTCGGGAAATCGGTTCGGTGGTGGTTCGGTGTTCGGTTTCAAGAACCCGTTTCACTTCTTCGCTTTACTCACAACCAATTCGGAAATCACACCACCAACATTTCGGTATACGGTCGGTCGGTGGCAGTTTCGGTCGGTAAT
>CBDVCD010000326.1:0-3608 GCA_965372385.1 uncultured Gammaproteobacteria bacterium | reverse complement strand
ACCTGTGCCACTGACGGAGAGATTGTGCTTGCTGGACTCTATCCCGCCGAGTGCGCTACCGAGAGACAACAGGGTGAGACTAAAGAACAGAACTGAAACGAATAATCTCTTCATCCCTTGTTCTCCAAATATCTGAATACCTGCACCCGGTTGTTGAAGGAATCAGCAACAAATATCCGGTTTTTGTGATCGATATAGATGCCAACCGGCAGCCAGAACTGACCGATACCTCTGCCCTGATCACCCAGATAGAGCAGCAACTCACCCTTCTGATTAAATATCTGCATGGTGTTCAGCAGCGCATCCATGATGTAGACATGGCCTGAATTGTCGGTCGCCACGCCTTTTGGTCTGGGCAGATTTCCCGTGGCATCTCCAACGCCGGAGAACGCGGAAATAAATTGTCCATTCCGCGTGAACCGCTGAACCCGAAAATTGAGCGAGTCAGTGACCCACAGCTCTCCAGTAGCCGGATCACTCCAGATCTGGGTGGGATAGTTGAACTGACCGGCGCCCGCACCTCGAGAGCCAAAGCTAAGCACAACTTCTCCCCGTACATTCAATGCCACCACCTGGTGCTGACGGGTATTCACCACATAGAGACGGCCCCTGTCGGCATCGAAAGCCAGTCCGGTAGGCTGGTCCAACTCGATAGTGGTGTTGAATGGAACCGCATGTTTGGCCTGTTTGTCGATCAGGAAGATCTGGTTGAGCGCAGAGTCAGAGACATAGATACGATTGTCAGGGTCGACAGCAAGGGAGACCGGCGAGCGAAAAGCTCCATTATCCATAAGCTGCAGCATGTCATGTTTTTTACCACGGGTATCGAAGCGGTGTACTGCCTTCGATCCTGGGTCTGCCACAAACATCACCTCATCCGAGGTCATAACCACTGCTGTAGGCCTGATCAGCCGGGTCTCCTCTTTGCCCACGAATACACTCACAAGCCGACTCCAGAATCCAGGCGTTATCCCAAGGTCCTCGGGTTTTGCTATCTCTTGCACAAACTCGATGCGCGCCTGAGCAGGTGGTTTCGGCCAGACTGGCCTCTGGATTTCCGACTGCTCCGAACCTTCCCTCGCTGGTCCTGTACAGGCGATGAGCAACAGGCAGGTCAAACCCCACGAAACCGATTTGAACCAATGATAAAGTTGCCCGGGCATCAGAATCTCCTCGACAATAGCAGGTTGATGCTGCTCTGATCCCTTTCCGATTCGCCAGTCCTATCCGCAAAGTATCGAGCCTCAGCGGAGAGACTGAGCTGTCGATAAGCCCAGCCCAAACGCACATTTGCCCGGGTATAGGCCCTCTCAAGGGTACCACCAATGTCTTCCTCATCCACAAGATCCGCGGTCAGTGTGGTCCGGTTCCATAAGCGCGCATGGTAGCGCAATCCAAAACGGGTCAGATCCACATCTTCAGGAGATTCCAGGTGATCCACCAGTAGTCTGTCAGCATACAGACGCAGATTGCCTTTTAGGATCTTTGGAATCTGCAGATAGACGCCCGCACTGTTACGCCGGTAAGAGCCCACATCGGCATCATGGTTCTCATGCTCTGCCTTGCCACCCACGGTCCAGGTATTTCTCAAGGGGTAATCTACATGTAAACCGACTGTCGCGGTCTCCTTTGAATTGAGGGGGACCGAAGGTAATCCTGATTGAAGATTGTGATCTGTACTCCGATATCTGGCGAACATTCTCAGATAATTCCCCCTGGTCAGTTCCATGCTATAGAGCTGTCTGTAACTGAAATAATCCGCGGTACCGCCCGACTGAAAAACATAATCCACCATTACATCCATTTGATCTGGATTATTGGGATCATTGGGTATAAGGGGAGCCAACCATTGTATTTCAGTAATCTCACCTATGGTAACCACTCGATAATCTGTTTCACCAAATGGGACTCCTGCAACATCCTTTACAACAATACTGGCTTCAACAACATTTTTATTGTCCAATCTGAAAGATAAAGTTCTAATATCGACAGTATGTGGCTCAGCAGCAACGGGAACAACAGTATCACCTTCAGTCACTCGATCCGTATAATCTATCCCCCATCCCCCCGTGTAGCGGATGTTGAAGGCATCGAATGGTTGCAGATAACTGAGATTGACGTCTCCCTGATAAAATCTCTGTTCCGCTCCTACGGTATCAATTGTATCCGCATGCAGGTCGATGTTGGTATCCAGCCGGTCATCAAAACTGGTATGACTCACACCGCCATCCAATCCGTGGGCCCTGGTATCGATCCCCTCTACAGATCTATCCAGATAACTGTATCGATAAGAGGATCTGAGATTTTTTGCATGGGTCAAATAGAGGTTGGGGACGTATCGGAGTTCCTCAAGATTTGGCAGATTATCCTGTTCCTTAAAAAGAAATTTATTAGTCAAACGAATCCACTCATCGCCCCCAAACTTGTGCTCCGTCCAGGCATCAAACAGTCGAGTAATTTTTATGGTTTCAATGATAGGGCGGGAAACCGAACCACTGGCCGAATTGTCCTTTGTCCAGGAGTAACTCATACTTCCATCGCCATTGGAACCCAGGTCACCGGAAACCTTTAGCAAGGCCCTATCGGTCGCTTCATCGGTGATACGCTGAAGGTTTTCTCCATCTATTTTAGAACTACTGAGATCAAAAAGAACAAGGGCCGGTAATAGAGGCCGTCTCAGCTTGAATTTCAAGCCGTATTTCTCGCTGGTCAGCAACATTCTGTCCTGTACAGCGTAGGGCGTGGTGCTGCTGTGACGATCGTAATACAGCCTCAACGGATAGGGCTTTTTCTCCAGGATATTTGCATCGGCATGCAGATTTAAAAATTCCTCCTTATTCGAATTATCCACTAGGGTGGAGTCATAGGTTTGCTGTATGAAGACCGGCCCACCACCGAAATCCAGACGGAAGAAATTGGGGTGATAGATAAAACTGTGCAGCGTTAAATCGAGCCCTTGCTCGGCTGTAGTCCCTTCGCGCCGGCTGGTTTCAACACCGGCATACTTGTCTATGTATTCATCGGTAAAATATCGCACATAGACTTCCCCCTCTACGCCAGTTACCTGGAACGGCGCAATCTCCTCTGAGCTTGCATAGCCACATAACATGACCGCGCTTAAACAGACAGCAACATGACCGATTATTTTTCTATACTTGCACACACTGCATTCTATTTAGTCTGTGACGACTTCATATCCGAATGAAGATGGGGTCTCCTAACCAGCCATCTTGGGTTAATATATCAACCTGACATCACTCATTTATCAGCCCAACATCTTGGCATCTCTCATGCGATTAATTTTGCTCGTTATTACCTCACTCCTGTCTCTATGGATACTGCATGCCCCGCATCTTTCCGAATCCATAAACATTGACCTTGTTCGGGCCGAACTGATTAGTCACGAAAATGATATACTCCACGCTGAAGTCCGGCGAGCTGAACTCGTCGAAGTACTCGACTGCCTCATAGCTTATGTAGACTTTCGACGGCAGATCCATCTCGCCGCGTCCCTGCCCCGCCTGGCCTAGCATCAGCAGGAGACGTCCCTGGCGATCGAATATCTGCACGGAGTTCGTTGCGGAATCGGCCACGTAAAGTCGACCCTC
>CBDVCD010000325.1:0-3654 GCA_965372385.1 uncultured Gammaproteobacteria bacterium | reverse complement strand
GTGTCGGTACAGGAGACGCCCCTGGACGCCATTCCCGACCTGTCTGACGTGCAGGTCATTATCAAGACCAGTTATCCGGGACAGTCTCCACGGGTCATCGAAGACCAGGTCACCTACCCGATCACCACCACCATGATGTCGGTCCCCGGCGCCCGGGTGGTGCGTGGCTACTCCTTTTTTGGCGACTCCTATGTCTACGTCATCTTCGATGACGATACCGATATCTATTGGGCGCGCTCGCGGGTGCTGGAGTATCTGAATCAGGCCTCCGAGGACCTGCCGGAAGGGGTGGTGCCACGGCTCGGCCCGGATGCGTCAGGGGTGGGCTGGATCTACAGCTATGCACTGGTCGATAGCAGCGGCCGTTACGACCTGGCACAACTGCGCAGTCTGCAGGACTGGTTCCTGAAGTACGAGCTGCAGGGGGTGCAAGGCGTGTCGGAGGTGGCCACGGTCGGCGGCATGGTGAAACAGTATCAGGTGGTACTAAACCCGGAAAAACTGCGGGCCTATGGTATCCCCATCAGTCGGATTGCCGCGGCGATCCGCAACGCCAACCGCGAGGTGGGTGGCTCGGTGATCGAGATGGCCGAGTCGGAGTACATGGTGCGCACCCGCGGATATATCGGCTCCCTGGAGGATATCGAGCAGATCCCCATCGATGTGACGGAGGATGGCATCCCGATCCTGCTGCGGGATCTGGCGCATGTGCAGATCGGCCCCGAAATGCGCCGCGGCATTGCCGAACTGGACGGTGAGGGGGAGGTGACCGGAGGCATTGTGGTGATGCGTTATGGGGAAAACGCCCTGACCACCATCGCGGCGGTCAAGGAGAAGCTGGAGAGCCTGAAATCGGGCCTGCCGGAAGGGGTGGAGATTGTCGTGACCTACGATCGCTCCGGACTGATTGTCAGGTCGGTGGACAATCTGACGGGAAAACTGATCCAGGAGCTGATTGTTATTGCCATCGTCTGCCTGGTGTTCCTGTTCCATATTCGCTCGTCTTTAGTCGCCATTGTGACCCTGCCGATTGGCATATTGATTGCCTTCATTATCATGCGGCAGCAGGGGATCAACGCCAATATCATGTCTCTGGGTGGTATCGCCATCACCATCGGCGCGATGGTGGATGCCGCGATTGTGATGATCGAAAACGCCCACAAACACCTGGAGCGGGCAGGTCCGAATCTGAGTGATGAAGAGCATTGGCGGCTGATCGGCAAAGCCACAGCGGAGGTCGGCCCCGCGCTGTTCTACTCCCTGCTGATCATCACCCTGAGTTTTCTGCCGGTATTCACCCTGGAGGCCCAGGAAGGCAAGCTGTTCAGCCCCCTGGTCTTTACCAAGACCTTCGCCATGGCGGCGTCGGCCGGGCTGGCGGTGACCCTGGTGCCGGTGCTGATGGGCTACTTCATTCGCGGCAAGATTCCATCCGAGTTACACAATCCTCTGATTCGTTTCCTGATTGCTATCTACCGGCCGTTGCTGCGCAGGGTGCTCGCCAGACCGCGCACCGTATTACTGCTTTCCCTGCTGGTGGTGCTCAGCCTCACGCTTCCGCTGTTTGGTATCAAAGGCCTGCTGGAACCCCTCGAATGGCCGATCCAGCTGGCTCAGCGGCTGGACCCCGGGGTGGGCGAGGAGACGCTCACCAGGCTCGAAGAGCAGGAACACAAACTGGCCCGTCAGTGGCGGGAGACCTTTTCTGGTATCCCCTGGCTGGCCCGCCTTGGTGATGGACTGGGGTCTGAATTCATGCCCGATCTGTTCGAAGGCGATCTGATGTACATGCCCACTACACTGCCCAGCCTCTCCATCGGCAAGGCCCGCGAACTGCTGCAGCAGACCGACCGCCTGATCCGCCAGACGCCGGAGGTGGAGCGGGTGTTTGGCAAGATCGGACGCGCCGATACCGCCACCGACCCGGCGCCGCTGACGATGATCGAAACCATGATCAAGCTGAAGCCGCGGGAGGAGTGGCGGCCCGGCATGACGCTGGAGAAACTGAAGCAGGAACTGGATCAACGGGTCAAGTTTCCGGGGCTGACCAACGCCTGGATCATGCCAATCAAGACCCGCATCGACATGCTCTCCACCGGCATCAAGACGCCGGTGGGTGTGAAGGTGGCGGGCAGTGACATCGAAACCATCGAAAAGATTGGCCTGGAGATCGAGCAGGTGCTGATGCAGCTGCCGGGCACCGCCTCTGTCTATTCCGAGCGGGTGACCGGCGGGCGCTACATCGAGATTGTACCGAAACGGCTGGAGGCAGCGCGCCTGGGGATCAACATCGAAGACATCAACGAGATCGTCAGCGTGGCGGTGGGCGGCATCAATATCACCCAAACCGTGGAAGGACTGGAGCGTTATCCGGTCAACCTGCGTTTCCCGCGGGAGCAGCGGGACGATGTACAGAAACTGAGGGAGTTGCCTCTGGTCACCAGCAGCGGGGCACAGATTCCTCTGGCGCAGATCGCGGAGGTCAAGGTGGTGAACGGTCCACCCATGCTGAAAAGCGAGAATGGGCGTCTGAATGGCTGGACCTTCGTGGATATCCGCAACGTGGATCTGGGCAGTTATGTGCACGAGGCGAAAGAGGCCGTGCAGCAACAGGTCAACCTGCCGCCGGGCTACTCCATCGCCTGGTCGGGCCAGTACGAATATATGATCAGGGCTCACGAGAGACTGCTCAAAGTCGTGCCCATGACCCTGTTGATCATCTTTATGCTGCTCTATCTGATTTTTCACCGGGTCATGGCCGCTGTGCTGGTCATGCTCTCCCTGCCATTTGCGCTGGTCGGTGGTTTCTGGTTACTGATTTTTCTGGACTATCATCTCTCGGTTGCGGTCATCGTTGGCTTTATCGCCCTGGCGGGTGTTGCCGCCGAATTCAGCGTGATCATGCTCATTTACCTCGATAACGCCCTCGACCGGCGGCGTCAGGAGGGTCAGCTGAACAACCGGCAGGACCTGGAGAATGCGATCATGGATGGCGCCGTGCTGCGGGTACGTCCCAAAGCGATGACGGTGGCCGTTATCATCGCTAGTCTGCTGCCGATCATGATCAGTGCAGGGACCGGCTCGGAAGTGATGCAGAGAATCGCAGCGCCGATGATTGGCGGTATGATCACCGCGCCACTGTTATCGATGTTCGTTATTCCTGCCGCCTACTTACTGTGGAAACAGCGGGAGATGCACCTGCAGGAGTTAAAATCGCCACTGCAACCCATCAAGTAGGCGATTAAGCTGTCTGGAGAACCACCGCAGTCGCTGGCTGGGCTATTTATGCTCCGGTATTACCTTATCGAACTCAGGTGATACCGAGCGTAGAAAAAGAGTAAGTGAGTAAAACATTACCATTGACCTGCTATAATTGTGGGTATTGATCACCGTGGGCTAAATTAGCAATACTGTAAATAACGGTAACCGTGGAGGGCGATGTACACTCTAAGCTATATTGTGTAATTGATTGTTGCTAGTATTAAAGTGCATGCCACGACGGGTGATGAGGTTATCTTGCATGAACGCGCGGCACGAAAGGTTTTGTGGTTTAGTAATAAAGAATGTTATAATATGCATATAATTAATAATAACTAGAAATTTAAGAAGACACAAAAATCGTACGTATAGAGGCATTTTGTAATCTGGTATCCA
>CBDVCD010000324.1:0-3661 GCA_965372385.1 uncultured Gammaproteobacteria bacterium | reverse complement strand
CCGCAGGGGGAGGGAATGATATTGTTTCTAGACGGACGCTTGTTAGTTATCGTCAGTCAGTTGACTTTGCAGGGCGCTGATCCATTCATGCATCGCCCAATAGTGATTCCCTTTCCAGTAGATGCGCCCACAGTCCGTGCAGCGCCAGAACGCATTATAATGGCTGGCCACCCTTTTGGGCAGCTCAGCCTCCACCTCGTGCTTCTCCACGCCCTCCAATACACCATTGCACTCCATGCAACGGCTGAACGGATGAACTGACCGGGCAAGATCCAGCCGTCTCATCACCTGCAGCAGTTGTTCCCTGGGATCGACCGAATGGATATAACAGCCGTGGGTGATCTTCCTGTGCATCAGCAACGCCTTGTCCCGGGTGAGCAGCACCCTCTCATCAGCCGCCGAGAGGGCCGCCAGACGAGAATCACCCGCATCATTGAAAAAGAGGGTATCGAAACCCAACATGCGAAGATAATGGGCCAGCTTACCCAGATGGGTATCAGCGAGAAAACGGGGTTGGCGCAGGGGTTTTTGCCGAATCCGCAGCAGCGGTGTCACATCCAGCGACTCGAACATAGGATAGACGCTGACCCGGTCACCGTCCAGGAGTGGATGATCCAGCCCGACCGAGACACCATTCAGCAGAATCACCTCCACCTCGGTGTGCGGAATCCCCAGGGTTTCGATCAGATGGCGCACCGGCACCGGGGGCTCGAAGGTCAGCTCGATATCCCGCTTGCGCTGGTCGGACGGCAGAAACTCATTGAGCTCTTCATAGAAGCGGAAGAGCGCCATGGACATGATTCAATAGTCGAACTCGGCCCACACCGGGCAGTGATCCGACGGCTTCTGCATCTCCCGGATATCGTAGGCGATACCTGCGTCGATGCAGTGATCGTTGAGCGTATTGCTGGCCAGCACCAGGTCGATGCGCAGACCCCGCCTCGGCTCCCGGTCGAAACCCCGGCTGCGGTAGTCAAACCAGCTGAAACGGTCTTCGACCTCCGGGTGGCAGGTACGGTAGGTATCGCGCAACCCCCAGGCCTTGAGTTTTTCCAGCCACTCCCGCTCTTCTGGCAGAAAACAGCATTTACCGGTCTTCAGCCAGCGTTTGGCGTTGTCCGCCCCGATACCGATATCCAGGTCCAGTGGCGCGATGTTCATGTCGCCGATCACCAGTAGAGGATCAGCAGGTTCATGATGGTCATTCAGATAGCTGAGCAGGTCCGCATAGAATTTACGCTTGGCGGGAAATTTCACCTCGTGGCCACGATTCTCACCCTGGGGAAAGTAACCGTTGATCAGGGTGATCACGCCACCCTTGGGGGTCTCATATCGCCCGATGATCAAACGTCGCTGGGCATCGCTCGCGTCGGATGGGAAGCCCTTGTCTATCCGCAGGGGCTCCTGGCGGGAGAGTAGTGCCACCCCATAGTGGGTCTTCTGGCCATGATAGTGGGCCCGGTAGCCGAGGTTTCCGATCATTTCCAGAGGAAAATCCACATCCTGGACCTTGGTCTCCTGGATGCCGATTACATCGGGCTGATAGAGATCACGCAGCTTAGTGAGCTGGTGCTCGCGGGTACGGATGCCGTTGGTGTTGAAGGAGACAATTTTCATACCAAAACCATAATTTCAGAGAACTTCACGGGTCTCTTTCTCACCCATCTCAAAGCCATGCCGATAGGCCTTACCCCAGGGCAGGAACTCCTGGCCGGCGAGAAAGTCGTCAGGATCGGCCGCCACGCGGGCCAGCAGGCGATCATCATGACCCAGCATACGTAACGCCTGGAGCATGCCATTGGCATAACCACGGTTGTACCAGAGCTGAAGATCGCTCTCGCTTTCGACCAGGCCTTCGGTCTCTGCATAGAGTTGCCGCACCAGTTGCAGCAGTCGTTGCAGGATGGCTTGTCTGTCCTGAGTTGTCATGGATCTTGCTGAATGAACCCTAACCCCACGTCGATTGCGGTTGTTTTTCTACTCACGTCTGGCGAAGATGGCAGTATAAAACCTCCAAGGCGTTAATATCCATGTTGATTGTCATCTCCCCCGCCAAGACCCTCGATTACGCGACACCACCCGTCACCAAGACCCACAGCAGGCCGGACTTCCTCAAGCAGTCCCAGACACTGATCAATATCCTGCGCAACTATTCGGCTCTCGATCTGGCGGAGTTGATGAAGCTGAGCATGAAACTGGCGGAGCTGAATTTCGACCGCTATTGCGACTGGAAGACCCCCTTCACCCCAAAGAACGCAAAACAGGCGGTGCTGGCGATGAAGGGGGATGTGTATACCGGGCTGGATGCGGAAAACCTCTCCGCAGAGGATTTTGCCTTCGCCCAGGAACACCTGCGCATCCTCTCTGGCCTCTACGGGGTGCTGCGCCCGTTGGATCTGATGCAGCCCTACCGGCTGGAAATGGGCACCCGATTGCCGAACGACAAGGGCAAGGATCTCTATGCCTTCTGGGGCGACACCATCACGGAGGCACTCAACAAGACACTCGCGAAACAGGGGGATGAGGTACTGATCAACCTGGCCTCAAACGAATATTACAAGTCAGTCAAACCCAAACTGGTCAAGGGGCGCATCATCACCCCCCAGTTCAAGGAGCAGAAGAGCGATGGTTACAAGATGATCGGTGTCTACGCCAAGAAGGCCCGCGGGCTGATGAGCCGCTTTATCATTGAAAACCGGCTCACCGATCCAGAGGCGATCAAGGGGTTCGATAGGGAGGACTATACCTACCACGAGGCCTTGTCGACGGAGGACCAATGGGTGTTTGCACGACGTGCAGGGACGCCCTAGTGTCGCAGGAGGCACAAGGCCGGGAGCGACAGGGGTTGATCGACTCCCACTGCCACTTCGACGACGAGAGTTTCGATGCGGACCGACCGCAGGCCCTGCAGCGAGCGCACGAGGCTGGCGTTACCGAGCAGGTCATTCCCGCGGTAAAGGCGGCCTGGTGGCCCAGGATCAGGCAGCTCTGTCTCGACTATCCTGAGTTACATGCCACTTATGGCCTGCACCCCATGTGCCTGGCGGATCATCTGCCGGAGGACCTGACCAGTCTGCGCGACTGGGCTGCGCGGGAAAAGCCGGTGGCCATCGGTGAATGTGGCCTCGATTTCTACATCGACGATCCCCAGCCCCAACAGCAGCAGCTCTATTTTGAAGGCCAGCTGGAGCTGGCCAGGGAGTTCGACCTGCCGGTGATCATTCACGCCCGCCGGGCCGTGGAAGAGGTCATCAACACAATCAGAAGATTTCCCGGTATACGCGGGGTGCTGCACAGCTACTCCGGCAGTGAGCAGCAGGCACTGCGGCTGATCGATCTGGGCTTCGTCATGAGCTTTGGTGGCCCCATCACCTACGAGCGGGCCAAGAAGTTACGCCGACTGATCCAGGTCTTGCCCTTGGACGCCATCCTGCTGGAAACGGATGCCCCCGATCAGTCGGACAGCCGCCACCGGGGGGAGCGCAACGAACCGGCCTATCTGCCGACCGTTCTGGAGACCATCAGCCAACTGCGCAATGAACCGGTCGAACGGATCGCGGAGCAGACCCGGAAAAATACCCGGCAACTCTTTCTCATCTAGATTTTTGGTAACTATTCAGCCTCCGTAGGAGCTGCCCGTGGCTGCGATTAGCGACGATAG
>CBDVCD010000323.1:0-3688 GCA_965372385.1 uncultured Gammaproteobacteria bacterium | reverse complement strand
TTTTTGGGGGTGCAGGTCGAGGCGCAACGACGCGGAATAGTTATTCTATTCCAAGAAGTTGCAACGAAGACATGTGCCGCCAAAAACGTGCAATCTACCTCGTAGCGTGGTTCACCCAGTAGGTGAGTCGGTCTATCGAACAAATTACACTTGAATTCAACTCGTTAACAGTAGAATGGAGTGGTCAACTGCGGAATCTAGGTTCAAGGAGTACTGATCAGGTCTTTTGCTATTCTGATCTGAGTTGGCATAAACTTGCCTCATTTGAGTAGCGGTAAGTTCACATACCTCATGACCCGAATACTGATCGTAGACGATGAAGCGGAAATAAGGGAGATGATCCGCTTCGTCCTCGAGCAGAATAATTTCTCCATCAGTGAAGCGATGCATGCGCAGGATGCCAGGCACCTGCTGGCAGCCGAACGAGTCGACCTGATACTCATGGACTGGATGCTGCCCGGCCGCTCAGGCCTTGATTTCACCAGGGAACTGAAACAGAGGCCAGAGACCCGCAACACGCCCATCATTATGTTGACTGCCCACACGGATGAAGCTCGTAAGGTTGATGGACTGGAGAGTGGCGCGGATGACTACATCACCAAACCTTTTTCCCCTCGCGAATTGGTTGCGCGCATACGGGCAGTCTTACGTCGCTCTGGTCTGCGGAATGGTGATTTACCCGTTGAGATGGAGGGGCTGCGCATCGAGCCGAGCAGCCATCAGGTGTTGATCAATGGCAACAAACTGGAACTCTCTCCCTCCGAGTACCGCTTGTTGTTCTTTTTCATGACCCACCCTGACCGTGCCTATACCCGGTCCCAGATTCTTGATCAGGTATGGGGTGACGATGTCTATGTTGAAGAGCGTACCGTGGATGTGCATATCCGTCGGCTGCGGCAATATTTGATACCCTCTCAGCATGATCGTTTTATCAAAACCGTGCGTGGCGTAGGCTACCGTTTTGCCACCGACGATTGACTCAGTATGCTAGTGCTCCGTCAAGGTTGTATTGATGGATTACCAGTCAGGCGATCGTGAAACCATTTCTGAAAACAGAAGCTACTCAACTGCTTGGCATCCTGCTGATCAGCGGTTCAATCGGCTATTTAATCGACCATATTGAACTCACGCTGATCGCCGGGCTCCTGCTCTACATTCTCAAACACGGTTTTTTCCTGATCAAACTCGCCAAGCAGATCACCCAGCGACAACAGATCAATTACCCCTACCCCCTGGGCATATGGGGTCTGGTCTATCAGGAGCTGGACCGGCAGAGCAGCCGCAGTCGGAAACGCAAACGCATTCTGAACCGATATACCAGCCGTTTCAGAAAGGTGGCTTCGGCCATAACCGACGCCTATATTCTGCTCGATAAGTCAGCCAGAGTGGAGTGGGCCAATCAGGCAGCCAGACACCTGCTGCAAGTCCACTGGCCCCGGGACGAAGGGGAGACGTTAAGCTCGCTTGTCGCCTACCCAGAACTGGATGAATATCTGGAAAAAACAGATCACTCCCGTCCGCTGGAGTTCCCGTCACCGGTCAACAAAGCGGTCATCCTCTCTCTGCGCATCACACCGTTCGGCAGTAAAAAGAACCAACGACTGGTGGTGACCAGAAACATCACCGATCTCTACAATCTAAACCAAGCCAGACGTGACTTTGTCTCCAACGTCTCCCATGAACTGAGAACACCGCTGACCGTGATCACCGGTTTTCTGGAAAACCTTAGCGATAACAACCCACAGCCCTTTCAGGAGCGACCATTCACACTCATGCTTGAACAGGCCGAAAGGATGAACACCATCATCAACGACCTGTTGATCCTCTCAAAACTGGAGATGGGTAAAACCCCCCCCAGCTATAAGCCGGTACCCGTACCGGAGCTGATTAAAAAGGTCATCACCCAAGCACAACTGCTGGCCGATCAAAGGGGGGGCTACTCAATCGAACATGAACTGGACGAGGATCTCTGGCTGGTTGGGAATGAAGACGAACTGCAAAGTGCCTTCTCCAACCTGATTTTCAACGCCATTATTCATACCCCGGCAGGGACCAACATCCGTATCAGCTGGAGTAGAGATCAAGACCACGCCAAATTCGCCGTTTCGGACACAGGTCCGGGTATTCCAGAGAGACACATTCCGAGGCTTACTGAACGTTTCTACCGGGTGGATAAGGGGCGCTCACGACAATCGGGGGGGACCGGTCTGGGTCTGGCTATCGTAAAGCACATCATAAACCGGCATGAGGGAGAGTTGATCATATCGAGCAGAGCGGGTTACGGCAGTCAGTTTATCTGCGCATTCCCAGGTGACATGACCCTTGAGAGGTCATGCGTTTGGAATCCTGACTAAACGGTTTTGTAACTATTCAGCCACCGTAGGAGCTGCCCGTGGCTGCGATTAGCGACGATAGTCGCTTTGTGTGAAGATGCCGAAAAGGCTTGCCGCCTTTGTTCGCAGCCATGGGCAGCTCCTACAACGGTATTTTTTCAGTGTGAAGACATGGGGAGCTGAATAGATACGCGGTTTTTTCAAAACAATTTCTACGCAGCTGGAATACATTAATCCTCGGTATCGATCTGATTAACCCTATCACGCAGCTCCTTGCCAGGTTTGAAGTGTGGGACGTACTTGCCTGAAAGGGCTACCGTCTTACCGGTTTTGGGATTGCGGCCCATTCTCGGTGGGCGGTAGTGAAGTGAAAAACTGCCAAAACCCCGAATCTCGATTCGCTCACCTGAAGCAAGCGACTGGCTCATGTGCTCGATCATGCACTTCACCGCCAGTTCAACATCCCGATAGGCGAGATGACTCTGTTCCTTGGAAATAATTTCAATCAACTCGGACTTTGTCATACTGGTCGTATTCCCAATTGGTAATCTGGGGGGCCGGCGATCCGGCCCCCCTTCTGCATCATTGGAGCACTTACCCTAGGCTCCTAGAAACTCACTCACCCTTGTCCATCTGCTCTTTCAGAAGATCGCCCAGGGTCGGGGTACTGGAAGCAGCATCTTTGGCGTATCCCTTGATGGCAGCCGTCTCTTCATCAGCATCCTTGGCCTTGATCGAAAGCGAGATAGTGCGGTTCTTGCGATCCACGCCAAGAAACTTGGCCTTGATCTCATCCCCTTCCTTCAATTTGCTACGGGCATCCTCGACCCGATCGCGGGAGAGCTCGGAGGCACGCAGGTAACCTTCGACACCTTCGCCCAGAAGAATGACCGCGCCTCTGGCATCGACCTGGCCAACCTTGCCCTTGACCACGCTGCCTTTGGCGTTGGTGGCCACGAAGGATGAGAAGGGATCCTTCTCCAGTTGCTTGATGCCCAGAGAGATGCGCTCACGCTCCGGATCGACCGCCAGTACCACGGTCTCCAGTTCGTCACCCTTCTTGAACTTACGAATGGCATCCTCGCCTTCAACGTCCCAGGAGATATCCGACAGGTGAATCAGACCATCGATGCCACCATCCAGACCGATGAAGACACCAAAATCGGTGATCGACTTGATCTTGCCGGAGACGTGATCACCCTTCTTGTGGATGGCCGCGAACTCGTCCCATGGGTTCGGCTTGCACTGTTTGACACCCAGGGAGACGCGGCGCCGCTCCTCATCGATATCCAGCACCATCACTTCGACCTCGTCGCCCAGGGCAACCACCTTGGAAGGATGCACGTTCTTGTTGG
>CBDVCD010000322.1:0-3710 GCA_965372385.1 uncultured Gammaproteobacteria bacterium | reverse complement strand
CACCATCAACCTGACAGATATCCTGCGCGCATCACCGAACAACGGACTCTAGTACTCCGTCAACATAGGATTGACGGAGTACTTGGATCGCGGAAAAAATAAATTATCCAAAGATCACGTCCATATTTGGGGCAGATCTGTTTTCGGATCTACCGCTCCCTGTTTCAATAAATAACATGGATACTCAAACACTCCTCGAAACGGCCCACCAGCGTACCCAGGACCTTCTTCAGCTCGCTGAGATCCATTTCGGTAGCGCTATTCCCCTGGCGGAAATCCGTTTTGACTTACGGGGAAAGGCTGCTGGGATGGTTGTCTTTCCACCTTACAAGAAACCCTATATCCGCTACAACGCCATGCTATTACAGGAGAACCAGGAGGACTTTCTTACCCAAACCCTGCCACACGAGGTTGCCCACCTGGTAGCACGCACCCTGTATGGGAATTCGATTCGACCTCACGGCGATGAATGGAAATCAGTCATGGAATTTTTTGCTGTGGATGCAGTGCGTTGCCATAGCTACGATACTCATGGCCATCTGGCGAGAAGGCTGCGTCGATTCACCTATGCCTGTGGCTGTAGGCAACATCACCTGACCAGCATCCGTCACAACCGCATCAAAAAGGGGCAGAACTACCACTGTAAACGGTGTAGCGAAGTGCTGCGCCCAGTCAAATAGACGATCATTTCGAATATCCCTGATCAACAGAAATCATCGCAATCTTTTGTGCCTTTGACAGTTGTTTGATTGCATATTCCCGCCGCTGGGCATCTCCTCGCTCCCCCACCACCTCACAATACAGCAGTTCGACCGGCCCCCTGCCCCGGGTATATTTCGCGCCTTTGCCCTTATTATGCTGCTCAATCCTGGCGGAAACGTCCAGCGCCACGCCGGTATACAGACTTCCATCCATGCACCTGACCAGATAGACTGACCAGGCGGAACTATTTGCAATGCTCCGATTTGCCATCTTAGAAGAGACGCAGACGAAGGAATCTTTTTCTTCCGGCAAAGCCAACCGGGGTTCCTGCGAGTCTGTATTTCAGCAATCCAAAACTCCCCAACTTATTGATAAAAATGACATTTAATTCCTATCTTTATTAAGGAAAACCATAATACTGTTGCATGGTTATGACACTTTCATTACATTGACCTTTTGTTGCAGAATGTAAGACGTCACAAATATTTGCCCAGAAAGAGGCAAAGGTCACCCATCTTCTATACAAACCGAAAAGACACATCAACCAATCATGTCTCATTTCAACCCCTGAGGAGGTTACGATGTTTGGAAACACCCGTAAATGGATTGGGATACCCGGTGCCGCCATGGCGCTGGCCAGTCAATTTCTGATCACACCTGTTAGCTTGGCTGCCGGCAGCAGTTCGATTGAAGCCGGTAAGGCAATAGCCTTCGACCGAAAGAGAGGAAACTGTCTCGCTTGTCACATGATTGAAGGGGGTAACTTCCCGGGAAATATTGCGCCTCCACTGATCGCCATGCAGGGGCGTTTCAAGAGTAAGAAGGATTTGAGAAATCAGATCTGGGATCCCACTGTGAAAAATCCTGAATCCTCCATGCCACCGTTTGGCAAGCATGATGTTCTGACCAAGGCGGAGCTCGATAAGGTCGTGGAATTCATTTGGTCACTTTAAGTGGTCTGAAAGAGTCGATATTTCTACTACTTAGAGGATATTACAAAGATGAAAAAGATACTTCAAAAAATGGCCATGTTGGTCATCTCAGGCGGTATTGCCATTTCAGCACAAGCCTCAATGCCTGAAGAGGATCTCGCTGCCTTCCAAAATTTTTTCAAACAACGCTTCCCCAGTGTACAGACGGAAGAGTATACCAATGGTGTCTATGCCATCGATCCGATTGGAAGGGAAAACTGGGAGGCAATCGAAGAGTTCCCACCCTATGAGCCGTTCATCGATGAGGGTCAAAGCATGTGGGAGACCCCATTTGCCAACGGTAAAACCTATCAGGACTGTTTTCCTGAAGGCCCCGCAATGGCAAGTAAGTTCCCTTATTGGAACAAAGCGAAGAGTTCAGTCATCACCCTGCCAATGGCGCTGAATGAGTGCCGAAGCGCCAATGGAGAAAAACCGCTTAAATATAAAAAGGGTCCGATCAACGACATACTCTCCTATATCGCCTTTCAGTCACGTGGCCAGATTACCAATGTGGTGATCCCCGAAGATGACCCAAAGGCACTCGAAGCCTATAAGAACGGAAAAAAATTCTACTATACCCGTCGTGGTCAGTTAAATTTTTCCTGTGCCAATTGCCACCTGCAGAATGGCGGCATGAAGATCCGCTCAGATATACTCAGCCCCGCGCTTGGCCATACCACGCACTTTCCGGTCTATCGTTCGAAATGGGGTACCGTTGGCACCCTGCATCGTCGCTTCACGGGCTGTAATAAACAGGTCCGGGCCAAACCCTTCAAAGCCCATGGTGAGCAGTACCGAAATCTTGAGTACTTCCTCACCTACATGAGCAACGGGTTACCTTTGAACGGCCCTGGCTCGCGTAAATAGACAGCCACCAGCTACAGACCTGACAAAATGAACAATCGGGAGTTAGACGATGCAAATTAAATCCATTACACAGCGTATGATCCTCGCGGTGCTGCTTACTGGTTACCTGTCAACCACAGTGGCCGCTGACACAGCCCAGGCCACTGACCCACGGGTGGCCAAGGCCCAGCAAATGATTGCTGCCGCCGACCAGGCCAGAAAGAAAGCCGCTA
Organism: uncultured Gammaproteobacteria bacterium; assembly: GCA_965372385.1. Classification (GTDB taxonomy): domain Bacteria; phylum Pseudomonadota; class Gammaproteobacteria; order Chromatiales; family Chromatiaceae; genus JASJBU01. The sequence continues at coordinate 955 of CBDVCD010000322.1, read as the reverse complement.
GCGTCGAGGGAGAGTGGCGCGATACCGGTAAGATGATCAAGAAGGCCCAGGCCGCTTTGAAGAAGGGCGACACAGTAACCGCCATGAAAATTGCGGCCAAAGCACACAAACAAGGCGTTTTGGGCTACCAACAGGCCGTGGCTCAAAGGGAGCTGCGCATGCCATCCTATCTGAAGTATTGATAACGGGTTTCCATGAGGAGGAAGTTAATGATGAATTATGCCAAGGCACTTATCCTGTCCGTTCTGATTGGCGGTATGGCGCTCTCCAATCCGTTATTCGCGGAGAACCAAATTGCGCCGGGGCTGCAGTCTGTCGATGTCATGCACAAAGGCAAGTCGGTCAATATCAATCGATCTGATGACAAAAACGCCAAAATGCCGGAAGCCTACGCCAGGGTTTCGCGTCACTGCCCACCATTCTGCGTCCAACCCGCCAGCATCGCCCAAGGCGTGGATAGTGTCGGAGAACTGGAGGTACTGGGTTATCTAAAGCGCATCGCAAATGGTGATCGCACCATCATGGTCGTCGATTCTCGCACCCCCGAGTGGGTCCGGCGTGGCACCATCCCAGGCTCCGTCAATGTCCCCTGGAACCAGATCAATGTGGATGTACAGGGCAGCTTCGAGATTGCCGCGGAAGCCGAAACCCTGGCTGACATCCTGCAAAAACAGTTTGGCGCCCAACTGGTCGATGGCAAGTGGGATTTCCGCAATGCCAAGACCCTGGTACTCTTCTGTAACGGCATCTGGTGCCCACAGTCAGGCGCAAACATCCAGACCCTGCTGAACCTCGGTTATCCGGCCTACAAATTGAAGTGGTACCGTGGCGGCATGCAGGACTGGGTGAGTGTGGGACTGACAACCGTAAACCACTAAAATCCACATGGATACACCCATATAAAAGGGTCACCGATAATCGGTGACCCTTTTTTGTTGGGTCGTGGAAAATATTT
>CBDVCD010000321.1:0-3724 GCA_965372385.1 uncultured Gammaproteobacteria bacterium | reverse complement strand
GAATTAGATCTAAGACGCTCAATTTGCGCAAAATTTCTCCTCGAATGGGTTGGCAATCCAGCTCGCGCCGTCACCGACGCCATGCATTTTTGTCTGCATATCCCAACCGACACGTGAGGCACAATGGACAAGCTCTTCCCCAACCTGTTTCGGGCTTCCCTGTGGTAGCGCCATAAATTGGATTTGCCATTCCATCCTCGTAAACGAGCGCTAAACGCACTTCTTTCCAACAGGCTGTTCGCGTTTTACGTTGATCACCATCCTGCGTAGGGTCCATGGTGACTATCGGTACCATGGTGCCATCGGTTTCCCCGATCAGTTGCGACTTGACGTCAGAGGTTGCTTCTCCCTGTAATAATTCGGGGTGGCCAAATATGGCTTCTCCATGCTGTAGATGGTTACGAGAACCCGCACTTATCTGGCGGATAGCTAGAATTGAACAAATATACCCCTTGGTCGTAAATCGAAATTTCCAGCACTGATTTAGGATCGTCTTGAGATCGACTTCTTTTGTTTTTCCCTTCCCAATATCATTTGTTGTTATTGCGCCGCAGGCACCCCCGGCTTGCTCCTTTGTTGATCCGGTGGAGTGTGGTCAGGCGGTGCATGAGTGTGGGAAACCGGTGAGAAACGCCTCAAGCGTTTTTCATGGGTTTTCCATACGCTCGCGCAGCGACATGCACGGGCTGTCCACACGGAGTCCGGCTCCTGGATCTCTGCGCTTTTATCTTCTGGGAATGATTGAGTACGCGGATAAAGAGATCCGCTTAAACACGTGACATCAGGCGAGAAATCGGGACAATAGCGAGCGCTGTTGAGACAGGTGCGGTACCGGGTCTCGACCTCGACAGTCACCGATACCGCACCCCAAGGACGTGCTTTCGCACGACGTGGATAGTATGTATCCATTTTGAGAAATAATCCAGTTCTCATCGGCAGGAGAAGCCGATGGAGAACACCGCCCGCCTGTACAGCTGCGTCCTCTGTCACTGCCAGGTGATTATCTGCAGCAATTGCGATCATGGCAATATCTATTGCTTCGGATCCTGCTCCACAACCGCCCGAAATGCCTCTGTAAAAGCAGCCGGCGAACGCTATCAAAACACCCATCGCGGGCGCATGAAGCACGCCGCGCGTCAAAGCCGTTATCGCGACCGATGCAAAGAAGTGACGCATCAGGGTTCTGTCCCACCCCCCTGCAATGATCTACTGACCACTCATCCGGAAGCACCTGCAGCCGTTGCTGCAGCTCAGGATGGGGAGATTCGCTGTTCTTTCTGCAATCGCTTGTGTAGCACATTCCTGCGACTGGATTTTCTACACACCACATCTCCTCATCCGTCTTCTGACTGGAACATCATGCCCCGGCCGCCCATGACTCAGGCGCAAGCGCCCTGATCGGACTGGATGGCCGGACAACGGAGAGAAAAGATGGCTATCAGTAAAGAACTTGAAGCACAGATCCTGCGTTACTTCCATGTCGAGAAGTGGCTCGTGGGCACTATTGCCCGGCAACTGGGCATCCACCATGACACGGTGGATCGCGTCCTGCCCCAGGCGGGTCTGCCGAAGGTGGACCGACCTGGTCGTCTATCGATGCTCGACGACTACCTACCTTTCGTCATGCAAACCCTGGAAAAGTACCCCAAACTCACCGCCAGCCGCCTCTATGCCATGGTGCGTGAGCGTGGCTATTCAGGCGGCCCGGACCACTTTCGCCACCAGGTCGCCATTTATCGTCCCAGACCACTGCCCGAGGCATTTCAGCGCTTGAAGACCCTGCCCGGTGAACAAGGACAAGTTGACTGGGGGCATTTTGGGAAGATCACCATTGGCAAGGCGCAGCACCAGTTGATGGCTTTCGTCATGGTGCTCAGCTATTCGCGCCGCATCTTCGTGCAATTTTACCTCAACGCCCAAATGGCCAACTTCCTGCGTGGTCATGTCGCTGCCTTCGACGCCTGGGGCGGCATCCCCAAGGTGCTTCTCGTTATCGCGGTGTGTAGTTCTAACGCAGGTGTTATTTGGATAGCACAATAATCACTGCCCTCAGGAAATTCATGCAACTCAAAGGATCTATTGCAAGTGAAACAGCGACCGACTCCGCTCTGGATGGACTACGGCCGGTTAGCTTTGACCACCACGAAAGCCCCTTGACCATAACCGACGCCTGGAGGTTCGATCTCGTGGGTCTCATCCAGCGTCTTCGACAGAGTCTGTACCCAGACTGGCCCGGAGAAGCCCGTGTCGTGCAGCAGTCGTTCCACCTCATCGGCTGAGAAGAATGTCGCCTCACGGTAAAATACATTCTCGGCCTGGTGTGCCAGATAGTGTTGACCGAGGTCGCTGTTCCGGTCGATAAAGCCGATCACCAGCTCACCGCCCGGTTTCAGGACGCGGTATGCCTCTGACAACATGGCGGTGGCGTCATCTACAAAGCAGATGGTGGTGACGCTCAGCGCATAGTCGAAGCTGCTATCCGAAAAAGGCAGTGCTTCGGCGATTGCTTGTACGGATGAGATGCCTCTGCTTGCCGCATAGTCCAGCACCTCGCGTGCCGGGTCGATGCCCACCTGCACACCCAACGGAGCGGCGAAGCGCCCGGTACCGACGCCGATGGCCAGGCCCTGGCCGCACCAGGGCAACAGAGCACGGACGGCCAGCAACTCGGACTGGTAGGCTGCGGTGTGACGCACGAACCAGTCATCGTAGCGGCGGTGATGAACCTCGAAGGGTGCCGTCCTCGGCATGGTTAGAGCAGCTCCCGCAGGAGCCGCCTGCGCAAGGGCCAAAGCCTAAGCGCGGTTTCTCGGCGTCCGCTAGTCTTGTACCGTTCGATTTTCAGGCCACTCAATGTTGATCAGGGCCACGCATCCCGATGAACACCCCGTCCGTTTATAGGGGTTCGTGAATTCCCTTCTGGTGGAATCAATAAATCAGGATTTGCAAAGGCGAGCTTTGCATTCACTTGGATGATTCGTGTTCTCTTCCCTATTTCTTTTTCTGCTTCTCTTGAAAAAGCTCGTGATGATAAGAGCCTTCTCTGAGCATTTTTGCTCCGCAGCCTGGGCATCTTTCATCCTGACATGGTACCCCGCTGTGATGTAGCGTTTTATCGCCACATTTAGGACAGACGCAATAGCCCCCGCTGCCCATATCGTGTCTGCGTTCCACCGTCACAATCAATTCCTCCTGGTTACTTGCATCAATAATGTTCACTGGCCAACAAGGTAGTAATTCACAGTAACCAGCGTATTTTTCCCTAAAGCCTGGTGCGTACCCGGTTACTGTGATAATTCTATGATCGCCCCGAGGCCACCCTCAATAAAATCATCGGCCCACAACCCGTATCAAACAGAACGGTTTTATCCAGTCCCTCAATCAGACAGGAAAAGCCCCAGCCGCTCTCCAAACCTGCCTTGTAGGGCACGTTATTGAAAACGACATGGAGTCGAGGCTGACCCTGATCAGCCATCTCAGTTCCACCCGCTGCTATAGCGCCTTGTGACGTGCAAAGCACTCCTCCAAAAAATATGGCAAGCATGGTGCTTTTATACGAATAGATGGGAGACATAGCTACCGTCCATTATTTTCCCTCGGAAACTACAAAAGAAGTGACCAGTTTGTGGGCAATATCTGCAAATAGCCTTGCTGTGTCAGAGTCAGGGTAATCAATCATCAAGGGTACCCCTTTATCACCACATTTACGGAGATCTATGTCGAT
>CBDVCD010000320.1:0-3774 GCA_965372385.1 uncultured Gammaproteobacteria bacterium | reverse complement strand
TAAAAAACCCGCACCATGGCGGGTTCTTTGTTCTTATGGCTGGGGATGGAGGATTCGAACCTCCACATACGGAGTCAGAGTCCGCTGTCCTGCCATTAGACGAATCCCCAGTAAAAGTGCTTCTCCATTCCTCGGCAGCAACACAGCCGCCGAAGGATGCAATACTCTTAACGTTTGGAGAACTGAGGACGCTTACGGGCTTTGTGCAGGCCAACCTTTTTACGTTCGACTGCACGGGCATCGCGGGTCAGAAACCCCGCCTTGCGCAGTGTACTATGATGAGAATCATCATAGGCGTCTAACGCCCGGGCAATGCCGTGTCGAATAGCACCGGCCTGGCCAGTGGTGCCACCACCAACCACGGTCACATTGATGTCTACCTTGTCACCCATCTCGGTGACATCCAGTGGTTGACGAACCACCATGCGAGCGGTCTCACGCCCAAAATACTCGTCTAAAGGGCGCTTGTTGACAACGATACTGCCACTACCGGAGGTCAGAAAAACCCGGGCGGTGGAGCTCTTACGGCGTCCAGTTGTGTTTTGAATATCTGCCATCTTTTTTACCTGGTTTAGTCTGTTCAGATTTCCAGCGGTTGGGGCTGCTGTGCCTGATGGGTGTGCTCCGGACCAGCAAAGACGCGTAGCTTCTTGAACATGGCGCGGCCAAGTGGATTCTTGGGGAGCATACCTTTAACAGAATGCTGTATAACCCGCTCAGGAGCCTTATCCAACAGCTTTTCCAGGCTGATTGACTTCAGGTTACCTATATAGCCGGTGTGATGGTGGTATATCTTGTCCGACATCTTGTTGCCGGTGACACGGATTTTCTCGGCATTGATTACCACGATATAATCGCCTGTATCCACATGAGGCGTGTACTCAGGCTTGTGCTTGCCGCGCAGGCGACGTGCTATTTCTGTGGATAGACGACCCAGGGTCTTATCTGTTGCATCCACGAGGTACCAGTTACGGCGTACCTCTGCCGGCTTTGCGCTTACGGTTGTCATCCGGTGTCGCTCCAAGGGAGAACTGTTTAGCTTCTGAAAAAGACGGCGAATATTACTAGATCTGACAAGATGGCACAAGCTCTAGTACTCCATTCCGGTGAGATTGTTGCAATAGGCTGGCTATTACGCCTCATCGCGCGCCGTGCATGGCAAGGATTGTTCCTACAATCCTATTGCATTTCCTCCATCCATGGAGGTCAGATGCACAAGTGTCGCAAGTAAAGGATGTGCAGGAGCGACCCTTGCCACGGAACAAGGATGACGCACCTTTCCTCGGGAAAATCTATCCGTGATGGGTATATCACCGGCACGGAGCACTGAAGTGGAATACGGCAAAAAAAAAGCGCAACAGGGGAGTTGCGCTTCAAAACATAACCACCAAAGGAGGATGGAGGAGTTACTGATCAAAATACTTAAGATCAGAACATATGGAAATACTAATATACTGTTCGCGAGCTGTCAAGTACCAATTGACCTTCATTGTGGACCAGACCCTGATATTCTATAAGCCTTTCAGGAGCCCGACACCGACAGACGTTCATTTCAACGATAATCACCCATGACCCAGAGCCCATCACTCACTCATGCCGAATCCGAGAAACTTCGTAACCTGGGGCTGGCCGTGATTCATACCGAAGCCGCTGCTGTTTCCGCCCTTGCCGCCCGTATCGATGAAGACTTTTCCAAGGCCTGTCACTATATGCTGACCTGTTCCGGTCGCATTGTGGTCCTCGGGATGGGCAAATCCGGCCATATCGGCAGTAAGATAGCCGCAACCCTCGCCAGCACCGGCAGCCCCGCCTTCTTCGTCCACCCTGGAGAGGCAAGCCATGGGGATCTTGGCATGATCACCTCTAGCGATACCGTATTGGCACTGTCGAATTCAGGTGAAACCGGGGAGTTGCTGACCATCCTCCCCCTGCTCAAACGCCTCGGTGTGCCGTTGATCGCAATGACCGGAAATCCCAACTCCACCCTGGCGCGAGAAGCCGAGGTCAATATCGATGTGAGTGTAGCGAAAGAGGCCTGCCCGCTGGGTCTTGCTCCCACCGCCAGCACCACGGCAGCGCTGGCCATGGGCGATGCCATGGCGGTTGCGTTGCTGGAGGCCCGGGGCTTTACCGCGGAGGATTTTGCCCTCTCCCACCCTGGCGGCAGTCTGGGCAGGCGGCTACTGCTGCATGTCAGTGATATTATGCACGCGGGTAAAGGACTGCCTCAGGTCGGCATTGACGCCTCACTGAGTGAGGTGCTGAGAGTGATATCTGACAAAGGACTGGGAATGACAGCCATTATCGATTCGGATGGTCAACTGATGGGTATCTATACGGATGGGGATCTGCGGCGTACCCTGGACCACCCCATCGATATCCGGGAGGTACCTGCGTCAGCGGTGATGACCCCCAACTGTAAAACCGTACCACCCGAGATGCTGGCCGCGGAAGCCTTGCAGCTGATGGAAGAGATGAAAATCAATGGCCTGCTGGTGGTGGACAGCAATCACAAACTGGTTGGAGCCTTCAACATGCACGACCTGTTGCGGGCCGGCGTAATATAGTGTGGTGTAACATATAAAGCGTACACATCAGGAGATATCAAGTGCAGGATATTCAGGAAAAAGCCAAACAGATCAAACTGGTTATCTTTGACGTGGATGGTGTACTCACTGACGGCAGCCTGTTTCTCGGTGATGACGGCCAGGAGTACAAGGCCTTCAACTCCCGGGATGGCCACGGCATCAAGATGCTGCAATCCACCGGCGTAGAGATAGGCATCATCACCGGCCGTAGCTCTGAGGTGGTGCACATTCGCATGAAAAGTCTGGGGATTGAACACGTCTATCAGGGGAAACGGGACAAACTACCAGCCTACTTCGAGTTGCGTGACAAGCTGGGACTCAGGGATGATCAGGTGGCTTATGTGGGGGACGACGTGGTCGACCTGCCCATTATGCGCCGGGTCGGGCTGGCCATTGCGGTGAATGATGCCCATCCCTTCGTTCTGCAGCATGCACATTGGCAGACCCCCCACCCTGGCGGCCGTAGCGCAGGTCGCGATGTCTGTGAACTGCTCATGGATGCCCAGGGTAAGCTCCAGGCGGCGCTGGACAGCTACCTTTGAAACGCCAGTCTATTGCCTTATTCGCACTCATTGCAGGAGGGGCAGCCATCAGCTGGTGGCTCGCCCAGATCAGTAGCCCGGATCAGACTGTTCAACGGAAGACCGAAGGCTCTCCCGACGCCTATGCCGAACAACTCACCATCTTCAGCTTCGATGCCCAAGGGTTTCTTCACCACAAGCTCCGAGCCCCCAGTATGCGCTACTACAAGGAAAATGACACCACTGAGCTGGACCAACCCCACCTCTGGCAATTCAGCCCGGAGGCACCTAGCTGGTCGGTGCGCGGGGAGAGGGCGATAGTCCACGGAGACGGGGACACTCTCTTCATGCCCGGCCCGGTGTTTATCGACCGGGAAGGTCAAGGCAAGGCGATCCCTTACTATCGAATAACCACCCGGGATCTGAAGATGCAGACCGATAGCGCCTACGTGGAGACCGATCAACCGATTCAGCTCGACTCCCCAGATCACCGGATTACCGCGGTCGGTATGCAGGGCTGGCTGCAGGAGCCGGTTCGTATAAAACTTTTGCACAAGGTACGGGGAGTCTATGAGCATCTCTAATCACTGGTTGAAATTAGTGCTGCTGTTTAGGGCCACGGAAAAAATGATTTGTCCTATCTCACGCCCCTCTTCGGGCAACCT
>CBDVCD010000319.1:0-3781 GCA_965372385.1 uncultured Gammaproteobacteria bacterium | reverse complement strand
AACGGCTTGGGAGAACCGACACCACATCGCTGGAGGAATGCCAACAGCGATCCGCCGTGCGTCAAGATGGCCTCCCTGGAGTCGTGACCGGTATCTGGCAATAGGAGCAGTTCCACCTGGTCATCGAGGCGGTTGTTATAAATCCGGTGTGCATCAGCCAGCGGAACGGTATCGTCCTGCTCGCCGTGCACCAATAGCACATGACAGGTCAACTGGCGGATGGTATTGCAGGGGGCAATCGCATCGAAGCTGACCTGGATGGTCCGCTCGATATAACGCAGCACCAGCCAGCCGATGGGCAGGTAGGGTATGTGGTGTGATCTCATCTGTCTGCGCATCAGGTCTGCGGGGTGGGCAAAGGCGGCGAGACTTACCACGCCGGCCAGGTCATGTCGGCGGGAAGCGACCAGCAGCGCCGCGCTGGCACCCACGGAATGGCCGAGCAGGAACAGTTGTTGCCGGTCGATGCGCGGCTGACGGCCCAGCCAATCGAGCCCGTGCTCGAGATCTTCGGCGAAGCGTGGCATGGAAGAGAAACTGTCGTTATCGCTGTCGCCGTGATTACGCGCGTCCAGCAGCAGTACGGCATAACCTTCACCGTGGAGCAGGGAGGCAAACGGCAGCATGTGCCCGGCGTTGCCGCCCCAGCCGTGCATCACGGCCACCGCGGGGCCGTTTTCGAGGCCCTGGACGGGCGGAATAAACCAGGCAAACAGGCGCTTGCCATTTGCTGTCGGGATGCGAATGGCCCGACAGGGCAGGCCAAGATCCGCTGGCGTTCCATGCTTCGGGGCTCTCGGTGCGCGATAGGCACGGTGAATCAACAGCGGTGCCAGAATAGCTCCCGCCAACAAGATGAGCGCGATCAGGATCGGGGTGTTCATGCCATCTCCCAGGTCTCAATGCTGCTCGAGGTCAACGCGGCAGGGTCAGCTTGGCGCACAGCCCACCCTCGGAACGGTTAGACAACATGAGTTCTCCCCCATGGGCGCGTGCAATGTTTCGGGCAATGCCAAGTCCCAGTCCTGTTCCTCCGGTATGTTGTGCGCGGGAGGTTTCCAGACGAAAGAACGGGTCGAATACCTTCTGTAGAACATCCTCTGGGATGCCGGGACCCTGGTCGCAGATCGAGATGACCACGGCTTCCTTGGAATCTTCAATCCTGATATCAGCCTGTTCACCATAACGTATGGCATTCTCTACCAAGTTGACGATACAGCGTTTCAGCGCCAGTGGCTTGCCACGATAGGGCTCAGAAATCTCTCCCTGGAGCAGGACCTCCTTACCCGCCTCCTGCGCATCCTCCTGAATGCTTTCCAGCAGGGCCATCAGGTCCAGACGCTGGCTGGGTTCTCCTGTTTCGGTGCCCCGCATAAAGTCCAGCGTCGCGCTCACCATGGACTCCATGTCGTCGAGATCTTTTTGAGTCTTGGTTCGCTGTTCCTCGTCGTCCATCAGTTCGGTGCGTAGACGGAGTCGGGTCAGCGGTGTCTTGAGATCATGTGAGACGGCCGCGAGGATACTCGCCCGGTCTTCGATATAGTTCTTCAGGCGTCTTTGCATGGTGTTGAAGGCCTTCGCCGTCTCCCTGACCTCGGCGGGGCCGGTCTCTACGAGTGGCGACCGCCGGATATCCTTGCCGAGGCCTTCAGCCGCCTGCCTCAGGTCCCGCAAGGGACGTATGATAGAACGTACGCCGATGAGTGACAGCAATATCACGCTGACCAGCAAAACAGCCAGGACGATGAGAAGCCGGGCCGGCCAGTCGAAGAGTTGCTCAGATACGCCGCGCTCGAAGCTTACCCAGGAACCGTCCTGCAACTGCACCTGGATGTGGATAAACCGCGCCATAGCATGCAGTCCGTGCATATAGGCCCAAGGGCCTGACATGCGACCAGCTCCCTTCATGTGCCGGCGGTGCATCGGCGGCATCCGCGGCTCCATGGCCGAGCCTTCCAGGGAAACACGGACCGCGGTATTTTGCGGCAGCCGTTTTAGCAGTTGGTCCCGAACCACCTCTGAGGCGAGGCCGGATTCCTGATCCGCTTGCGGGATCGAAATTGATTGCTCTGACAGAGTGATGCGCAGCTCCGGACTGGCCAATAGCGGTACCAGCTGTTGGCGATCAGAAGAGGGAAGGGAGTTCAGGAGACGGACAACGCCCGCCGTACGGACGATCAGGTTCTCTCTGATGGACTCGTAGAGTACCTGTCCCCGGTCACGCAACAGGATGAAGGCCGATAGCAATTGAGCCAGGACCAGACCCGTCAGCAATACCAGCAGCAACCTTCCAAATAGCGATCTTGGCAATACGCGCACACGAATATCCTCTTCAGAGGGTTGACGAGACCTTGCTCGCGAGCAGATAGCCGCGGCCACGGACAGTTTTGATCAGTTCCGGCTGCTTGGCATCGTCCCCGAGGCGTTTGCGCAGCCGGCCGATCAGGACGTCGATACTGCGGTCGAAAGGGCCGCCGTCCCGTCCCTGAGTCAAGTCAAGCAATTGGTCGCGGCTAAGTGCCCGGTTGGGGTGGGTCAGCAGTATGTGCAACAGTCGGTACTCGGCGTTGCTCAGGGGGACCACCACGCCGTCTGGTGAGGTGAGGTGTTGGTTACGGGTATCCAATATCCAGTCAGAGAAGGTGAGCTTCTCCGGGGCATCCGCCAGCGGATCGATGGGCAGGTCCCGGACCCGGCGCAGTACCACCTTGATGCGGGCCAGCAGTTCCCTGGCGCTGAAAGGCTTGGCCAGATAGTCGTCCGCCCCCATCTCCAGGCCCAGGATGCGGTCCATCTCGTCACCCCGTGCCGTCAGCATGATGACTGGGATTCTGGAACGTACGCGTAAGGTCCGGCACAGCTCCATCCCGTCAATGCCGGGCAGCATCAGATCGAGCACGATGAGATCGATGCGGGCCTGGTCCAGTGCTATCCACATCCCATTGCCCTCTGCCACCGTGGTGACCTGGTAGCCGTTTTTCTCCAGATAGGTCTTGAGCAAGAGACGGATCTCGGGATCGTCATCGACGACCAATAAGTGATCTTGAGAGGTGTTCATGGCGCCAAATCTAAAGTGTTTTTCAGCTTGTGTGGGGGCGAATTGTAACCCCAGTTAATTCTCAAGACCCTTGTTACATAAGATTACAAAAAGCCTCTTTTTCGACACAGTTGGCTTACACAAGTGCAGTTTAATAATAATCAAGCTCTGAACCCGTCAATATCACCTTGAAGGGGTACTAGGCTGAACAACTTTCGATTCACTGTAACGTAAAAAGGAGAGAGTCATGAAACAGACAACCAAACAATTTTTGGGTGTTGCCGCCATTTCCGCTGTCATCATTGGTGCGACAACGGGTGTATTTGGTCACGGTGGTTTTGGACCCGGTTGGGCTGGTCACCACGGAATGATGGGTGGTCCAGGAGGAATGCACGGTCCAGGCGGCGGTCCGGGCTGGATGATGAGCGGTGACCCGGTCGCCTATGCGGATCAGCAGCTGACGCGGGTGAAGGAGACAATAGGTATTACTTCCGACCAGGAGGTTGCCTGGAATACCTACGCAGACTCTGTGAAAGGCAAGGCCGGTCTGATGTTCGCTCATCGGCAAACCATGTTCGGATCGGGATCGACCACACCTGAGCAGCGTCTCACCTTCCATGAGCAAGGGCTGGAACAGATGCAAAAGGTCACCATTGCCAGCCGTGACCTCTACACTGTCCTGACTCCGGAGCAACAGGTGAAAGCCGGTAACCTGATGGGTTTCCGCCACGGCATTCGGTGAGG
>CBDVCD010000318.1:0-3785 GCA_965372385.1 uncultured Gammaproteobacteria bacterium | reverse complement strand
GACGCACCCAAATATGAACGTGATCTTCGGACAAATCATTTTTTCCGCAGCCCTAAAACGCCAGATACCCGGTTCACATAGCGTTTGATATGAGTCCGCGGAAGATCAATCCAGGCGTGGTTGCGGTGTTGGCTGGTATCCTTACCACCCTCTCCTTCGCCCCTTTTGAAATCTGGCCCCTGGCGGTGGCGGGTCCAGCGCTGCTCTTCTGGCTCTGGCTGAATAAACAGGGATCGGGGTTTCGTCTGGGATTGCTCTATGGTCTGGGATTGATGGGCAGCGGTGTGACCTGGTTGTATATCAGCATCGAAGAATTTGGTGATGTGGGTTTGTTGTTTCCACTGCTGGTCACAGCGGTCTTCGTGCTGGTCATGGCCTCTTTCTATGGCCTGCTGGGTTGGCTTGTGGAGCGCTTTAAAGGGTCTCACCGATTGAGACTGGTGGCGGTATTTCCCGCTCTCTGGGTGCTGGTCGAGTGGCAGCGGGAGTGGTTATTTACCGGCTTTCCCTGGTTGGAGCTGGGCTATGCCCATATCGGTACGCCTCTGGCCGGTTATGGCCCGGTGTTGGGGGGGCTTGGCGTCAGCTGGGCGGTGGCGCTCTCTGCCGGGCTATTGCTGTTGCTGATTCGCTCCCAAGCTACTCGCTGGTATGCTGCGTCCTCCTTGCTGCTGCTCTGGCTGGGTGGCTGGGGCCTGCTGCAGATTCAATGGAGTCAACCCGTAGGCGCCGCTTTGAAGGTAGGGCTGATTCAGGGCAATATTCCTCAAGCAAAGAAGTGGGAACTGGATCAGTTGCTGCCTTCGTTGCGACTCTATGCCACCAGAACCCGGGAGAACCTGGGTCTCGACCTGATCATCTGGCCGGAGACCGCGGTTTCCGCCTTTCAGTATCAGGTGGATGAGCCGTTTCTGCAGCCATTGGAGGCTGCGCTGAAGGAGCACGGCTCTCAACTGGTGTTTGGGGTGGTGCAGCTGGATGAGGATGGTCAGCGCTACTATAACGCCATGGTTGCCATGGGGGATCAGCGGGATCACTACCATAAGCGCCATCTGGTGCCGTTTACCGAATATCTTCCCTTCAAGTCACTGCTCTGGCCCTTGGTGGATCTCTTTACCATTCCCATGTCCGACTTCACCCCAGGCAGCCGGCCCCAACCCTTGATGCAGGTGGGCCAGCATCAGGTGGGGATGTCGATCTGTTACGAGGATGCCTTTGGCAGTGAGATGGTCCAGGCCCTGCCCGAGGCGGCCTATCTGATCAACGCCAGTAACGATGCCTGGTTCGGCGACTCCCTGGCCCCTCATCAGCATCTGCAGATTGCGCGGATGCGGGCGCTGGAGAGCGGACGTTATCTGCTGCGTTCGACCAATACCGGGATCTCGGCCATCATTGGTCCCAGGGGTGAGTTGATCGCCACCTCGCCACTGCTGGAGGAGGATGTACTCAAGGGAGAGATCCTGCCGCTCTCTGGCAACACACCCTATGGGCGTTTCGGAAACCTGTCCGTTCTGGCCTTGCTCTCGGTGGTGCTGATCATCGGTTTTCCCTGTGGCCATGCTCGTTTCCGTGACAAATGTGGGTTGGGTGGGGGGTAATCCTTTCGGCTGTCCGTTCTATCGCGCTGAGTGATTGAACCTCCCCAAAAGAGGGATTCCCCGGCTTTCAATTTCTTCAGTGCAGGCGTATAAAAGGAATCAGGATCAGGACGATAGCACCTGGCTGACAGCGAGGGAGCGACCAAGGATATGAACAATACAAGAAGAAACAGATTGTCATGCGCTGGTTACTCGATGACATGGTCAATTTAATTTTAAGCTGAATGAGTCCAACAGCAATTTTATAACTGTCAGGAAGACGAAAAAATTTGATTCGAGGGTCAGTCCCCGGCAACAGGCGATAACCATAACGACTGGGGGCGTACAATGTAGGGGTGAGGAGATGCCGGATAGCAGGCTTGCTATGGCAGTGAATGAGGGCAGCGAGAGGACTGCCCTGTATGTGGACGATGCTGTCCTGAGTTACCGGCAGCTGGACCTGCGGGTCAGGTCAGTGAGCGCCCGCTTGCGGCAATTGTCCAACGGCCCTGCCGTTGGCGTGAGCACGGCTGACCCCTGGCTGACCCTGTTGTCTCTGCATGCCGCCGCCCGGTTGGGACTAGCGCTGCTTCCCCTCGATCTCCAGATGCCCAGGTTACAATGGGAGGCCCTGCTCAGACAGACTGGCTGCCGGCTGATCATCTGTGATGAGTGGAAAGCTCAGCTGCCAAGGGATGTGAAGCGGGTCCGGGGAGAGGAGCTGCTCAGGTTGGCAGAGGGACCTGTGAAGCCGGAGCAGCTGACGGCCGCCGCCGAACTGAATCCACAACGGATAGGCCTGATCGTTCCCACCAGCGGCACCACCAGCGACCCGAAAGGGGTGATGCTCTCCACGCTAAACCTGGCCGCCAGTGCCCGGCAGGTCAATCGTCAACTGGGACTGAATGCCGGCGACTGCTGGTTGAGTTGCCTGCCCCTGAGCCATGTGGCCGGGCTTTCCATCCCCTATCGCTGCAGTCAGGCCGGGGCCGCCATGGTGCTGCACCAGGGCTTCGATGCCGCACGGGTCTGGCGGGATCTGGAGCGCTACCCGATCTCCCATATCTCCCTGGTACCCGCCATGCTGGGTCGCCTGCTGGATACGGCAGAGGGCAGAATGGCGCCGAACTGCCTGCGGGTGGCGCTGGTAGGTGGTGGTCCCCTTGATCGCTCGCTGGCCGAACGCGCCCATGCGGCTGGTTGGCCGTTGGCAATCTGTTACGGCATGAGTGAGACCGGCTCCATGTGTATGCTGGACAGTACGGCTCAGGCCGGATTGAATCCGGGGCGGGTGGGACAGCTTATGCCGGGTTTCAAGCTGGTGCTGTCAGAAGGAGAGCAGGGAGAGATCCGGGTTGCCGGGGATGCTGTCATGGCCGGTTACGCCAATCCGCAACTCAAGCCGGGTGATGGATTAGAGAATGGCTGGTTCACGACGGGCGACCTGGGATTTTGGGACGATCAGGGCCAGCTCTGTCTGACCGGTCGGGCGGATGAGCTGATGAACTCCGGTGGCCTGCGGCTCCATCCCCGGGAGGTGGAGCAGCTGTTGGCGGACTGTCCCGGGCTGCATACCGTAGCGGTCGGCAGTCGGCCTGATCCGCTCTGGGGGGAGCGCCTGGTGGCCTTTTACGAAGGCCCTGTCAGCGAGGCCCAGTTGGAGGCCTGGGCCCGTGTCCATCTGCCCAGTGGCCTGCGTCCCCGTGAGTTCAGAAGCCTCGACAGTCTACCCAGAAACCGCCTGGGCAAGCTCGACCGCCGCGCCCTCAAGCGGCATATTCAGTCAGCACCGCATGCAATGCCCGGGGTAGCGCCATGGGCTGCCAGTCCTCGGGATTCAGGGTAACGTGGCTGGTCTTCAGGCGCGCCGCTACCCGCTCGCGTGAATCGAGATAGCGGTAGCCGAGCGTGAAGGATGCTTTGCCGAGGCGTTCCACCTGAATCTCAATGAGCAACTGCTCGCCATGCCGGATTGGCAGCAGAAAGTCGGCCTCGCTATGCACCAGGGGAAGCAGGGTTCCCTGGCGGATCAGTGCCGGCAGGCTGAAGCCGATCTCCGCCATGAAGGCCTCGTAGGCGTCGTGGGCATGCTGGAAATAGTGGGCGAAGAACATCACCCCGGCCGCATCGATGTCGTGCAGGCTGGCGATGAACGGGAAGTGGTAGGTCTTTGCTGGCATGGTCCTGTCTCGTTTACCTATTGATTCA
>CBDVCD010000317.1:0-3788 GCA_965372385.1 uncultured Gammaproteobacteria bacterium | reverse complement strand
TTGAAGAAACGCGATCTTTTTAACCTTGAATCGAGCTTTTTCGAGTAGAATCCGCTAGATGTTGAATCGTCTCATCGGCATCCTGATTTTTGTCTGCAGTCTCCTGCTTGCCTGGGGCTGGATGCAGTATGACCACTTCATCAAGTCTCCCATCAAGCTTCCCGAAGAGGGAATCCTCTACAATCTGATGCCCGGCAGTTCCGTGCACAGTCTGGCGGCGGATCTGACGGTCAAAGGTGTCATTGAACAACCCATTATGCTTCGGCTGCTGGCACGCTGGACTCAGCAGGCCAGTCAACTGAAGGCGGGTGAATATCAGATCCCGGCGGGCGTCACCCCAGGGCAACTACTGGAGATCTTGGCTTCGGGAAAGGTAGTCCAGCACTCTCTTACCCTGATTGAAGGCTGGACATTCAAACAGATGATGGCCGCGGTGAATCGTCATCCTGACTTGAAGCACAGCCTGACCGAACTGGCGGATGAGGAGATCATGAGTCGCCTGGGTTATCCGGATCTGCATCCTGAAGGACGCTTCTATCCCGACACCTATCACTTTCCCAGGGATGCCAGCGATTTGGACTTTCTGATCCGGGCCTATAAAAAGATGGAACAGTTTCTGGCTGATGAATGGGACAGGCGTGAGGCAGATCTGCCCCTGAAGATGCCGTATGAGGCGCTTATTCTGGCCTCCATCGTGGAACGGGAGACGGCCCTGCCAGCGGAGCGCCCGAGAATTGCCGGTGTCTTTATCCGGCGGCTGCGCAAGGGTATGCGACTGCAGACCGATCCAACCGTCATCTATGGCATGGGCGATCGCTATGACGGTAATATCCGCAGTCGTGACCTCAAGGCCGATACAGCTTACAACACCTATGTGCATAAAGGCCTGACGCCCACACCCATCGCCATGCCCAGCGGAGAGGCTATTCAGGCCGTGTTGCACCCGCAGCCGGGCAAGGCGCTCTATTTCGTGGCAATGGGGGACGGGGGGCACTACTTCTCCGCCACCCTGGAAGAGCACAATACGGCGGTACGCAAGTACCAGTTGAAGCGCTAACCATGGAGAGAGGTCGCTTCATCACGGTAGAAGGCGGAGAGGGCGCTGGCAAGAGCAGCAATCTCGCCTTTATCCAGCAGTTGCTGGAGCAAGCCGGCAAATCCGTGTTGTTCACCCGCGAGCCGGGCGGCACGCCCCTGGGAGAGGAGATCCGGCAGTTGCTGCTCGGGCACCGGCACACCGGCATGGCGGACGATACCGAACTGCTGCTGATGTTCGCCGCCAGGGCGGAGCATGTCCAGCAGAAGATCCTGCCGGCACTGGATTCCGGGGTATGGGTGTTATGCGATCGCTTCACCGATGCCTCCTATGCCTACCAGGGGGCGGGGCGGGGCATCAGCCGGGAGCGGATTGCGATACTGGAGCTGTTTGTCCAGGGTGAGTTACGGCCCGACCTGACCTTGCTGCTCGATCTGCCTGTCGAGATCGGCTTGGACCGGGCAGGCAGCCGTTCCGAGCCTGACCGCTTTGAGAGCGAGGCAGGTGACTTTTTCGACAAGGTGCGCCAGGGCTATCTAAGGATTGCCGAAGAGGAGCCCGCAAGAGTGAAGATAATTGATGCCTCGCCTGCCTTAGCGCAGGTCCAGGGTCAGATTGGACGGGTCATGAAGACCTTTCTGGAGTCACTGGATGGATAAGGTCGCCCACCAGCGGTTGCCTTGGCAGCAGGGTATCTGGAACAGGTTGCAACAGGCCCGTCAACAGGGGCGGTTACCCCATGCCATGCTGTTTGCCGGTCCAGAGGGGGTGGGCAAGGCCAGTTTCGCCTATGCGCTGGCTCAATCCCTGCTCTGCGATTCAGCCGATGAGCAGGGGGAGCCCTGTGGCCGTTGCCGCCACTGTCACCTGCTGCAAGCCGGTACTCATCCCGATTTTCGGCTGATCGGACCGGAGGAGGGGAGCAAAAGCGGAGAGATCAAGATCGATACGATCCGTGGCCTCACCGAGGGCGCTGCCCTGACCGCCCAGTCCGGTGGCCATAAAGTGGTGATCATCCGGCCGGCGGACCGCATGAACAGCGCCGCCGCCAACAGTCTGCTGAAGACCCTGGAAGAGCCTACGGCGGATACCATCCTGCTGCTCCTGACCGACCACCCCTCCCGTTTGCTGCCCACTATTCGCAGTCGCTGCCAGCAATTCGCTTTTGCTCAGCCGGCTGCGGAAGTATCGATCCCATGGCTGGAGAAGCAGGGTAGTGCGGCTGATCCCCAGACCCTGCTCAGTCTGGCCGGTGGGGCGCCCCTGAAGGCGCTGGCGCTGGACAACGCGGAGACACTGGCAGCGCGGCGGGAGATGCTGCATGCGTTTGTCGGCCTGGGCGGAAAGCGGACCGACCCGGTAAAGTTAGCCGCTGACTGGTCGAAATATGATATCAGGCAGCTGATGGGGTGGCTGACCGGCTGGGTCATCGACATGCTGCGCCTGCAGGCGAGCCGACAACCCCCACTGCTGTTCAACCGGGATGAGAGGCAGACCTTGCAGGATATCGCAGAGCGGTTAAACTCCCATCTGCTGCAGCGGTTTCTGGGTCAGGTCTATGAAGTGGGCAAGCTGACCGAAAGCAATCTGAACCCGCAACTGATGTTGGAAAAACTTTTGATCGAATGGAACGCCTGTCTGCGTCAGGCGTACCGTTGAACAGACGACAGGTAACGAAATGGCCGGTGGTCCGCGACAAGGCATCCTCTCACTGACAATCAAGGACAAGAATGCCCTGTATGCCGCCTATATGCAGTTCGTAAAGAACGGTGGCCTGTTCATCCCCACCACCAAGCAATACAAGCTGGGTGACGAGGTCTTCATGTTGTTGACCCTGATGGATGAGGCGGAACGCCTGCCGGTGGCGGGCAGGATCATCTGGATTACCCCTGTGGGTGCGGAAGGCAACCGGGCCGCCGGTATCGGGGTCCAGTTCAGTGACCAGGATGGTGGCGCCGCGCGCAATAAGATCGAAGGCTATCTCGCCGGCGCACTCAAGTCGGATCGCCCCACCCATACCCTCTAACTTTCTTTTTTAAACCACTCGACAGGATTCTTTTAGCATGCTGGTGGATTCACATTGCCATCTGGATCGGGTCGATCTGGAACCCTACGCCAACGACTTCAGCCAATTCGTCAGTCAGACCCTGGAGAGTGGTGTGGAGCAGATGCTCTGCGTCTCCATCGATCTTGAGTCCTGGCCGGCGATGGTGGCGTTGATCGAGGACTATCCGCAAATCACTTGGTCAGTGGGGGTGCATCCCAATGACCGGGACCGGCACGAGCCGAGTGTACTGGAGCTGGTGGAGCTGTCCGGCGGACCCAGAGTGGTGGCGATAGGGGAAACCGGGCTCGACTATTTTCGCAGTGATGGGGATCTGGAGTGGCAGCGGGAGCGTTTTCGTACCCATATTCAGGCGGCGAAGGCTTGTGGCAAGCCGCTGATCATCCACACCCGGGCGGCCAAACAGGATACCATCCAGATCATGCGGGAGGAGGGCGCGGACTCTCCCGGTGGTGTCATGCACTGCTTCACCGAGGACTGGCCCATGGCCCGGCAGGCGCTGGAGCTGGGCTTCTTCATCTCATTCTCCGGCATCATCACCTTCAAGAACGCGGCGGATCTGCGGGACGTGGTAAAACAGGTGCCGATGGAGCAGCTGCTGATCGAGACCGACTCACCCTATCTGACCCCCATTCCCTTCCGAGGTAAATCCAATCAACCCCGCTATGTCCGGCAGGTTGCGGAGTG
>CBDVCD010000316.1:0-3829 GCA_965372385.1 uncultured Gammaproteobacteria bacterium | reverse complement strand
GGGATAAAGACACGCCCATCGATCTCCGGGGCATCGGCCGAGCTGCGTGCGATCACCTGCTTCTCATGCACCTCATCCACCAGCACGATAGTCTCCGAACCCACCCGCGCCTGCAATCTTTCTCTGCTGATCGCGGCCTGGACCCCCATGAAACGGGCCCGGCGTTCTTCTCTGATCTCGGCTGGAACCGGATCTGGCAGCGAATTGGCCTGAGCCCCTTGCACAGGCGAATAGGCGAAACAGCCCACTCGATCGAGTTGCGCCTCGCGCAGGAAATCCAGTAACTCGTTGAATTCGGCCTCGGTCTCACCCGGAAAACCGACGATGAAGGTGCTGCGCAGGGTGAGTTCGGGACATTCCCGACGCCAGCGGGCGATGCGCTCAAGCACCCTCTCCGCCGCGGCCGGGCGCTTCATCGCCCTCAACACCCGCTCATTGGCGTGCTGCAGCGGCATGTCGAGATAGGGCAGGAGATGCCCCTCCACCATCAGCGGAATCAGATCATCCACGTGGGGATAGGGATAGACATAGTGCAGCCGCACCCAAGCCGGCAGTTCCCCCAGCGCCGCCGCCAACTCCCGGATCCGGGTCTGCAGCGGACGCCCTCGCCAGAAATCGGGCCGGTATTTTAGGTCGACCCCATAGGCACTGGTATCCTGGGAGACCACCAGCAACTCTCGCACTCCGGACTCCACCAGCCGCTCCGCCTCCTGCATCACCTCGCCGATGGGCCGACTAACCAAGGGACCGCGCAAATCGGGGATGATGCAGAAGGTACAGCTGTGGTTGCAGCCCTCGGAGATCTTCAGATAGGCATAGTGGCGGGGCGTCAGCTTGACACCCGTGGGCGGCAACAGACTGGTGAAGGGATCATGCGGCGCGGGAATCTGCTGGTGTACCGCCTCCATCACCGCTTCGTAGGCGTGGGGCCCGGTCACAGCCAGTACCTGGGGGTGGGCATCACGTATGCGCTGTTCGTCCTTACCCAGACAGCCGGTGACGATGACCCTGCCGTTCTCGTGCAACGCCTCGCCGATGGCATCCAGGGACTCCTCCACCGCCGCATCGATGAAGCCGCAGGTATTCACCACCACCAGATCCGCCCCCGCGTAGCTGGCGGAGAGTTGATAGCCCTCGGCCCGCAAGCGGCTGAGAATGCGCTCGGAGTCGACCAGATTCTTGGGACAACCCAGGCTGACGAAACCGATGTTGGGGGAAACTGCGTGCATGCTCTGATCAGTAATTGAGGCGGAACAGTTCCCGCCGGTAACGGGCCACTTGTTCGTTATCGGAATCGAGCCGATCGAGCACCGCCTTCATGCCCTTGCGGGCGATGCCATTACGAAAGCTGGCATGCTTGTGGGAGAGGTAGAGAAGCTGCTCCAGGGCGGGCTCCAGCTCGTCTTCCATCAATAGGCTGGCCGCCAATCGATAGCGCGCCTCGGCATCATGCGGATCGTCTTCGATGCGTTGCATGAGGGTTTCACGGTTTTCAACCTTGCGCGCGGTCAAAATAAAATCGAGATGGGTGAGCAGGCCACCCACCTCCGAAGTGTCCTGAGCCGCTTCCGGCAAGGCGCTGAGCAGTGCATGGGCGTCCTCTTCGCGTCCTTCGCGCAATAAGATCTTGGCCATCAACGCCGGGTAGGCCAGGTTTTCCGGGGCCTCCACCGCGGCTTCCGCGAGGACCCGCAAGGCCCGCTCCGCCTCACCCAATTGCCAGGCTGACACGGCCTGCTCACTGGCCTTATCGAGTTTTTTCGCCACATACGCTTCAATGATACGCGGATAGTCGGCCTCCGGCTGAACACCGTGATATTCAGCCACCAGGTCGCCATGGCGGAAGAGCTTGAAGCTTGGCAGGCTGCGCACGCCAAAACGCTCGGCGAGCGGCTTCTGCTCATCGGTATTCACCGAGACCAGTAGAAAACCGCCTTCATAGGTGCGCGCCAGCTCGTCAAGGATCTCCCGCTGCCTCATCGAGGGTCCGACCCAAGGGGCCCAGAAGTCAACCAGCACCAAGCCCTTTTGGGAGTTTTCCATGACCAGCCGATCGAAGTTTTCCGCGGTGCCTTCCAGGATGTAGTCAGCTGCACTCATGTGTTCAACAGGTTCATCAGGGAGTCGCTGGAGTAATCCCTGCCCAATTCGACGATGATGGTTTCACCCAGCTCCAGGTCCCCACTCTCGACATGTGGAGAGAGTTGCTCGGCGACCTGCTGCACGATCAACATGCCCGCACGGTTTGGATCATCTTCGGAAAGAGAGGAGATACCCTGTTGGAGTTCCCCCAGATAGCCGCGAAATGCCGGCGCCTGGTCTTGGGATTCGAGTGCCTGAAATTCAGTAGTAAAATCAATATGTAGTTCACGACCGGGCTGGTCTGGCTGATCCAGCACAGCAATTTTCAGGGGGCCTTCTATTAACATCTCTTAAACTCCATTCTGTTTACAGATGGCCATGTTAATACGTTCCCAGGACAGGTAATAGACTTTCCAATCATAGTCTTACAAAATCTCCGGGATTTCAGAAAAAACGCTTTTCCCCATGAAATAATTGTGCGAGCATCACACCCCGGCTCAGCCCAACCGACAAGGCCCGCGAGATTACCGCCTTAAAAATGTCACCGGGCTGATTTTAAAACGTGTTCCATATCGAACACCCGTCGGCACTACGACCTTCTATTGATGGTGGCCGGCCTCTGTTGTTAGTGAGGTGTAAATGAAAAACTGTAAGCTTTGCCGTTTCAGCAAGGTCTGTAACGACTTGCCCGGGATCTGTATCATCCTCCAATATGCCGCTGTCGCGTTACTCGTGGGTGCTCTGGGTTTTCTGTTCATTACTCAGGAAGTCCTGGCTTCAACTGCCAGCCCCGGATACGAAGTTACAGCGAGCCCAGCGTTGATTGATGAAGCCTGTCAAGTCCAGCAGGTAGGCGGGGATGGCTCCCGAGAGGAGTGATAGAGGAGACTGACACGGTCTTTCGTTCGTTCTTGAGCAAGCGTAAGGCATCTTTCAAGGAGAGCTCCTGCACCTCATAAAGAGGAAGACATGAATCAGTTATATTTTTAACGTTTTTCATGGTGTTATATACCCTTCTTAATCTTATCTAGTAAGGCATGATAGTCGTTTATCAGGTTAATGCAAACCCGGTATTCTTGATTTCATATAGAGCGTGATGCAGAAACCGATAATTCTGATTGGCGTAGGAGAGATGGGCGGCGTTTTCGCCCGTGGCTTGCTGCGTCTGGGTTACCCCGTCTACCCGGTCACCCGGCAGATGAACATGTCCGCCACCATCGAACAGATAGCAGACCCAGAAATGGTGCTGATCGCCGTGGGTGAAAACGATCTGCAGACCGTACTCGCGGAGATTCCCCCCTCCTGGAAAAGCCAACTCTGCCTGTTGCAAAACGAACTATTGCCCAATGACTGGTTGGGCATCGACCATCCAACCGTGATCTCCGTCTGGTTTGAAAAAAAGCCCGGCATGGAAGCCAAGGTGATTATTCCTTCACCGGTCTTTGGCCCACAGGCCGAACTGATCAGCAGCGCCCTGGGGGCCCTGGATATTCGGACAAGACGCCTGGAAACATCCAAACAGCTGCTTTTTGAACTGGTGCTCAAGAATCTCTACATCCTCACCAGCAATATCGCCGGATTACGCACCGACGGTACCGTAGGCGAACTCTGGAGCCAACACCAGACCTTCGCCCGCGACATTGCCAAAGAGGTGATCCGGATTCAGGAGGCATTGACAGGCAGTTCCCTGGATACTGAGGCACTGATCCAGGGCATGCTGGAGGCCTTCAATGGCGACCCTGAACAT
>CBDVCD010000315.1:0-3857 GCA_965372385.1 uncultured Gammaproteobacteria bacterium | reverse complement strand
GGCGGGATGCAGTTCATGTTGCCCGCCACCGGCTCGACGATGATGCAGGCGATCCGGTCGCCGATCTGGGCGAAGGTCTCCTTGACCTGTTCACTGTCGTTGTAGTTGAGGGTGACGGTGTGTTCCGCCAGGGAGGCGGGCACGCCGGGGGAGGAGGGTTCACCCAGGGTGAGCATACCGGAGCCCGCCTTCACCAGCAGGGAATCGGAATGGCCGTGGTAGCAACCCTCGAACTTCACGATCTTATCCCGGCCGGTGTAGCCGCGGGCCAGACGGATCGCCGACATGGTCGCCTCGGTGCCGGATGAGACCATCCTCACCAGGTCCATGCTGGGGACCAGCTCGCAGACCTTGTCGGCCATCCGGCTCTCCAGCTCGGTGGGGGCGCCGAAGCTGAGTCCCTTATGGATTACCGCTCCCACCGCCTCGATCACTTCCGGATGGGCGTGGCCGAGAATCATCGGCCCCCAGGAACCCACATAGTCGACGTAGCGTTTGCCGTCCGGATCGAAGATATAGGGGCCAGCGGCCGAATCGATGAAGACCGGATCACCCCCGACCCCGCGAAAGGCCCGCACCGGCGAGTTGACGCCGCCGGGGATGTGGAGCTGGGCATGGGCGAAGAGATCGTGGGAGCGGGTCATATCGAGGTTTCCTCCGGCAGAAAGATAGGTTGGAATCGTTCGCAGGCCTGACGTATGTCCGGTTGGCCAAACACGGCATGGATGACCGCCAGCATGTCAGCGCCCGCTGCTATGAGTTGGTGGCCATTTTCCGGGGTTATGCCGCCGATGGCAACCAGGGGCAGATCCAACTCACGTTTGGCCTGGCGCAGCAGTTCCGCATCCGCGGGAACTGCCTCCGGTTTGGTTTGGGAGGGGAAGAAACGGCCAAAGGCGATATAGTCGGCACCGGCCTGCTTTGCCTTGCGCCCCAGCTCCAGCCGGTTGTAACAGGAGACGCCGATGATGGCTCCACCCCCAAGTTCCTGTCGAGCCTTGCGCAGATCCCAGTCGTCTTTGCCCAGATGAACGCCGTCTGCTTCTGCCTCGCGTGCCAGTGCCACATCGTCATTGATGATCAGCAGCGCATGATATTGTCTGGTGAGCTGTCTCAGTTGTCTGGTCTCAGCGAGCCTGCGCTGGTGTGCATGGCTCTTGTCGCGATACTGGATGATGCCAGCACCGCCCAGCAGGGCCGCTTCGACCTGCTGGATCACTCCATGGGTTGTGGCCAGTTTGGTATCGGTAATGGCATATAGTCCGCGTAGCTGTCTCGGTCGGTTCATGACGGATGTCTCTGCAATGCAAATAGCCGGTCCGGCAGGGATTGACAGCGGCCGCTACGAAAACCCTGCTTCAGACTTTGCCAGCTGTACGCCTGGCCTCGGCGAACCGCCTCGACCAGGGGCAGTCCGCGGGCCAGGCCGGCGGCGATGGCGGATGCGAGGGTGCAGCCGGAGCCGTGATACTGCCCTGGCAGTCGCTCCCAGTGAGACTCGTCGAGCAGACCACTTTCGTCATACAAACGGTTGCTGACGGCCACAGTCTCCTCATGGGCGCCGGTGATCAGCACGGCTCCCTTGCCGGTTGATAGGAGTGCCTGGGCAGATGCCTCCAGGGAGAGGTCAGCATCAGTCAGGCGCCTGGCCTCGATACTGTTGGGCGTGATCAGGCTGCAAAGTGGCAGGAGTCCAGTGAGAATGACATCGAGCAGGGCTCTGCTCGCAAGCTCACTGCCGCCACCGGCGGCCAATACCGGATCGAGCACCAGCGGAATCTCAGGGTGATTTTGCAACAGGCTGACCAGGGTTTCGGCAATGGCGGCATCACCCATCAGGCCTAGCTTGATTGCGCCTACATGACAGTCGGCAAACACCGCTTCCGCCTGGGCCCTGACCTGGTCAGGGGGGGTTGCAAGCAGCGAGCTGACATCGCAACTGTCCTGCACCGTCAAACAGGTTACTACCGTGGTGGCGTGGCAACCATTGGCGGCGATGCTTTCAATATCGGCCTGGATACCCGCTCCACCACTGGGGTCGTGACCACCGATGGCCAATACGATGGGCAAGGTTTGGGTTTTCTGTTTCATTTAAAGGATTTTAACGTTCAGTTTAATCTCTGGCCAAAGCTCCAGTGGAAGGCGAGTTGAAAAACATAACCTATTGAATCAAATGTTTTTATTTATAACTTCGAGAGATAAGTTGGTCGATATTTGAGTCGTTTTGTATGGAGGGAGTGAGGAATTCGACTAGGATTGCAGAATCTGGCTGCTAAAATGTGTTTGACAATACTACATCAGGTGAGATGCGCGAGGTAGGCGTCAATAAATGACGATACTTTTAACAATAATGAACAAACTGGTTCAAGATCATACTAGAGAGCGGGGAAATATCATGAGTCCACAAGTTCATGAATTGGAAAGCCTTGCTAGGAATTACTGCGAACTCGTCGATGCAGTCGTCGAGTTGGATGACAATTGGCTTCAGCAAGTAGCCAATCTTCTCACACGTTTACACGCCGCCGTTGCCGGACTCAATCTGCCCAAGCCTGAAACCGGGCATTTTGCATCTGCTGACCTGGATGCCCGTTTTGAACTCTATAGCCAGCTACGCCAACTGCTGGGTGAACGAGACAGCTATTGGATGGAGTTCGATGTGGCGGATGACGGGCAGAGTATGAGCGGCAGTCTGGCGGACGACCTGACTGATATCTACTGTGAACTCAAACAGGGATTGAGGTTGATGGAAGGTGAACCGGAGCGCGCAGTTGAGGGTTGGCATAAGGGTTACCACCTTCATTGGGGACAACACCTGGTGGATGCGGAAAGGCATCTCTATGAACTCCGTGCCCGCAATCAGCTGGCGATTTAATCGCAAGTCCAGCTTCAAATCCCAAATCCTAGTATTTTTCTAGGTTAAGTGGTTTTCCCCCGGCTTTTTTGCTAGCATTGCGCGCCAATAGTGTAATTTTGTAGGAGATATCGGGATGAATTTAACTGCCCTGACCGAAACTGATCTGACCCTGACTTCAATGGCGCAGAGCAAAATGGGCGAGCTGTTCCAGCAGGTTGATGACAATATCGAGGGTGTGCGGGTGTTTGCCACCCCAGGTGGTTGCAGCGGAATCAGCTTTGGTATGACCTTCAGTGACGCAATCAATGATAATGACGGCGTTTTGGAGTGTGACGGTTTCAAAGTGATCGTTGATGACGGCACCATGCAGCATCTGCGTGGTGTAGAGATCGATTTCGTGGATCGTGGCGACGGCAATGCCAGCTTCGTATTCAACAACCTCCAGCCTGTTGAGGGTAGTGGTTGTGGTACCTGTGGTTCCTCCTCCGGCGGCGGCTGTGGGTGAGCCGCAACCGTTTGTCCAGTGGACAAACGCAGCGCGGCGAACGCGAGGCCTGGACGGCCGAGCTGGGTGCGTCACCATGGAAGGTTGCTTGCGAGGCGCTTAACTAAAGCCACTCTTTAATACAGCGAGCAGTGACCTTCACAGCTGGTGACAAAATCGCCGGGAGCGATTTTGAACGGCTATGCCGGTCCCGCAGGGACACACCCCAAGGAAGGGGTGTGTAGTAACGCGAGGCCAGGCCGCTCCTGGGCTTCCTGCCCCCGCGGCATTTGTGCATCCCTGGACGGCAGACGGCCGAGCTGAGTGCGTCACCCTGGAAGGTTGCTTGCGAGGTGTTAGAAAAAGTATCTTGTTGAGCGAAAAGGTAACTATTCAGCTCCCCATGTCTTCACACTGAAAATGCCGTCGTAGGAGCTGCCCATGGCTGCGACCAAAGGCGGCAGGCCTTTTCGGCATCTTCACACAAAGCGACTATCGTCGCTAATCGCAGCCACGGGC
>CBDVCD010000314.1:0-3859 GCA_965372385.1 uncultured Gammaproteobacteria bacterium | reverse complement strand
TGCTGCACCAGTGCCGGCTCCGGCCACGGCAGGTCTTCATCCTGGTCCAGCTCGACGTCCTCATCTTCCGGATTCTCGGTGGGCCCTGCCTCAAAACCCTCCGGCCACTCGCCTTCCAGATCCTGGTAGGCCAGATCCACACCGGTGATCATACTGAAGGCCTCACCACACACGCGGGCGAGTTCCGGTTCCGCCATACGTTTGATGAGTGCGGGGATATAAAACGGGTCACCACAGATCCCGGCCCCCCTCAGAACACAACATTGATCTGACTGGTCATGCCACAAACCCTTCAGCCAGTTCTGTGCCGACAGAAGATCCAGAACCCGCAAGGCCAGTCCGAGTGCGTGCTGACGATAGGTGGATGTAAAATTTACAAAGGCCATCAGGGGTCTCAAGGCTGAGTGATCGCCCAACAGTACGCTCGACCAAGTGGCCCAGAAGCGGCACGCCTCATCATCGGACTGCAGCTGTGCCCTGAGCACGGGCAACAGATCGCGGCGACTCAGCTCACCGGCAGCACGCAGCGAGCGTGCCCTGATCAGAGGATCGTCATCTTCAATCAACCTTTGAAGCATTACACCTGGGTCCTGCCGATGCAGTGCGTAGACGGCAATGCCGATCCGTCGATAGGCGCCAGAGTTCGCCGCCAGCAGATTGGCCAGGAATCCTTCGATCCGCTGGTAGTCGATCCAGCCCAATGCGGATACCAGAGCCCTGAAGTTTTTTGGCGCAACCAGCCCGGTGCTCACCACCCTGTCAATCCGCTTGCCGTCACCACTCTCGAAAGCCAGCACCGAAGCCGCAAACACCTCCCCTGGCTCACCGATTTCCAGCGCCGTCATGCAGGCCGCCCAGCCAGCATCACCCGCAATGCGCAACCCATCCAGGTGCGCTTCGACCCGGTTATCGAGTTCGGCAAGATCCTTCAGCGAATAATGGGGTGCCGATACCGCGGCATCACGTAGCAGCCACAAAAAGGCGGCCTCCTCCGCGTGTTGGTCGATGATGTGAGGTATGGTTTGTTTATCTGCGTTCATGGAAGCGAATTAGGTAGATCCTGGACTCGATAGCTGTCCTGTCAAAGCCCCCCAATCGGGTCATTCATTAACGCACACCCACCCGTCCATTGAGGACGGTTCCTGCCGAGGAGATGGGCCATATCCTGAATGTTCTGATTGGTCAGCCGCGTGTTATCCAAGACGGTGGCTCTGGCCAACCCGCCACGGCTGTGCAGGCGCCGGTCATTCCAGTGGGTTTTATTGTGCATCGCCTCATGGAAAGCCACCCTGGCCACCAGCGCCGGTGTCATGCGCCCTATGTAAACCTCCGAACCCGTTTTGCCGCCAGCCCCGGTAGCCCAGGCCGTTACCCCGTTTCTACCAACACGTGGACTCCGAAAATGTGAAGATACAACCGCAGACAACACCGACCGCATCATGTATATCAGCAATTCATGGGGCTGTATCCGCGTCGTTGGACAGCTAGTTGTCCAACGCACCCGTACCCCTTCATCGAAACGCGTTCTCAATGAACGTCTGGACTTGATAACCCTGTCGAAAAAACCCTTCAACAGGGTGCGCACCTGTGTTTGCTGGTCATCGTTAAGTGCGATGTCACCGAGTCTAACGAGATAGATGTTGTAGGTGGCCATGGTGTTCCACATTATTCCTAACATTGTAGTCATGCAACATCCGCGATAACCCTATCATTGTAAATATCTTTCAATGTAGGTGGGCACCGCCCACCAGATGCCTTTCCAGCCGATTAATCATTACCTGATTTTGACTAAGTCAATGACTTAGTCTACTATTTTTACCTGTTAATAAAAGTAGCCGAAATCGATGCTGACAGTTAATACACACGAGGCAAAAACCCATCTCTCACGCCTGCTTGCGCGAGTTGCGAACGGAGAAGAGATTATTATTGCCAAATCTGGTAAAGCCATCGCCAAACTCGTCCCTGTCAACCAGCAGACAAAAAAGCGTATTGCGGGCATAGATCGAGGCAAAGCAACAATCGCTGATGACTTTGACGCCCCCTTACCAGACGACTTACAGGCATTCTTTGAATAGCCCATGACACAAAAACGCTACCTGCTCGATACCCATTGCTGGTTATGGTGGCACATAGATCCAGACAAACTCAGCTATTCAACCTTTCAACTCATCGAGAACGGAGAAACCAAGATCTTTTTTTCAGTGGTTAGCGCCTGGGAAATCACCATCAAATACGGTCTGAAAAAACTGCAACTGCCACTGCCGCCCAGTAAATACATACCCAGCCGCCTAGAACAAAGCTACATGGAGATTTTACCCATCCAACTTATACACACCCTCAAGATTGGACAGCTACCCAACCACCATAAAGACCCTTTTGATCGTCTACTAGTAGCTCAAGCGCATGCGGAAAACCTGACAGTTATTACACACGACGCTCAATTTGAAAAGTACGGAATCGAGACTATTTGCTGACGTTTAAGTCATTCCCCAGCATGTGAGTGGGTATCCTTTAATATAAATCTCTTGCCGACTTGGACGCCCAAACTCGAGGTGCCTGTCGGTCGATAATATGTAGCCTGGGTGCAACCCGGGGAACAAGGCTGCAAGGTACCGGCCTGGTGTCCAAGTCGGCCTATGCTATGTTAGAAATCGTGGCACTCCAGATATTATACCCATCACGGATAGGTTTTCCCGAGGAAGGGTGCGTCATCCTTGTTCCGTGGCAAGGCGCGATGACGCGTAATAGCCAGTCTATTTCAAGGAATCGCAACGCCGCCATGGGGCAAGGAGGGCGTGAGATTTCCGGGGAAACCTATCCGTGATGGGTATAAAGGGTAGCGCCCCCTATTTTGTGGCTTTACTCTGAAGCCCATTCCATTTTGAGTTTTCGATGATGTATCGCACAATCACGAAGGTATAAATTGATTAGGCTTTGATAGGGAATACCGGTTTCTTCCGCCATAGATTTGAAATAGGCTACAGTATCCTTATCTAACCGCATGGTTACTGGTTGCTTTAGGTACTTAATGAAAGGATTTTTTCGACCTTTCATTTTGGAAAAATCGTAATGGTCTCTCATTTTCGCTGCTTCCAATATTCTCGCTCCTCGTCTTTGTCTGCTTTTCTCGCCGAAATAATACGTACGACCATTTCGCTCTCTCGAAAGCAGTGGCAAACAACGAGAACCTGTGGTTTTAAGCTCAGCCCAAGTAGGATGAAGCGATCTTCTTCATCTGACATGAATTTCAGGGCTCAATCATCCTCTCAAGCCGATGAATTACAGCATGCAGCTGTGTTGGCGAAAGTGTCGCCAACTGATCCTGCTGAATCCTACTGGAAGACAAACTTCGGCAATGCTCCACCAGTGCATAACTGTTCTTCAACAGCCTTTCTCTCGCCTTAATTGATACGTGCAATGCGGAAAACTGGGATTGTGAATGCGTGCTGAGCGGGCAGACGAAAATAAGCCCTGGATCTACGTCCAACAACTGCTGGTTGGTGAGTATAATTACGGGTCTAGGTTTACCGATTTCCGCGCCTTTTGCCGGGTCGAGCCTGGCCAGATAGACACCTCCTTGCCGCAACACGGTCATTGCCACCAAATCTCATCTGCCGAAGGCAATACCTCTGTGGTGTCTTGCCACTCCTGCTGCTGCTCCCAATAGTCCGGATTGGACTTAATGGCAGTCAGGCTGACCTTCATCGCATCCAACTCCTGGTTTTTCTGAATCCGTTCGATTTCATGCTCAATAGCTTGTCGAATAAATGCCATCCGGCTAATACCTAATTTTTTAGCCATATCTGAGTATTCCGAGCCAATTCGGCCACCCAATCCAATCCAAATCGGCCACTGATTC
>CBDVCD010000313.1:0-3892 GCA_965372385.1 uncultured Gammaproteobacteria bacterium | reverse complement strand
GGCACTCCTCCTCCGCCACTTTGGTATGATAGGTCTCCAGCTTCTTGACCTCCAACCCGGTCTTTTCAAATGCCTTGCGCAGGGTTGCCAGGTTGGTTTTTATCAACTGGTTGGTCGACTGTTCCTGGGCCCAAAAGACGCTTGAAATTGCCTCTCCCCGCAGCCTTAACTGTACCCGCATGGCGCCGAGTTCTCGCAGGTTCATGCGCAGCGTCAGGTTCCAGCTGGGCGTCTCTTCCTCAGTCGAAAAGGTGGAGTCTTTCTCGACCTGGATCCGCATGAGATCGACCAGCTCCCCCTGGCGAATCGGCAGCTCAAACTGCCAGCTCTGGCGGGTCGGATCTTCCTGGGGCAGAGAGGTCAGCTGATTGGTCTGAATCCGGGCAAGGGCACCGTCGAGTTGTTTGAGCAGGCCGGTGAGCAGCTTCAGGCCTGGGTCCGATGCCTGAGCATCCGTTGGCTGACTGGCGTTTTTCGTAGCAGGTTGTTGTGGTAGCAGGGATTGCACCAGGCCAAGGAGTCTCAGCAGGTTGAGTTTGAAATCCCCCCGATCAAGCGTGCCGCTGAGCAGGCGGGCCTCAGTCAGCAGCCCACTATTGAGCAGGGCGGCCCGCAATTGTTGTTTGAATTGTGGGTGATCCAGGGGAAGTATGCGTTCCAGCAATGATTGGGTCGCCTGCCTAATAGGTTCGGACGCGCCCTTTTCCTGAGGCATGTCAACGAGTGAGGTCAGGCGCTCGAACAGCGGAGGGAGGGGTTGGTGACGAGGCAGAATGCTTTTCAAGGCGTTGCTCTGAAGTTGTTTCAGGCTGGGTAGCTGCAGCAGCTTCAGCTCTGGTAGGTCACCTGTCTTATCCACCAGCAGGGTGAGGGGCTGTCCCGTTTTTACGGCCAGCTGGGTCTGGGCGATGAGTCTGGTTACGCCGATCCGCAGTTTGATATTGCCGTTGGTGTTTTCAGAAAGGGCCGTGGCCTGAAGGATCTGGCCAGGTTTCAGGTTCTCCAGCAGCTGTTCCCTGGAAGCGGGGGGAGGGAGGGGTAGAAACAGTTTGGTGCTGGGAATCCGCATGGATGAGTATCTCAGGTTTTCTTGAAGTATAAACCTGTCCGTTGGTTGTTCAATTCCCGTTCTGGGTTGCCGATAGGGAGAGATAGTGATCCTTGAAACATTTTGTGAAATGTCCGAGCAACACTCAGACCAAGAAAATAGCTGGTTTCTACGGGTGGAGGGTGCCCTGCGAGGGCCCTACCCAAGCACCAGGGTGAGACATCTATTGCTTGAAGGCGAGGTGGGTCTGCAGGATGGGATCAGCTCGGATCGTAAAACCTGGCAAAAGATTCAGGAGGTGGCGGAGGTCGTCCCACTGAAGATGCGCGCCCAGTTGGGCGATCGTTCGGCGCAGGCGATGATGCATGCCCGCCAGATCGCGGATGAGCAATCGGGCGCTGGGCGGTCTCAAAGGTTTCCACTGACATCCCTGCTGGTTGTGATGCTGATCATCAGTGGGATGATTGCGGGATCGATCCGGTTGGGTCGGCCGAAACAGCTTGATGAGCCACGTTGCCAGGCCCCGGCCGGCCCCGGGGTGAACTGGAGATACTGTATCCTGATCGGTCTGGATACGGGGGCGGCCAGCCTGGCTGGCGCGAATCTCAACAGTGCCGTTCTGCGTAAGGCGAAGCTGACCGCGACCAATCTGGCTGGTGTGGATCTGAGTTATGCAGATCTGGCAGGTGCCGACCTGAGTTATGCCCGTCTGAATAATGCGCTGATGGTGGGCACCAATCTTCAGCTTGCAAAGCTGGTCGAGGCGGATCTGACCGGTGCCGATCTGCGCTTTGCCGATCTGACCGGGAGCAGGCTGGATGGGGCGAGCCTCAGGGGGGTAAGACTCGGGGGTGCAATCTGGACTGATGGGCTGGTCTGCGCGAGTGAGTCAGTGGGCCGCTGTCTTCCCACTCAATCCGGAAAGGACTCTGTCTCATATCGGTAGATCTTCAGGTTGTCGGACCAGTGATTCTCGGCCAACCCTGCCTTGCGCTTGAGATGGCGTAGAAAATCCTCCGCATTCGGCAATGATTCCCAGACCGAGGGCAGAAAGGTGCCTTTCGCTAAACCATCCACCAGTATCAACCCATCGATGCCGGGCCGGATCTTTTTCAGCAGATCGGATTCGGAAGTGAATGCAAGAGGCTCGGCGGGGGTCAGTACCGAGATGTGGATATCCAGGTCGGTATATTCATTGCGAGCGAGGGAAGGGAAGCGGGGATCGTGAAAGGCGGCGGAATAGGCGTTCTCCGCCACATCCTCCACCAGTGGCATGCACGCCTCAAGATGGCCAATGCAACCACGCAGCTGGCCAAACCGGTTGAGGGTGACGAAGCTGGCCCTTTCCACCTGAAGTTCGGCGCTGAAATCAACCGCATGCAGTTTGAGCGCCTGCCCTTTGTCCAGCCCGTGCAGGATGGACTTCCTGGCGATCCGCAGCAGCGTGCGGTGCGCCTCTTCCGTCAGCCGTCCGTTAGTTTCTGTTTGCATGGAATCTGTTCTCTCTGTTCCCTCAATAACCATGCAGCCTTACTGAAAATAATTCAAGGCTGGATTAGGTGTGGGGCATTCGCCATAATCCCGGCTCTTTGATTTAAGTGGGGATATCTATGTGGTTTAAAAATCTTCGTCTCTATCGTCTGCTCAAACCCTTTAGCCTCTCCGAGGATGAGCTGACCGAACTCCTGCGGGCGAGGGCATTCCGTCACTGTGGCAGCCACGAACCCACCTCACAGGGCTGGTCCTCCCCCCTGGGAAGGGGTTCCGAACAGCTCGCCCATGAAGTGGGCGGCTGTGTGATGATCTGTGTCCGCCAAGAAGACAAGCTGTTGCCGGCCGGGGTGATCAACGAGGCCTTGGAAGAGAAGGTCGAGGTCATGGAAACAGCGGAGGCGAGGAAGCTCTCCCGTCGCGAGCGTTCCGATCTGCGGGACGAGATCATCCACCAGCTGCTGCCCAAGGCATTTGTCCGCTCGGCCAGGACCTTTGCCATGATCGACAGACAGAACGGCTGGATCCTGGTGGATGCCTCGAGCGCCAACAAGGCGGAGGCGCTCGTTACCCTGTTACGTGAAACCCTGGGCAGTCTGCCGGTGCGGCCATTCGAAGTGACGCTAGCACCGGCCTCTGTGTTCACCGAATGGTTGGGGCAACCGGCCAAATACAAGGACTTCGCGCTGTTGGACAGCTGCGAGTTGCGGGACAGCGTCGATGAAGGGGGGGTTATACGTTGCAAAGGCCAGGATCTGGCTGCTGACGAGATCCAGGCCCATCTCTCCGCCGGCAAGCAGGTGGTCAAACTGGCCGTGGAGTGGGATGAACGCATCTCCTGTACGCTTGAGGCAGACCTGTCCATCAAGCGGATCAAGTTCCTCGATATCATTCAGGAAGAGGCAGCGGATGCGCAGACCGAGGATGAGATCGCCCAATTCGACGTGGCGTTCAGCCTGATGAGTCTGGAGTTCCGCCGCCTGATTCCGCGAATCCTACAGCTGTTTGGTGGCATGGTGGCTGAGGAGTGATATTGCGCGGCTTGATAATGCCTGTTGAAACAGTGGGTTGCTATTTATGAGTGGATAACTTGGTCAATTTGATGGTTGATTGACCTGGATCAATGAAGGCTCGGCCGACTATCGATAATCTACTTCCCAACGCACACGGTTGGTCGTTTTCGTAGTTTGCGCTGGTCTAGAGCGAGGAATGAACTCCCAACCGCCTCCTGGGATGTTTGTTCCTCGCTTCTTCTTTTCCGCAAGAGGCTGAGCCCTGTTCAAGCTCTCTTGCAAGCATCAACCTAGAATCCTCAGTTGGATGGGGTAGAGTGTGCGTTTGTGGTGGTGCAGG
>CBDVCD010000312.1:0-3912 GCA_965372385.1 uncultured Gammaproteobacteria bacterium | reverse complement strand
GCCGAACTCTCCGCCTTCTGGTCAGCCAGCGTCTGACTGGCTGGAACAGAGCTGACCGGAGATGCATCCAGGCTTGCGACAGTCGTGGTCTCATCGCTGGGTACGGCGGCGACAGCGGGTAGTGGAGCAACAGGCGGCCCGTAGGCGGGTTCTTCCACCACGGGGACCTCGGTAGTGGGGCCTGATGCCAGCTCGGTGGAACGCTGTAGCTTGGCGATCTGGGGCGCAGGACCAGGTTCTTGCACAACGATCTCGGGAGCTGATGTCACTGGGTTATCCGCACGCCAGTCTAACAGTCCCCCCAGGGTACCCGGAGCCAGAACACTCCAGCTGTACAGCCCCACGGCCAGGCTGAACAGTGCGACACTGCCCCAGGCCCAGCGATTGGGCACCGCGCCCCGGGGAATGTCGCCTCGCACCTCTTTCGCGACACGAATCAGCATGCTTCGATTGATGATCTCCTTGTGGCGTCCGTAGGCGGCCAGCATGGCCCGTCCGCAGACCACGTTGATCAGGCGCGGGATACCACTGGTAAGTTGATGCAGCACACGCAGGGCCGCGGGGGTGAACAGACGCCGCTGGTAGCCGACCACGTTGAGCCGATGGCTGACATAGGCCTTGGTCTCTTCCGCGGTGAGCGGCGACAGGTGGTAGCGCGCGGTGATCCGCTGCGCCAGTTGGCGCAGTTCGGGACGGCTCAACAGGCTGTGCAACTCCGGCTGACCCACCAGGATGATCTGCAGCAATTTTTGCGTAGCGGTCTCCAGGTTGGTCAGCAGGCGCACCTGCTCCAGGGCCTCGAAGCTGAGGTTCTGGGCCTCGTCGAGGATCACCACGGTGCGCCGCCCCGCGGTGTGATTCTCCAACAGATAGCGATTGAGGTTGTCGACCAGCACCTTGATGCTGTCACAGCCGTCCGGGTAACTGATATGCAGTTCGTCGCACAGGCTGGCCATCAGCTCCAACGGGGTCTGCCGGGGGTTGAAGATCAGCGCGATGTTGCGCTCTTTCGGCAGCAGTAACAGCAGGTTGCGGCACAGGGTCGTCTTGCCGGTGCCCACCTCGCCGGTCAGCTGGACGAAACCGCCACCCTCGGTGACACCATAGATCAGGTGCGCCAGGGCCTCCCGGTGGCGTTCGCTGAGGAACATAAACTTCGGATCCGGCGTGATCGCGAAGGGGTCTTCTGAGATCCCAAAATATTCGTTATACATGGTTTGGTTAAAATGACAGTTGGTCCTGGCCTGGGTGACTGGCAGTGTTTGCTGGGTCACAACGGCCCCGGGCGTTTTGGCTTTCCCGGAAGAGTATACACAAACCAGACAGGCTAATGCGGGAAGTTGCTGAGTTCAAATTGTTATTTTGAGAAGAGGAGCAAATCGCCAACGAGTTCAACCTAGAATCCGCAGTTGGATGGGGTAGAGTGTGCGTTTTTGGGGGTGCAAGTCGAGGGTCGCTCCAGCACATCCTGTGCCTGCGACACTTGTGCATCCATGCACATCGCGCAACGACGCGGACTAAATCGCCTGGAGCGATTTGAACAGCTAGAGCTGACCCGTAGGGTGGAGGGCAGGATGCCCGGAATAATAGTTATTCTATTCCAAGAATTCGTTGATAGTAGAATGGAGTGGTCAACTGCGGAATCTAGGTTCAATCAGGGTAACCCTGGCATCGGACAATCGGTACCACGCACAACTCTATTCTTAGGGCCAAAAAAAAGGGGTCTGGTGCAAAGCACCAGCCCCTTCAACTTTGAGGACTCGATTAATTACCAAAGGTGCCGGTGGCCAGCTCTCCGTCTGAGACACTCATACCCACCTCGAAAAACCGGCAGGCCGGATCCGCGTCAATTTCCGCGTTTGTCATCTTTTCCAGGGTCGCAAAACCCAGGGATTCACCGAACTCATTGCGCCCTTCGCACGCCCACTCCAGGGGTGTACGCGACAGGTCAGGTTCGGTTGAGGTACAGTCCCAATGCACCGAACGGCAAGCGTCAGTCTCTCCATAACCCCGTACCGCCATGGATATATCCCTATAACGCCATGGATACATCCCTGGAGGATTGGCCTCCTGCGCGATGTATTGTTTTTCACGGAAAATTTTCCCTCACCAAAAAAGAACGGCCCCCTGCCCGCTATTCGCGATGCAGGGGGCCGTGTCACAGCCAAGATTGGATCAGCCAGTCAAATCATCCTTCGAAAGCTTCGGCTTCGATCTCTATCATGCTGCTAATCGACCTTTATCGTGCCGTTAATCGTAAGCCAGAAGGCCGAAATCGCAGCATCTCCCTCAAAAATGATCTTACACTCATCGGCCCCGAGGTCGTCCGAGACGAACTCGACCTTCATGCCACCTTCCAGTACCTCATCGCTATACGGATCCAGGTCGGGGATGTACTCGATCCATCCATACACCTCACCCTCGTCAGCTGTCTCCCACTCGCTGAGAACCTGATCTTTCTTGCCCCTCCGTACCAGAACATCAATCTCCCCTGTCGCCATGAAGGTGTCGTCCGGCCCATTGGCCCAATTTAGTTCGTCATCCTCGTTAAGCCGAACCCTGGGCCTCTCGTTGATGGTGACGTTCCCCTCGCTGAAGAAGGTCGAGACGTCGAGCAGGGGATCGTTCTTGTCGGTGAGGGCATCCGGGTAGAGGGTATCGTCTCCTCCCGAGTATTTGAATGGGACACCGGCGAAGATACTGTCCTTGTCCACGGTGTCGACCCGGCAGTTGACGTCGTCCAACAGTGGATTGAAGACGGCCGCCATCTTACCGTTCAACTCATAATCGGTTTCCGCACCGATCACCTTCACGCTGCCCTGGATCGGAATCTTGGCGCCGATCCACTCATCCACCACGACGCCGATAGACCACTCGCCCTGCTCGCAGGTCCCCTTGTGTGTGGTCATGGTGGCGGCAATGGAGATAGCGGCCTCGACCATACAGTTGGCGAGCGCCGTACGACTCTGCATGTCGATGGCATATGTCGCCGGAGCCCCGGCGGCTAATGCGATTGCACTGGCAACAGACAGACTCAGTATTTGTTTTTTCATTTCTAAGCTCCTCATGATTAATCCATCAATAATGTTGTACTGCGACTATTAAGGGCCGCGGAAATAATTAATCATCCAATCCTGCTATCATTAGGCTCAGCCATCACTTCCGGCATGGTGACTCTGGTGATTCCAACCCATCCATGGATGACATCTGGGTAACTGCAAGGGTCAGATAGGGCGACTTTACGTCTTTTGTCACGCTATGAATCCGGGCCAAAATCCTGCGCAATTCTTGGACAATTAGTTATTTCCGCGGCCCTGACACTACTTTTAGCGAGCAGCGATTCAGCGCAGTACTGCATTACCCGCGCCACGTATAAGGATATATAAAAACGGCAAGAATAAAAGTATTAAATTTTTGTTACAGTTGATATGCATCAAGGTAACATTTCGGTACGAATGCGATCTTTCAATGCTTTTTAAAACAACTCCTGATAATGAAATCAGGCAAATCAAAAGGTGATTAGGTACAAAGCTCAGCAATCGCATTTCCACCCCCATCCTAACCTTCCCCCTCCAGGGGGAAGGAATCAGGCATTGCTGTCTGCTGAGCTTTGTATCTAATCACCAATCAAAATGTAGGCTAAAGCCCCATGGCTGACAGATCCTACAATGCCTTCAGTCTGCGGCGCCTCAATCCATTCAATGGCACCCTGCAGATCTTCACCACGGAAGATGCCCGTGCACTCAGCAGTAATGGTCTGAGGTGGGAGCTCCAGATCCTCAGCGACAGGCCCCAGGGGCTCTGGGCGAATACCCCGTTCAGCGGGCAACAATTCTACCGCTTCGGCCTCTGGTCCCAGGCGGAGGGCCTGCGTCAGGTACCCTTGAACCCGCTGTTCAATATCCCCGGCAT
>CBDVCD010000311.1:0-3966 GCA_965372385.1 uncultured Gammaproteobacteria bacterium | reverse complement strand
ACCTGATACTCGCCCTCAGACACTGCGGAAAGCACATCGAGATAGCCCTTGAGTGTGGTTCGGTCGGCCAGCATGCCGACATAGTCCAGCTGGGAGGCGTTGCCTGCACTGATCAGGACCACGTGGCGCTTGAGTAGATTATCCCAGGCACTGTGGTTGTGATCGAAGGCCTGGACGAGTCCACTGGTAAGCAGCAGGAGAAGCGTGACGAGCAGCCGTTTCATTGCCTCTCTCCGGCGGGGGTGAGCAGATCTCCCGTCTGTGCCTCCTTGGTCTTATTGCCTCGCCGCCAACTGTGAAAGCGTTCGACCCATTGCAGCAGTCGTTCAGGTGCGTGGGCGCGTTTCCAGTTGCCCGCCACGTACTTGTTGGCCTCGGCCAGGGTCGGGTAGATATGGATGGTGCCAAGGATCTTGTTGAGGCCGATACCGTGGCGCATGGCCACCACATACTCGGCAAGCAGGTCGCCGGCGTGCTCACCGACGATGGTGACGCCGAGGATCTTGTCCTTGCCCGGTACCGTGAGTACCTTGATCATGCCGTGGGTCTCCCCGTCGGCAATCGCCCGGTCGAGATCGTCGAAACCATATTTCGTGACTTCATAGGGGATGCCTTGCGCCTTCGCCTCGAGCTCATTGAGCCCCACCCGTGCCACCTCCGGGTCGACGAAGGTGGACCAGGGAATAACCGAGTAGTCCGCGCGAAACTTCTTGAAGGGATCGAACAGGGCGTTCACCGCCACGTACCACGCCTGGTGGGCGGCGGTATGGGTGAACTGGAAGGGCCCGGCCACGTCGCCCGCGGCGTAGATGTTCGGGTAGATCGTCTGTAGGAATTCATTGGTCTCGATGGTACGGCCGGCGGGTATCCCCAGCTCCTCCAGGCCGAAGCCCTTCAGATTGGCCGCACGTCCCACCGCCACCAACACCGCATCGAAGGGGATACGCACCTCCATGCCTCCGTTCTGTTGATCCTCGGCGATCAGGACCTTCTCGCCGTCTTCGATCAGGAACTGCTTTGCCTGGTGTTCCAGTAGCACATCGATACCCTCGTCACGGAAACGCTGGACGACCATTTCCGAGACCTCCGGGTCTTCGCGGACCAGCAGCCGGGTCCGCCTCTCCACCTGGGTGACCTTAGAACCCAGACGGGCGAAGGTCTGCGCCATCTCCGATCCGATGGGACCGCCACCCAGGACCAGCAGACGTTGCGGACGTTCACGCAACTCCCAGACATTGTCGGAGGTGAGATAACCGACCTCCTCGAGTCCCGGGATCGGCGGCACAAAGGGTCTGGCGCCAGTGGCGATGACGATGTTGCGGGTGGTGAGGGTCTGCATGCCCGCCGCGGTTTTGATCTCCACCGTCCAGGGTGAGGTGATCTTCGCCTCGCCCTGCACCACATCCACGCCAAGTTCGGTATACCGGTCCACCGAGTCGTGGGGTTCGACCGTCTTTACTACCCGTTGTACCCGCTCCATCACCTCAGCGAAGTCGAATTCGGCGTGGGCCTCACGGATACCGAACTCCTTGGAACGACGCATGTGCGAGAGCAGCTTGGCCGAGCGTATCAACGCCTTGGAGGGCACGCAGCCGGTATTCAGGCAGTCGCCACCCATTTTGTGTTTTTCCACCAGCGTGACCTTTGCCTTCACTGCGGCGGCGATATAGGAGGTCACCAGCCCGGCCGAGCCGCCACCGATCACCAGCAGGTTACGATCGAACGAGGAGGGCTTTTGCCATTTCGCATAGACCTTGCGTGCCTTTACCCACGCCACGAGCTTTTTCGCGACCAGCGGGAAGATGCCGAGCAGGGCGAAGGAGACCAGCAGGCCGGGCGAGAGTATGCCCTGCAGGGAATCAATCTGAGCCAACTGGGTGCCGGCGTTGATGTAGACCAGGGTGCCGGCGAGCATGCCGACCTGGCTGACCCAGTAGAAGGTGCGTGCGCGAATAGGCGTCAGTGCCATCAGGAGATTGATGACAAAGAAGGGGAATACCGGCACCAGGCGCAGGGTGAAGAGATAAAACGCGCCGTCTTTTTCCACCCCTTCATTGATGACCTTTAGTTTGTCGCCAAAGCTTGCCTGCACCCAGTCACGCAGCAGGAAGCGGGAGACCAGGAAGGCCAGGGTTGCCCCGATGGTCGAGGCGAAGGAGACGATCAGGCTACCCCAGAGCAGGCCAAAGATGGCGCCCCCGGCAAGGGTCATGATGGCCGCGCCGGGCAGAGACAGGGCCGTGACCGCGATATAGATCAGCAGGAAAACGGCAACAGCGAGCAGCGGGTTGGTCGAGCGCCAGGCCTCGATGGCCGCCTGTTGGCTCTTGAAGTGGTCGAGACTGAGAAAGCTGCCCAGGTCGAAGGCGAAATAGGCGCCGATGAGGGCAAGTACCGACAAGGCGAGCAAGAAGCGTGGCAGAGTCTTCACAAATAATTCTCCAGATGGGTTTGCTTGGGATTGTTTACGCTTAGTCGACGATTGGCTGGAATCCTTACACTGCATGGGCGAGTCCTATACAGCGGATAACCCAAGAGGCAGTTTCGAGCTGCCCTATTGGGTGAAAATCCCAGAAAAAACTTTGTTTCAAGCAACCTAGACCCCAGCTCAATAACCTATTATTAAATAAGAGAAGAAAGGAAAAATGGGTAGATAATTCCAGCGACAACTTTAGGTAAAGTCGAACCATCGGCAGTAAATCCGCGTGTGCTGTCATCCGTTATCAAGGGTGAAGGGCTGGAAGGGTTTCAGAAATGTACCAGAGCATTATCCAGGCCGTCACCACGACAGCCGAGCCAGCGTTCGCCTGCCATCGGAAAGAGGGGATCCTTGCCTGGAACGAGGGCGCGGAACGACTCCTCGGCTATGGGGGGAAATCGGTTCTCGGCAAACCCTGCCACAGGATTCTTTGCGGTAAGGATATTTATGGCAATCCCTATTGCAGTGCATACTGTCCTGTCCAGGAGATGATGCGGCGTTGAAGTGCCGTCTCCCGCTTCGTATTGCTCTGTCGTTGCGCAGACGGAAGCGAGTTGGGCGCTGAGGTATCGATCCTGGGGTTCCCTGCCGAAAAGCGGCGGGACTCCTGGGTTCTGCTCCACCTGCTCCATCCCCTGGTGCCACCAGCGGCATCAGACAATGGCTCGCTGACCAGGACAATGATGGGAACGCCTGCCGGCCTGCTCGCTCAAATCACTCCGCGGCAACAGGAGATACTACGACTCCTGGCAGAGGGGCAAACCACCCACGAGATCTCTGAACAGCTCCATATCAGCGATGTAACCGTGCGCAACCATGTGGAGAAATTACTCCTTAACCTCAGAGTGCATAGCCGACTTGAGGCTGTCTCCCTGGCCCACAAAGCGAAACTGCTTTGAGCTGTGGCCGATACCGGCAAATTTGACCTAATCTCATCATGAAAATGATGCAGTTGGATCATGGTACGCCTTACCCCCTCCAGCTAGGTTTAAATTAGAGGGCAAGAGCTGTTCGTGCTCTCGAACCCAACTATGGGCAGAAAGCCGCTGCAGATAGACCGGTGTCGCTAGCTGACATCTATCGATTCAGAGGAAATACTGAAGTCCGGCACTCGAAGTCCATGGGTTCTATTGGCAACTAAAACTGAACATTTATTAAGATGGAAGAGGAGGGCAACATGAAACCTGGATTATTCATGAAAACATTGCTTATCGCTGCTGTGACAGCGTTTGTAATGACGCCCGCGTTTGCCATACATCCCGCATGTGAGCTTGGCAGCGTGGGCGATATCAATGGCGATGGAGTAGAAGACCTGAAAGATCAGATCGAGTGCTCCATTCAGCAGGGATTGGAGTACCTGGCGGCTCAGCAAGACCCCGTCAGTGGTGCAATTCCTGACCCCTGGGAGCCTCTTGCCAGCACCGGCCTGGCCTGTGTGAAGTTCCTCGACCGGGCAAAGGAGTTGGGATTGGATCCCTTCGATGCAG
>CBDVCD010000310.1:0-4000 GCA_965372385.1 uncultured Gammaproteobacteria bacterium | reverse complement strand
GTTTCGATAAAGCAGTTTGTATGTCCATCCGCTGTTGCAAGAGGCTCCTGTCCATTGATCTCCCTGAGCAGGTTCTCACGCACCACCTCGGCCTGGAAATGGGCGACCGAACCGGCTTTAGAGGTTGGTACGTTGGTATTGTCTCCAAGCAGATAGATCGAATCCGAGCGGGTTGATTTGAGGGTATGTTGAACGGTGAAACCAAAACCGGTCGCATCGCCAAGCCCTGCCTCGGACAGCAGATCCGAGCCTTCATGTGGCGGGATGGATACCAGCAGGTCGTAGGGAACCTCTCTGCCATCGAAACAACGGATCGCCTTATCGGTAACGCTTTCCAGCTGAAAATCAGGAACGACTTTGATGCCTTTTTTCTCTGTGATCAGACTGGTTAACACCTCGTTACAGACAGGTTTGGTGAATGCACCGGTCAAAGGTGTAACCAAGGTGATTTCGGTTTTATTTCGGATACCTCTTTTTTGCAGATAATCCTCGGCGAGACAGGCAAACTCTATCGGGGCAACCGGACACTTGATGGGCATTTCGGCGATATCGATCACCAGCTTGCCACCAGAAAACTCATCCAGCGCCCGTCCCAGTCGCACTGCACCATCCGGTGTGTAAAACGTATGCACATTTCGCCCGGCCGTA
Source organism: uncultured Gammaproteobacteria bacterium (assembly GCA_965372385.1). GTDB lineage: Bacteria > Pseudomonadota > Gammaproteobacteria > Chromatiales > Chromatiaceae > JASJBU01. The sequence goes on along the minus strand of CBDVCD010000310.1, from coordinate 3,352 downwards.
AGCCGTTCGGCAAGACCGTCGATGGCTTCGGGCACCACCCTCGATCCCAGGGCGGAAACCAGATAATCATAGGAAAAACTTCCACTGTGCCGGGTCGTTACCTGTTTCGAATCGGCATCGATCCGGGTGATGGTGTCTGAGATATATTCGATATCCGGCAAGATAAGATCCCGGGTTTTCTTCTGAAAATCACCCAGTGCTCGATAACCTCTCATGTGGAAAGGCAGAAATAGAAAACCAGCCTGGTAGGTGTGCACCGGAGAGCGACCGATCAGCGTAATCTGAAATCGTTGGGTTGCTTCCTGTCTGCTTCGATAGAGGGAATTTGCGAGGATCAGACCACCAGGTCCGTCGCCTAGAACAACTACTCTGATTTTCATGACGATTCCTTAACTGCTGTGAAATTCGTCTTTGCTAATTTAATTATAGCCCAAATACTTATATTACGTTGCCCGAGAGTAATTATTGATAAGTGATCAAAGCATTTCCTGTGGGTCTACATCCAGTGACCAACGGACCTTGCTCGCACCGGGCAGCTCTGTAAGACGCAGGATCCACTGGTCCAGCCAACGATGCAATTGTGCGCGGTCAGCGGCCTGGATCAGCAGATGAGCCCGGATCTTGCCGGCCCGCCGCTCCATTGGGGCGGGGACGGGGCCCCAAAACTCAAGTCCGTCCGTAGTAAGTAGCGCCTTGCCGGCAGCGGCCGCCTCGGTCAGGAAATTGACCGGATCTTCCTGCCGAGTGGACTCGGCGCGCAACAGGGCCTGATAGCTGAATGGGGGCAGGTTGGCCAGCTGGCGCTCCGCGAGGGCATCATTTGCAAAGGCGCTATAACCTCGACGGATCAGGGTTTGCAGTAACGGGTGGTCGGGGTGGCGTGTCTGGATCAGCACACGCCCCGGTTTCTCGGCGCGTCCGGCGCGTCCGGCCACCTGGATGATCAACTGGGCCATGCGCTCCGCGGCCCGGTAGTCGGCGCCAAACAGCCCCTGGTCCACGTCGAGCAGGCCGACCAGGGTGACATTGGGGAAGTGATGGCCCTTGGCCAGCATCTGGGTGCCGATGAGTAGGCCGTAGCGGTCTGCCCGAATCTCCTTCAATAGCTTCTCCAGGCTCCCTTTTCGGCTGGTGGAGTCCCGATCGATGCGTGCCACGGGGGTGTCGGGGAAAAGAGCCTTCAGGGCGGATTCCAGCCGCTCGGTACCCTGTCCCAGCGGCCGCAGATCGGGGCTACCACAGGTGGGGCAGGCGGATGGTGTTTTCTGTTGATGGCCGCAGTGGTGACACCAGAGCAGCTTGCTGACCAGGTGCAGGGTCATGCGGGCGTCACAGCGGGGGCAATCCGACAACCAGCCACAGGCGTGGCAGGTCACTAGCGGGGCATAACCGCGCCGGTTGAGAAACAGCATGACCTGTTCGCCAGCCCGCAGGCAGTTGTTGATCTGACTGATCAGGGCAGGTGAGAGACCCCCCTCCAATCTGCTCGAGCGGATGTCGATGATATCCATCTTCGGTAGCTTGGCCTTACCCACCCGTTCCAGCAGAGGGATTCTCAGGTAGCGGCCGAGTTGACTGTTATGCAGACTCTCCAGGGAGGGGGTAGCGGAGCCCAGCAGGATCGGACAGCCTGTGCGCCGGGCCCGCACTACCGCCAGGTCTCGTGCTGAATAGCGGAAACCTTCCTGCTGTTTGTAGGAGAGGTCGTGCTCCTCATCGACGATGATCAGCCCCAGCCTGGGTAGCGGGGTAAAGATGGCGGAACGGGTGCCGAGCAGGAGCCGTGCCTCTCCTCTGCTGGCCGCCAGCCAGGCCCGTTCCCTCGCTCCATCGGAAAGGCCCGAGTGCAGCAGTGTAACCGAGAGACCCAGGCGCTGCTCGAAACGTCTCACCAGTTGGGGGGTGAGGCCGATCTCCGGCACCAGCACCAGCACCTGCTGCTGCTGTCGTAGGATCTGCTCGATCAGGTTGAGATAGACCTCCGTTTTGCCACTGCCGGTGACGCCATCCAGCAGGAATGCCTTGAAACGGTTGAGCTGCTCCGCTACCTGGTTGACCGCCTGCCTTTGAGCCTCGCTCAATACAGGAGATGGTGTCGGATCAACAACACCGGTTGGAGCTTGTGCTATCTCACAGGATTCGATCCACTGTTTTTGTCTCAGGCTACGCAGGCTGGAGCTGCAGTCGCCACACTGCTCCATGAGCAGGCTCTGCGCCATGCCATTCGGATGAGGTTTCAATCTGGACAAAATGGCAGCCTGCCGATGTGCCCGTTGCAAAAGGGTCGGGTCGACATCTTTTCCTTCAGGGGTAAGCCGCCATCCCTTGGAACCGGTAGTCGTGGGGAGCTGACCCTTTCTCAAGCGGACAGGTAGTGCATGAAAGACCACATCCCCGAGAGGGTGTTGGTAATAGTTTGCCGCCCAGAACAGGAAGGAGAGATCCTCCTCGTTTAATAGAGGGGTGCGATCGATCACTGACTCGATACGTTTCAGCCGACCTGCCGGCAGGTTGCTCTTGGTGTCGAGCTTGATCAATACACCGCAACGGCTACTTCGGCCAAAAGGTACCTTCAGACGGATACCGGGAATCAGGATTTCCCCCTGGTCGATTGGGGGCAGATAGTCGAAAAGGATGCGTATGGGACCGGGCAGCGCGATGCGGAGGATTGGGGTTGGTGACATGAGGTAAACTCTATCACGAGCCAGCGAATTTCAGCGGAAAACGGCTAACTGATTGATGTAATGTATTAATTCCTGTTTTCCACAGAAGTTGTGGATAACTCTGTGGAGAGATCCTTGTGAAATGGCCGAAAGGCCCGAAATTATGGGCTCCGGGTTAGATTGAGCAAAATTGCTACAATTTTGTGAAATACAATAAAAACAATGAGTTAAGTAATATTACGCGGCGCTAATGAACGTTCCTAATGGTTGGCCGGGTCTGCAGCAGCAGTTTTATTCTGAAGTGTGTATAAGAAATGATGTCAAGTATTTAATGTTGTTTTTTGAACCCAGGCAGGGTGTTTTTAGAAGCGATACAATCTCATACAAGAACGCGACTTACAGGTATGCAAGCATGAACGAGTGGCAAACCATAGCCGAGCAGATTTCCGCCGTAACAGGTGAGTCATTCCAACCGACAGCCCCGCGACATGTGGGTGGTGGCTGCATCAATACTACGGTCAGTCTCGAAGGCAGGGAACGGACCTACTTTGTCAAACTGAATACCGCCTCGCTCTTGGAGATGTTTGAGGCGGAGTCGGATGGTCTGACGGCCCTGGCCGCGACAGAGACCATCCGGGTGCCGCGGCCGGTCTGTTCAGGGCTGGCGGACAACCAGGCCTATCTGGTGC
>CBDVCD010000309.1:0-4007 GCA_965372385.1 uncultured Gammaproteobacteria bacterium | reverse complement strand
CCTGATTTTTTTGAAGCTGGGGTCATATTAAATTCCACGAGATCAGGAGGTCTGATGTTATTTCCACTTTACGCATAAGCTTTTACTTATAGGTAGGATCATAATTACTGAATTTACTTTATAGCCCATCAATTTATACTTCTCCCCACTTGACAATTTAGTCAGGTAGTTCCCTAGGCAATTTCATGCCTATAGGGCGCACAGCGACGAAATCGTCCCTAACATCAACCCACCCTCGGGAGGAAACTAGATGGCCAAGACTTATGCTGCCGGTGTAAAAGACTACCGCGAAACTTACTGGATGCCCGATTACACGCCAAAGGAGACCGATATCCTGGCGTGCTTTAAGATCACGCCCCAACCGGGCCTTCCGCGTGAAGAAGTTGCCGCTGCAGTTGCCGCTGAATCTTCTACCGGTACCTGGACCACGGTTTGGACCGACCTGCTAACCGACCTGGACTACTACAAGGGCCGTGCCTACGCCATCGAAGACGTACCCGGTGACGATTCCTGCTACTACGCCTTTATTGCCTACCCGATCGACCTGTTTGAAGAAGGTTCCGTAGTCAACATACTCACCTCTCTGGTGGGTAATGTTTTCGGCTTCAAGGCCCTGCGCGCCCTGCGTCTGGAAGACATCCGCTTCCCGGTTGCTTACGTGATGACCTGTAATGGCCCGCCTCAGGGTATCCAGGTCGAACGCGACATCATGAATAAGTATGGTCGTCCAATGCTGGGCTGCACCATCAAACCGAAGCTGGGCCTCTCCGCCAAGAACTATGGCCGCGCCTGCTACGAAGGTCTGCGTGGCGGCCTGGATTTCACCAAGGATGACGAGAACGTCAACTCCCAGCCTTTCATGCGTTGGAGACATCGTTTTGACTTCGTGATGGAGGCCATCCAGAAAGCAGAAGCCGAGACCGGCGAGCGCAAGGGTCACTACCTGAACGTTACCGCGCCGACTGCTGACGAAATGATGCGCCGCGCTGAATACGCCAAGGAGATTGGCGCGCCCATCATCATGCACGACTACCTGACCGGTGGTTTGTCCGCCAACACCCAGCTGGCTCAGTGGTGCCAGAACAACGGTATGCTGCTGCATATCCACCGCGCCATGCACGCAGTGCTCGACCGCAACCCGCACCACGGTATCCACTTCCGCGTATTGACCAAGGTCCTGCGCCTGTCCGGTGGCGACCATCTGCACTCCGGCACTGTTGTCGGTAAGCTGGAAGGCGATCGCGACGCGACTCTGGGCTGGATCGACACCATGCGCGATTCTTTCATCAAGGAAGACCGTTCACGCGGCCTGTTCTTTGATCAGGACTGGGGCTCCATGCCTGGCGTATTGCCAGTTGCCTCCGGTGGTATCCACGTATGGCACATGCCGGCGCTGGTTAGCATCTTTGGTGATGACTCGGTACTGCAGTTCGGTGGTGGCACCTTGGGTCACCCATGGGGCAATGCTGCCGGCGCGGCGGCTAACCGTGTGGCTGTTGAAGCCTGTGTCGAGGCCCGTAACCAGGGCCGTGAGCTGGAGAAAGAAGGTAAGGACATCCTCATCACTGCTGCCTCGCATAGCCCTGAGTTGAAGGCGGCTATGGAAACCTGGAAAGAGATCAAGTTCGAATTCGATACCGTCGACAAGCTGGACGTTGCGCACAAGTAATTTGATCCGACGCAGAGGAGTGTGGGATCTCTATAGAGATCCCACCGCCTCACGTTCAACAGACATATTGAGGTAAATACCCATGAGCGATATGCAAGACTACAAGTCTAGTCTCACCGATACCGATAGCCGCAAGTTTGAGACCTTCTCTTACCTGCCCACGATGGACGATGCCCAGATCCGCAAGCAGATCGAGTACATCGTAGCCAAGGGCTGGAACCCAGGCATCGAGCACACCGAACCGCAGAACGCCGGTTCCAACTACTGGTATATGTGGAAGCTGCCGTTGTTCGGCGAGACCGATGTTGACGCCATACTGGCTGAGTGTGAAGCCTGCCACAATGCGCATCCGAACAACCATGTGCGTCTGCTCGGCTTCGATAACTACGCCCAATCTGCTGGCGCCTCCATGGTTATCTACCGTGGCGAAGCTGTTTGATCACTGACCTCAGCGATTAGACAAGGAAACCCCCGCCTCGCTCGGACATCCGGGGCGGGCGGGGGTTTTTTTCTTGTAAGAGCTGCCAGTCGTCAGCAGTTAGCCAGACTTAGGTCTGACTTCTGAAGAGTGGCAATTCCATCAACCCCATCTAGCGAAGCGAATCAATTGCTAACGCCTGATGGCCGCCGAAAGCTGGAGACTAAACACCCATGAGTGAAACCGACCGCGACCAATACCTGATCAAACAAGAACCCTACTACCGCCCGGTCCACAACGAGGTGGAGATGTACCAGGCCGCCTATGACGCACGCATGCCGGTGATGCTCAAGGGTCCGACCGGCTGTGGCAAGTCCCGCTTTGTCGAATACATGGCGTGGAAGCTACAGAAACCACTGATCACCGTGGCCTGCAACGAGGACATGACCGCGTCTGACCTTGTCGGTCGCTTCCTGCTCGACATCAACGGCACCAAATGGCAGGACGGCCCACTGACCGTGGCCGCCCGTCTCGGCGCCCTTTGTTATCTCGATGAGGTGGTTGAAGCACGTCAGGACACCACCGTGGTTATTCACCCCCTAACCGACCATCGGCGGGAGCTGCCGCTGGAGAAAAAGGGCGAGCTGGTCCATGCCCACGAGGATTTCCAGATCGTGATCTCCTACAACCCAGGCTACCAGTCGCTGATGAAGGATCTCAAGCAGTCCACCAAACAGCGTTTCGGTGGCATGGATTTTGATTATCCCGGCGCAGAGATCGAGACCGAGATCGTGGCTCACGAAAGTGGTATTGACAAAGAAATCGCCGAGAAACTGGTACAAATCGCCCATCGTTCGCGCAACCTGAAAGGTCACGGTCTGGACGAAGGCATGTCCACCCGTCTGCTGGTGTATGCGGCACAACTTATCGGTAAGGGGATAGATCCTCAATCTGCCTGCCAAATGGCCCTGGTTACCCCACTGACGGATGATCCGGACATGCGAGACACCTTGAGTGCTGCGGTTAATACTTATTTTTGAACGCAGGTAAAGGAAGCATAAGCCGGCCTGTGTGGGATGCTTTTTCACCTGGGCGCATCATCTCATTCTTGCGTTCTTGACGGTAAAAAACTATGTCTGTTGACTTTAGCGAATACGTTGCTTGTCTGGACGAAAACGATCACGAGCACCTCGAAGCACTCGAATCCTCCTATCATGAAGCCGCCCGGGTGATGTCCCCCCGTGGCCTGCAGAACTATCTCGAAGGTATGCGGGCAATGTGCACTATGGGTCGTGGACAGGATCTGGTCCTGACTTATGTGCAGGAGATGCCCGGGGTTGCCAAGGAGGTGGGAGAGGACATTATCCCGGACATTGTCGAGTCGATGATGAAACTGGCCTCCCACACCTCCGGCAGCGTCATCACCCTGATGCTTTCGAACATGCATCTGGTGGCTCAGCGTCTGGGTGATGTCGACGTGATGCGAGGCTACCTCAAGCTGCTGCATCAGATGACCGGCAAGGCGCCGCGTGGCCTGCGGCCCATGATGGAAGTGCTGGATGAACTGCTGTCCAAACTCACCCTCGGTGGCCTGCGCCGCTGGGTCATGTGGGGCGCTCAGGCGCACCAACGTGACCTGGATGGCCAGATGGCCTATTTTGGTCTGCAGACCGAATCTTCCCGCTCGGTATTGCAGAAAGAGCGGCGTGGTACGCTGTTTATCGACAATCAGCGAAAATTGAACTTCTATCTACGTGCATTGTGGGCGCGCGCCTTTCTGATGCGCCCTACCTCGGGCGATTATGAGTCCAGACACGGCCTCAAGCCCTATATCGAAGACTTTCAGATGCATATACCTGATGCCTTCGATCCGTTCCGCGGCATTGATGGCATTGAAGTCTATCGTGCCGCTGCTGCGCA
>CBDVCD010000308.1:0-4046 GCA_965372385.1 uncultured Gammaproteobacteria bacterium | reverse complement strand
TAAAAAATACTTACATCCAGCTTTCTGATAGTAAAATTTCAGCAGGCCACCTAACTCTCATTTGAGACAAGGCACAAAGAAATTGTGGCACGTAGAATAGATGTAAGATGTTGATGTCTGGATACGGATGAGTTTTTTGACCACACAGGAATATTTACGGAGCATGGGTATTGAGCATATTGGCGGATTCCCTCTGGCAGCAGAATGGATGACAGCCGATTCTTGTGCGTTCTGTTCTTTTAAGGTTAACAATGATAAGCTGTCTTCTGTCCTGGGACGGAGGACACCTTAGCGCGGCAACCAATGAAAGGTCAAGACATCTTAATACTATTAAAGCTTGTGAGCCTGCAACAGCAAGCGAAACAGCGTGATTCAGAACGCCACCTCGCAGTGCAGTGCAGTGCCCGGAGCCTGGAAGCCTCGCTGGGGGTAAGTAAAACCGAGGTCAACGCCTCCATCAATCGGAGTATTGAGGCTGGTCTGGCAGTCAAGGACCGTCAATACAATTATCCCAAGACCAATATCAAAGGTCTGCAGGAATTTATCCTGCACGGCATCAAATATGTCTTTCCCGTAAAGCCCGCCGAGTTGGTCCGCGGTGTGCCCACCTCCTTTGATGCACCCGTATTAAAGGGTGAACTGTCGAGTGGTGGTGAGTTCAAACACGTCTGGCCGGATGCACAAGGGAAGGCAATGGGACAGGCCGTCAAGCCTCTGTTCAAAAGTGTTCCAATGGCAGCACAGCAAGACCAGCAACTCTATGCCTGCATGGCTTTGGTAGATGCCATTCGCCTCGGCAACCCCCGCGAGGCCAAGTTGGCACGACAGCTGTTGCAAGAAAAGCTTAACTCATAATGGCCGTCAATGATCAACTGCGGTTGCGTGAAATGCTGGAACCCGTTGCCAAGGCCCTGGGTCCTGAACTACTGCCCTACGTGGCCTTTGTCGGTGGCGCCACGACTGCCTTGTTGATCAGCGATCCGTTTACACGTGAGGCGGTACGTTTCACCGAAGATATCGATCTTATCGCTAAAGTAGAAAGCCGCGCCCAGTGGCAAAGGTTTCAACAGCAGCTGCGCCAACGGGGCTTCAAAGAGTCTATGGAAGATGAGGTCATCTGTCGTATGCGCCTGGGTCATCTCAAGGTGGACTTTATGCCCACCGATGAATCCATCCTTGGCTTTAGCAACCGCTGGTACCACAAGGCGCTTGCCACCGCCCAACCCTATCCGTTGACTGCTGAACTCACAATCAACCTGCTGGCACCGGAATACTTCGTCGCTACCAAACTGGAAGCCTGGCGTGGACGTGGCGGTAACGATCCGATGCAGAGCCACGATCTGGAAGATATCATAAACCTGCTGGATGGCCGGGAAGAGCTGGCGCTAGAGATAGCCCAGGCGGAAGGTGAGGTACGCAACTACATCGCCCAGCAGTTCAGCGAACTATTAAAACATCCGGACTTCGAATACGCCGTGCAAGGTAACGTGCGTGACACCGCACGCAGTGAACTGGTATTCAAGCACATGGAACACATAATCCAAGGCCTGACGTAAATAGACATCGAGGCCAACTAGAAATCCTTGAGCTACTTAGATCTTTACAAATGCGCCAAAATTTTTCTTTAGGTGTATAAAACTCCCTCCCTCCATTCGGAGGGATTCACCTTCAGACGCTGGCGGACGTACGCTGCTCGCGGTAGGTCGTGAAGTCCAGACCGACTGGCACGATTACAGACGCAGACAGGCAGTGGTTTGCCTTCACCCGCCGCAAGCCCTGAAGTTTCGGCTCTGCGCTCGCGTCTGTCGAAGATCAAGACGGAGCGCTTACACAGCCAGCCTCCTCTCCAGGTTTCCCGTCTGTCAGACGAATAGCTGGCAAGGCGACTCGACGGACGCTTTATTGCAGAGGGGGTCATACAGATCCGCCGTCGTTTCCCGCTGAGTGGAAAACTCGGTAGGGTCAATCTGGCCAACTGTCTCCCGCACCCAACCCTACCCGGCGTGGCAAGACAGTACAGGAGAGAGTATCGATTCTTGCGCCATCCTGGTAACTGAGGCGAATGCGGTTGTTGCACCAGTCCATGATCGTATGCCGGTGATACTTCAACCCAGTGATTTTGCACTCTGGCCTCCAGCTTGCAGACCTCCTCGTCCTTCCAGTTGACAATGTTGCGCCGCACCGTATTCCAGCTCACCCCGTAGGAAAAGCCGATGGCATCGGTGGCGGTGAAGAGCTGCTGCGATACGAAGAACTCGGGCGTCTCGCGATGGTAACGGCGGATCTGGTCCAACCTCAAGGCAATCGCCACATCCTTGTTGGCGTTCTTGCACTCGATCACCAGCACCGGGATGCCGTTGATGAGGAAGACGACAACCTCACGCATGCCGTAGTCGCCATTGTGAAAGGCCCACTCCTCTGTGACCTCGTAAACGTTGCTTGTCGGGTCGTCGTAATCGATCAGGATCAGGTCGCGCTCGTGCTTCTCCTCGTGGTCGAAGAACTTGCCCCAGTTGCGCAGATCCTCGCCTAATCCTCCTCGCCCATCTGCTTCTCCAGAGATTGTCGAACAAGGCCAACGATGTAGGTGAGGTCTTCGAGTTTCTCCAAACGGACTTCGACATTGCCGTTACCCCATCTTCCGCGATTAGTGACGTCTCTGCACATCCCACGGGGATCGTCGATCTCGGGAAAATCGAGGTTTAGGCTTAAGCGCAGGCCACTTGCCTGCGGTACGATATCGACGAAGTTGGTTTCCGCTTTGTAGGCGACATAGAGCTTGAGAAACTCCTCGGCGACACACTCATCGAGAGCCAGAACCTGCACCCGGAAGGATTCAAACAATTCGCGAGGAAGCCCTCCCTGCAGATGTGGATGGTCGAAAATCGTATAGCTCGTGCCTTTCGGCGGTACCGGTTTGTAGGCATGCAGGATGTCCTCTGGCAGCTTGGGTGCAATCCAGATTCCTACGGCAGCCTCGGCCAGCGATTTGCCGCGCGTCTTGATAGCTGATTCGTTCCATACCTCGCAAACTCCTAGACCTTGATTAAGCTTCAGAGGGCTCTCCCTGAAGCCGCCATCCATGTCACGCTTTTCTCCGAATGAGCGATTACTGTATTCGGAGTTGTAGCCAGTGAGCGTGAGGTTCCCTAGGGTGTGGAGGTATTGCTCGTGAATCCGCTTCCAGTCTTCGCCGAGATCCTCACGCCACTTGGCGTTCAGCTCTTCGTTCTGGGGCATGATGTGCTCGATTGTGTAATCCTGCACCTGGACGCGTTCCTTCCGTCCGTGGTTTTCAAAGCGGCGCAGCCAGTAAGAACGGCGGTTAAACTTGTAGAGGTTGCGGATCTGAATCTGGCGGATGAATTCATCATCGCGCGGAAAACGCCGATAGGAGGGCAGCATTAGAAAAGCGGCTTTCACGCTTTCGACATACCGGTCTTTTTTGACCTGACGCATAAAGGTGGCAAAGGTCTGACGCAGGGAGTTGGTTGGGATATCGCAAATGGCCCTTCGGAACACGTAGCTCTCCACCATGCGCACCACAGTCAGGAATTCCTCTTGCTTAATCTGCTCGTAGCGGAAATTCTGATAAACCTCCATCAACATCGGGTAACAAACGTCGGCCCGCAGCTCGCGGATGTCGTAAAAGGCTGCTGCCAGGACAACGTTTTTCTCCGTCCCCAGGGCAATCCGACAGTAGTAGCCCGCAAATTCTTTGAGCGAGTCGAGAAGCGCTTCGACCTCGTGTTTGCGGGAGTAGACCTTGAATTCGTCGTAAACATCACCCCTTCGAATTCGGGCGTTTCCGGTTTTGATGACGAGGAAGTAACGCATGAATTCGTCGAACTCTTTGGTGTAATTCTCCGCGCCGAATTCGACCTCCATGGGCCGCCAGTAGTCGGTGTAAAGGCGAATCTGGAGATCGTGTTCCAGCCCCATGAGGACGAAGTTCCGGATCAGGTCGGCCTGGGTCAGCGCCTTTCCGGTCGAGTTCATGCTCTCAAAAATCATCTGCGGATTGTCGATACCCTGCTGGAGGCAGA
>CBDVCD010000307.1:0-4047 GCA_965372385.1 uncultured Gammaproteobacteria bacterium | reverse complement strand
GGAACGACCTCGTTTCTGGACGGAAACTACTTAGCGCTTATAGGAGGCTGTCGGATTTAACACTGTTTGGCTGCAAACGGTTAAACCCGACAGCCTCCTAGCTTTTACGGGTAGGCGTCTTATTTGCCGCCAGCTTTTTCTTCGCCACAGCCTGCTTCTTGGTCGCTCTCTTATTCACTGTTGCCATCGGTCGCTTACTCAGGGGCCGCTGCTTGCCGCCTGGTTTTGTTGCCGGAACACCCTTCTTGGCAAGCGGCTTCTCGACCGTCTTCCTGCTTGCCGCCTTTCCTGCAGCCAGCTTCTTTTTGCCAACAGGCTTTTTCTTGATCTTGACCTTGACCTTCTCTGTTGCGCTGGTTTTTTTCTTTGCCTGCAGTTGCTTACTGCCTACCTGCTGCTTCACCTTCTGCTTTTTAATCGCCACTTTCTTCTTGGCTACTGCCTTTTTTGCTCTGGTAGCAACCTTTTTCCCAGCAGGCTTCTTCTTGGCTGCAGATTTTTTTGGGGTGGCCGTCTTAGCCGCCTTATCATCTGACCTGGCTGCTGGCTCATTGGTATCCACCACTTGGCAGATCCGTTCGAACACCTCATCGATATTGCCAACCCCATCGATTGGGATCAGCTTCTGCTGCTTGCCGTAGTACTTGATCAAAGGAGCAACAAGATGATCATAGACATGCAGGCGGCTGCTGACGGTCTCTTCATTGTCATCCGCCCGATGCGAGAGTTGACCGCCACACTGGTCACACACACTCTCTACAGCGGTTGGGTTAATGTAGATGTTGTAACGCGCTCCGCAGGACTTGCAGGTGCGACGTCCTACGAGCCGCTCCATCAGGGCATCGGTCTCGATATCGATCAGCAGTGCTAGCTCAATCGGCTGTTCCAGCTCATAGAGCAACTCATCCAGGGTGATGGCCTGCAGGATATTCCGCGGGAATCCGTCGAGGAGAAAGCCATCCCGGGCATCCGGCAAGAGCAATCGTTCACGAATCAGTTCGATGACCAACTCCTCAGGGACCGACTGCCCCGCCTCCATGGCCGCTTTCACCTCCCGGCCCAGTGCAGTTCCCTTCGCCACAGCAGATTTTAACAGTTCTCCAGTAGAGATCGGGGGTATCCCGTAACTCTCTACCAACCGCTTGGTCTGGGTTCTTTTGCCCGATCCAGGCGCGCCCAGCAAAATGATGCGCATCCTTCCCCCTTATTGATGGTATGCTTTTTTAGGCCCGAATCACCGATCGGTAAAATTATCCTGCAATTCAAGAGTTTTTTATCTCAAAATGAAAGACAGGATTGGGTTTTATCCGATCAGTGTTCTTCCACTTCACACGGCCACTAAATAAGCTTATTAGGAAATTCCATGGCTGCATCCAAGTTTTGGATTAGCCGCCACCGGCCAGCTTGGGTAAGCTAATCTCAGAATTCCCGTAAAGTCAACGGAGTTTATGTACTCGCTTGGGTGAATGGATTATGCTTCACCGCCCCAAAGCGACCGATGCGGAACACCCCTTCATGCCGGAAATCCCTGATATTACAGACTCTGAACACTGGATTATCGACACCACGTTGAAAGAACGCTACGGGAGCGCCATCGAGACCCAAATCGCGGATGCCGAAATCCGCCTGATGCCTTCCGACAAGGAGCTCAGCAGCTGTCCGGTGGTCTTTTGGAAAGAAGAGGGGTGTAATTTCGTCATCTTCAAGACCGGCGATCGCAGATACCGCTGCCAGTTTTTCTATCGGGGATATCAGCAATATGGCACCGGCGTGCACGAATACGACGATCTGACAGAATGCATCGTCTCCCTGTTACAGACCCAGGCCGACTATGCAGCCAAGGAACGGGGCGACATCAAATAGCAAACCAGTTTTCATCATTTCCTAATCCTTCGATTAACAAAAGGGAGTCATACACATGACAGCAAAGAATGCCTTCTATGCGCAATCCGGTGGTGTAACAGCAGTAATCAATGCTTCCGCCTGTGGTGTGATCGAGACCGCGCGCAAACATCCTGACAAGATCGCCAATGTCTACGCCGGCCGCAACGGCATCATCGGCGCACTGACCGAGGACCTGATCGATACCAGCAAGGAGTCTGATGAGGATATTGCCGCCCTGCGCCACACCCCGTCCGGCGGTTTCGGCTCCTGCCGCTTCAAGCTGAAGGGGCTGGAGGAGAGCAAGCGGGAATACGAGCGCCTGATCGAGGTCTTCAAGGCCCACAACATCGGTTATTTCTTCTACAACGGTGGCGGCGACTCCGCCGACACCTGCTACAAGATCTCCCAGCTGTCCGAGAAGATGGGCTTCCCGGTACAGGCGATCCATGTACCCAAGACCGTGGACAACGACCTGCCGATCACCGACAACTGCCCTGGCTTCGGCTCTGTTGCGAAATATATCGCCGTCTCCACGCTGGAGGCCTCCTTCGATGTGCGCTCCATGGCCGCCACCTCCACCAAGATCTTCGTGCTCGAGGTGATGGGCCGTCATGCCGGCTGGATCGCCGCTGCCGGCGGCCTGGTGGAAGACAACAACATCCCGGTGGTGGTGCTCTTCCCTGAAGTGGAGTTCAATCAGGAGAAGTTCCTCGCCAAGGTGGACGAGAAGGTCAAGGAGCACGGCTTCTGCACCATCGTCGTCTCCGAGGGCACCCACTGGCCGGATGGCAAGTTCCTTGCCGAGCAGGGCACCCGCGACTCATTCGGTCACGCCCAATTGGGCGGCGCGGCCCCGGTGGTCGCCAACATGATCAAGGATGCCCTGGGTCTCAAATTCCACTGGGCGGTGGCTGACTACCTGCAGCGCGCGGCACGCCACCTCTCCTCCGCCTCGGACGTCGAGCAGGCCTACGCACTGGGTAAGGCCGGCGTGGAGATGGCCCTGGAAGGTCACAACTCCATCATGCCTACCGTGGTGCGCAAATCCAGCACGCCCTACGAGTGGGAGATAGGTATGGCGTCCCTGAGCGAGGTTGCCAATGTGGAGAAGATGATGCCGATGGAGTACATCACCGATGATGGCTTCGGCATCACTGCCGCCTGTAAGGAGTACCTCTACCCGCTGATTCAGGGTGAGGCCTATCCTCCCTACAATGAAAACGGCATGCCCGAGTATGTGACGATGAAAGGGGTATCCGTGCCTAAAAAACTCGATCCCTTCGAGCTCTGATTGAGACAGAAAAAGGGGGTGCATAATTGCCCCCCTTGTCGCATCTGACGGCAGCAGGCAAAACGAGCATGAGCCCCTGCGCCGAATACAGATAGCGGCCAAGAGTAAATCTGATTTTAGTACTATCTTTAGGAGAAACCATCCGTGGACACAGAAATTATCTTCGCCCTGGCATGTGCGATCGCCGCACTGGCCTACGGCCTCATAACCACCAAATGGATACTTGCGCAGCCGCAAGGCAATGAGCGCATGCGCGAGATTTCCATGGCCATACAGGAAGGCGCCCAGGCCTATCTCAACCGTCAATACACCGCCATCGGTATCGTGGGCGGCATTCTTTTAGTCATCCTCTGGGTCTTCCTGGGAACCGCCACCGCCATCGGCTTTGCCATCGGCGCCCTGCTCTCGGGCGCGGCCGGCTACATCGGCATGAACGTCTCGGTACGCGCCAATCTGCGTACCGCGGAAGCCGCCAACAAGGGCATCAACGCCGCCCTGCAGATCGCCTTCCGCGGTGGCGCCATAACCGGCCTGCTGGTGGTTGGCCTGGGGCTGCTCGGCGTCGCGGGTTATTACGCCATCCTGGTCGCCATGGGTGTGGAAGATACGCTGCATCCCCTGGTCGGTCTGGCCTTCGGTGGCTCTCTGATCTCCATCTTCGCCCGGCTTGGCGGCGGCATCTTCACCAAGGGTGCTGACGTGGGAGCTGACATCGTGGGTAAGGTGGAAGCCGGCATCCCCGAGGACGATCCACGCAACCCGGCGGTAATCGCCGACAATGTGGGTGACAACGTGGGCGACTGCGCCGGTATGGCGGCCGACCTGTTCGAGACCTACGCGGTCACCGTGGTCGCCACCATGCTGCTCGGCAG
>CBDVCD010000306.1:0-4082 GCA_965372385.1 uncultured Gammaproteobacteria bacterium | reverse complement strand
GCATCGGCAGCTGCAGGCGCAAGAGGAGAGGATTCGGCGCTTGTTGGAAGCTTGAGAAAACGATGTTGTGTGACCGGCATTGGGTTCACTTCTGCAATAGCTATGGATAATCTGTAGCAGGCGTGTGATCTGTCTCATTGTCATGCCGGGATATTTCTGATTATATCCCATTAACACGTCTTGATGGCGTGTCTCTTACCTGACAATGGAGGTTTTAAATGAAGTTTGCCAGATCCTATTTATCCATCCTGAGCGTCGTTCTGACCGTGTTGCTGTTTACCGCCTGTGGCGGTGGCGATGATAGTAGCGACGTGACCGATACCACTACAGGAGTCAGTATTACTCCAACCAATGCTGAGAAAATCACTGCCAAGGCGGTGAGTTCCGTGGACACCGTGGAGGGATCGACGACGGCCGCGGATTTCGTGATGGGTGTGTCGATCAGTCTCCCCGACAGCGGTTTCACCTATCCCGAGCTGGTTCTCCGGCAACTGGAGCGCCTGCCTACCCTGGCCAGCCAGTCGGATACCGGCAGTGTGACCGGCGTCGTCGCAACCGAGACAACAGAATGCCTGGATGGCGGGAGCGTGACAGTATCTGTGGATGTCAGCGATCTCAATGTTCTGACTGTCGGCGATACGATCACTGTCACATACAATAACTGTGTTGAATCGGGTATCGTCCTGAATGGTGGTATGAGCATCACCATTACCGAGGTCACAGGCACCCTTGACGGGACACCGCCCTATGCTCTGGGCTTCAAAGTGATCTTTACCTCGCTTTCGATGGATGATGGCAGCCTCGTCGTTACGAGCGATGGTGACATAACCATGCGACTCAGTGATGACGGGACCGGCAACGTGGGTATGGTGCTTTCGGGTAATTCATTCACCACCTCGGCGGCTGGTGTGGTCGAGTCACTGACGAATTATCGCTATGACTTCGTGATGAATGAGATCAGTGGCGCTTACAGTCTCGATATGCAGGGGACGATCGAGAGTACGGAGATTGGCGGTTCCGTCTCCTTTGTCACCCTCACCACCTTCACGGGCAACGACTTCGGCGTCACGGACAATCCGACGGCGGGTGTGTTGCTGATTACCACCAGTATCGACAATTCTCAGGCACGGATTACCGCCCAGCCGGACGGCATCTATGTCCAGATCGAGGTTGATGCCGATGGCGATGACCTATACGAGACTATCATTATGACGACTTGGACAGAACTGGAGAACCTCTAGCCCTGAGGTTGCTGCGGTCCTGATTTGTGTGCGGGCCTATTGGCCCGCACGTTTTTCCGGAAGTCGGTCAATGATGAAATATGGATGGCCATTGTTTGTCCTGTCGATCTGCACACTACCAGCTATAGCCAGCGATAACGGCTTCACCACATCCGCTTGGCTTGGCCTGTCAGGGACTTCGTTCGATTATGAGGAATTCGACGATCAGGGTGCCAGCCTTGACCGTGAGAAGGGCTGGCTGCCGGGTGTGAAGGCGGGATTAAATCTTGAATACGACCAGGTCTTAGTCGAGACAAGCCTGTGGCGGTCGGCCGGACGCGTGGACTATAGCTCGCCCAGGGTCGATACAACGACCGATGAAGATATCCGAAATCTGGAGATCCTTGCAGGTACATGGTTCTTTGCCAAGGGCCGCCTGCGGGCCGGCTTGATCGCGGGGGGCGGCTATCGTGAATGGCGCCGCGATATCCTTCCGACAGCGGCTGCCAGTGGGCTGGACGAGACATACCGCTGGGGTTATGGGCTGCTGGGCCTGCGTGGCGAGCTGACCTTCAACAGGGAGACCCGTGTTAGCGCGGACTTGCATCTTACCCGGACCCTCAATCCGAAAATCAATGTGGACTTCGCGGGTCGTTTTGATGACGTGAGTCTGGCGCTGGGTGAGGAGACCGGTTTCAAGGCCAGCCTTGCAATAGACTGGCAGTTAGGTACTGCGGTGACCCTCTGGCTAGCTCCGTGGTATGAATACTGGAAGCTGGGGCGCAGTGCTGATGCGGAACTGTTCAGGAACGGGGTATCGATAGGGACGGTTTTTGAGCCACGTAGCGAGACACGCAATGCCGGTATTACGGTCGGTGTGAGGTGGCATTTCGGTGAGACCTGACTCGCCCGCCACAGACAAAGAGCAACCTTAGGTCGGGTCGGTATGCCCCGGCGGCACCACAATCGAACGGATAGCTTCGCGTAGATTGGGCAGACGCTCTTTTTCATGTGCTTGCCAGTGGTAGATCCCTTCACAACCAACTCACGATATCCCCTACATATTCGCCATCGCCATCCTCATCCACCCAAAGTGTGTATTGAATATTGTCCCAACATTCAATCCTCAGCGAGGAAGTATCCCCATCCATGATCACTCGCCCATCGTAAGGCCAGATATTGTCTTCCGTAAAGGTGAGGAAACCATCGGTGGTCACGGTAGCGAAACCATGATCTGGGTGGTAGAAAACGCCGGAGAGGGTCAGGGTCTTGCCCGCTTCGTCTTGCGTAACGGTGATGGCATAGTCCTCGAATCTTACCACTGGCAAGTCGTCTATCGTCACCACATAGTCAGTCAGGGTGGTGGTCGTGGTGGCATCATCGATAAACTCGACGCCGATCTTATCCGTCGCCACATAGCTGACAGTCTCGGAATCGCCCCTGAACCAGGAAAAGTCCAGGTCGATCTTGATGAAGCTGTCGTTCACCAGATCATAGTTGCCGCTGATTTCGGCTGAGCCATTCAGGGTGAAACCCGCCACCAGACAGTCGCGATAGTTCATGGCACCATTAAAGGCGCCGGTCAGATCATCGATGTTGATGTTATAGTCGATCAGGCCTTGGTCTTCCTCGCAATTGGTGACGATGTTCAGGTTTTTTGCCGCGGCGACCGACTCGGACGCACTCTCCGTGTTGATCCGTTCGATTGTCTCGGTCAGCGCCAGCGGAATCAGGATGTTGTAAGGCTCAGGCTTGGGTTCCACGGCCTCCTCCTCAGCGGTAGTGCTGGATCTGATAGCAGCGTCTCCAAGGCCGAACATCTCCCTGACCATGCTCTCGGCATTTGAGGTCGATATTGTTGCCTCGGTTTCGAGGCCGGTATATGCCGGCGTTTCAGCTGGAGGGATTGATTCATCATCATCATCATCACCGCCGCAAGCCACGAGCAGCAAGCCAGCGATGAGAGAGAGGAGGAGCTGTTTCTGTTTCATGCCATCTCTTCCTGACAGGTACCATCCGCTCAATATCGAGCGATCGAATCGGGAATCCATAGCGGCAGATCCCGGGGTGGAACTGTCTCGACAGCATCCCGCGAAAAAAATACAAACTACCTAATATAAAAATAGCACAATGCATGGTTGACTGGCCTCTACTGCCTGAGATTGAATTGATCTCCGTCAGTAGGATTTGTGGAGTTAGATTGGATAAAGTTAAACTATGCGCTTTTCCAAGCTTCAGGATCTCCATGGCCGGTAAACTCTTTATCAAGACCTTCGGATGCCAGATGAACGAGTACGACTCTTCACGCATGGCGGATGGGTTGCGCGAGGCGCAGGGGCTTGAGTTGACGGACCGGCCTGAAGAGGCGGATGTGCTGCTGCTCAATACCTGCTCGATCCGCGAAAAGGCCCAGGAGAAGGTCTTCTCCCAGCTCGGCCGCTGGCGCCCATGGAAGGAGAAGAATCCCAAGCTGATCATTGGCGTGGGCGGCTGTGTGGCAAGCCAGGAGGGGGAGGCGATCCGCGAGCGGGCGCCCTATGTGGACCTGGTATTCGGTCCCCAGACCCTGCACCGGCTGCCGCAAATGATCCGGGAGGCCCGCACCGAGCAGCATCCGGTAGTGGATGTCTCCTTCCCCGAGATCGAGAAGTTCGACCGCCTGCCGGAGCCCCGCGCCGAAGGCCCCACCGCTTTTGTCTCCATCATGGAGGGGTGCTCTAAATACTGCACCTACTGTGTGGTGCCCTTCACCCGCGGCGAGGAGATCAGTCGGCCGTTCGACGATGTGATCGCCGAGGTGGCGGGGTTGGCGGCCCAGGGGGTGCGGGAGGTCAACCTGCTGGGGCAGAATGTCAACGCCTA
>CBDVCD010000305.1:0-4103 GCA_965372385.1 uncultured Gammaproteobacteria bacterium | reverse complement strand
AGCGGTCATTGGGCGATCAAGGCTGACAACCGGCTGTTTGTTAAGGGTTGTTGGATGCTGCACATAGGCGCGAGCCTACCGGGCTACACAAGAACTCAACGGGTAGGCGTCTGACAGGCCTCAAGGGAGGAAACCGCGGGAATACGCAACGCGGTCAGAGAAGAGCTTTGCGCTATGGGGATTCGAACCAGGTTCTCCCGGTGTGAGTCGAGTAAATGTTCGGTCGTCGCTATGCCGGTATCGTTCTGATTGTCGTTATCGTACAGATACTGGTGCTCTTGCAACGCTGTATGCAGGTAAAAATACGGATATTTTAGTCTGAGACATAACGATGCCTTTACCGGGTTCAGCCGGTAGCAGGAGGAGCAATAAAGTTGGTAAGCAGTGATCATGATGACCCATCGATGCTGATTGGTGGTGCACGGGACAGCTGTCCACGCACAAAGGTTTCAATGATGATCATCGCTGCGCCACACTCCGGACAGATAGAGGTTGGTAAGCATTTGCTGCTATTTGGCGAATCAGCACTAATCGATACCACGTCGGTAGACTTACCTGTTCCTTTACTCAGCAGTTCACGCGCCCGAGCCAGATTCTCCCTGCGCCGCGTGTTGGCAATCAGCCAGTAATTGCGGATGCGATGGAAACCCAGATGCAAGACATACGGCTGGAATCGGCGAATGAACTCACCAGGAGCCAGTGTCATACGTTTATGCCGGGTTCGTCCCTTGTTCCGATAATCCTTCCACTTGAAAGATCACCCGTAGGAGGCGCAGCCGGAAGGTAGCAGCAATCCAAAACCAACAGTCATAAATTTCAACACAGATCACCTCGTCACTTGATAAAAAGAGCTACAGTCCTTCGTTTACAGCCATCACAGAAGCAGGGGGCACATGCCTCTCATTCTTGATGGCTGAACTTCCAGATTCGCTGCAGCACCGCATAGAAAAATGCTGTCGTCCATCCAATCAGAAGAATTCCGTTCAATACATCCACACAGTTTAAGATACGCCAACCCTGCCCCAGGGAGAAATAAAACGCCAATTCCAATGTCTCGATTTCGGATAATCGAGTGATAATCATAGTAAATTCAACGAATAGTTCAGTACTAAACGAATGTTCCAACGATCTGTTCCATCATCGAAATCAGCGTAGGCGCCCCGCAGACGCAACCATAAACCCCGTGCAATGCCTGATTTTGGTTTGTAGTCGATGGTGAAGTCATATTCGGTTACATCGGCGAGACTCCCGCCCGTATCTGCGTCAACCGCATCCCACCCTTTGACGATGTTGGTGTATCCGCTCCAGTTGGTCCGGCCCCGGTTTTCGCCCGACCAGGAGATGCTGAGGCTTGCCGCTTTCTCTCCGGCGCGGCTGAAATTCTCCAGCATCATCGAGTTGTAGGAGGGCCTGCCTCCCCACGGACTGAGAATCGCACCACCCTTGTCTGTTTGTGTGTAAGCGAGTTTCGCAATGACGCCATGCCGGCTGCCCGCCATATTGAGTCCAAAGGCATTCGTGGAGAAATTCCCAACCAATGCATCCCCGACACTGCGTTGATCGGTGAACTGCGCGCCCGCCTTGAAGCCGTACCTGCGTGCAGCGGGACCTGCCCAATTGCTCTCAATAAAAGTCGTATTGAAGGTGTCCCAACCGTACATGTTGAAGCCGCCAATGACAGCTTCATTGTTGAGATCGAATTTTGCTCCAGCCAATGTGACCCCTTTGCTGCTTCCGGGCGCCCCGGCGGCTACCGACATGGGAATGAACTGCTCGCTCTCCTGGAGCTTGATTTGACTGATGTGGCCTGCAACAAAGTCACGCCCTGTTCCCTCCCTTCCCATGACGTATGCCTCGTGGGTCGTTGGAATCATCCGGCTGTCATCCTTGTTGATATACGGTAGATTCAGTGTCTGTCGATACAGACGCGCAGCGACTCTCCCGGGATCTCCGAGTTGCAGGTATGCCTGGCCCAGGACTGAGAGGTCCTCCTGGTTCGGCCCAAGCAGACCGGTGCCTCCCTCCCCATCAGGAGCATGGAGACCATAGGAAAGATAGTAGGAGAGTCCGATGCTGGCGATGTCAGCGATCTTCCCGGTGGTGAAAGAGAGTTCACCGCCCAGGGCCAGGGCCTCATTGATGCTCTCATCCCTGTTGACGCGTTTGAAGTCGTAGCTGCGGAGATTGAAATCGACTGTTGCATCGCGCAGCCAGGGCGGTTTATCTTCAAGCCCTCTTTTTTGATCGTCCAGCAGAAGCTTGCGGCGCTTTTTTTTCTTCCCTTCAAGCGCCGCATCAATGGATGTCCTGGTCTCTTCAGCGCTGGCCGGGGCAGTGTTCTCGGATTGGATGTATTCCGTAGCCTGCGTCCCCTGATAAACGCACAGCAAGGTTGCAAGAGGTAGAAAGCGGCGCATCGCTATTTGTTCCTAAATGGTAGCGCCAGACAGTGAATCACAGCGTCGCTCCACTGCGATATGGGGTTTCATCATTTCTCCACCTTGTCCGGAATCAGTGCTGCATTTACCATGACTAAGGTTTTTCTACAGGCACATCTCCGGGTAAGGAAAACGGGGAAGCCAGGGTTAATGGCCCCATCCAGATTGCACCGCCCCGGAGGCGACCGATACGCGCCTTTTCGAAGATGTAGTCGAACAACTCATCAGCGTCGGCTTCCGGAACCACCACATCGACCTTCTTCATAATCGCCGGTTCGGGCAATTCACCGAATTTTGTCAAGGCATCTGTATAGCCCGCCATGCCCAGACAGTTTTTGCTGTTGGCCCGGATGATCTGTTTCTCATCATGCAGGGCGCGTATCAGTATCTTCTCAGTGCCGTCATTGGGCAATACACAGGTAATGAGTTTGCAGGCTTCACGTGGCGCGGCCTGGCCTCCAGCCGGGTTGTTGTTCATGTCGGCTCCCCGTTTGTATCCCGCTGTTCCATCATCTCCTTTGGAATATAGGTAGAGGCTTTCTCCAGCGGCGTGATGTAGATGAAGCCTCTGCCTGGCACATCCAAATCAGCGGCGCGGTAAAGAGTGTCATACACCAGATCACGTTGTTCGGAGGAGACCAGGATGTTGATCACCTCCTTTTCAACCTCAACGGCAATTCCGAGAATGCCAAGGCGCTCACGCACGCCTGTTCCCCGTGCGAGATAGCTTATGGCGCCGGTTGTAGCGCCCACATCCCGCGCCGCCTTGTGGATGACTTTGCTGAGGCCGCTTTGCACCACGCAGGTCAGCAGGGAGACATCGGTTAGATAGGTAATGTTGCGATCTTTCATAAGATGGCCTCGGCCTCCTGTTCGTAGGTCTCTGTGTATGTCCGGGTTGCTGCCCTGGTTTGCATCCTGCTCTTGTGGCTTGCCCACAATCCGGTGATCATCACCGTGATAATGGGGCCGATAGAGGCCATGCAAAGGATGCCGAAACCTTCAACGGCATGCGTGGCGTTGCCGAGCCCCAAGCCCATGGCCAGCACCAGGGGAACGGTAATGGGCCCCGTGGTGACACCGGCGCTGTCCCATGCCACATTGACAAACTCCTCGGTAGAGAAAAACGTCAGCACCATGGCCAGCAGATAGCCGGGCAGGATAAGCCAGACCAGCGGCAGGTCAAAGATCAGCTTGGCCACACCGATGGTAATACCAAACCCGACGCCAATAGATACTGCATTGATCAAAGTCTTCTTTTTGAATACACCGTTGGTGAGCTTCTCGGTGGTCATGCCCAGGGCATTCAGCGCAGGCTCCGCCAGGGTCGCTCCAAAACCCAGGAACCAGGCAAACGCCAGCGCCAGACTGAGACCGACCATATAAACATAGAGCGGAGATGCAGGCTTTCCCGATACTTCCATGAATGCCGTTGGCACCAGGTTGCCCGCATTGGCGCCCAGTTTGGAGAGTCCGTAGGTAAGCCCGAGATTGAAGATGCACATGCCGATGATGGTGAGGACGATGCCGTAAAATATCTCGCCCTGGTTCTCGAGTTTTTCTCTCAATACCAGTTTGAGCACAACAAACAAAAACAACACCAGTGGCAGAATGGCGCGGACACCGAGAACAAGCTCCACGCCAGGAGTGCGTTCATACCAGGTC
>CBDVCD010000304.1:0-4106 GCA_965372385.1 uncultured Gammaproteobacteria bacterium | reverse complement strand
TGCTGGATGACCTCCTTACTGAGCGACATGCTCGGCCGCTTCAGTTCCTGGCAGACCTGGATGATGAAATAGCGCGCCAGTAGTTCGATATCCCCGTTACGTTCCCGCAGTGGCGGTACCGGCAGGTTGACCAGGTTTAGCCGGTGGTAGAGATCGGCACGAAAACTCCCTCCGTCCGACTCGCGGCCCAGGTCTCGGTTGGTGGCGGTGAGCAAGCGGGCGCGCAGCGGAATCGGCCGGCTGCCGCCGATGGGCTCGAAGGTGCGCTCCTGGAGTACCCTGAGCAGTTTGCTCTGTAGCGGCAAGGAGAGCTCGCCGATTTCGTCCAACAGCAAGGTTCCGGTTCCGGCGCTCTCGAAACGTCCCATACGTCTCTCATCGGCGCCGGTGAAGGCGCCCTTCTCATGACCGAAAAGCTCGTTCTCGAGCAGGTTTTCCGGAATGGCCGCGCAGTTTATCGCGACAAAGGGTTGCTCGGCCCGGTTGCTGTGCTGGTGGATGCCGCGGGCCACGAGTTCCTTGCCGACGCCGCTTTCACCGGTGATCAACACCGTCATATCGTTGCTGGTCAATAGCCCCATCAGCTTGAACAGCTCTTGCATCGCGGGACTTTGGCCCACCAGACGCCGTTCAATACTGGCCCTGTCCAGTTCGGGGGGTGTCTCACGCGGCGCGGGAGTGTGCTGTAGCATCTGCCGAAGTAGTTCTCGGACCTTACTCAACTCCACCGGTTTTCCCAGGTAGTCGAAGGCCCGCAGCTTGACGGCCTGCATGGCGGTCTCCATATCGCCATGGGCGGTCATGATCACCACCGGCAGGTCGCTGTGCTCCTCGCGTATCTTAGTCAGTGTCTCCAGACCGTCCAGGCCCGGCATGCGGACATCCATGAAGACCGCGGCGGGGGATTCCTCCCGGATCAATTGCAATGCCTGTTTGCCGGTGCTGGCTACCAGTGGTTGATGGCCCTCCATCTCGATGAGGTGGGAAAAGGCGTCGCAGATGGCGCGTTCGTCATCAGCGATGAGGATCTTACTCATACTTTCAAGCTGTGTTCCTTATGGGCAGGGTGATGGTAAAGCATGCGCCGCCGAGCTGGCCTTCGTCCACTGCAATCGTTCCATCGTGGAGTTCGATCAGTTCACGACTCAGCTGCAGGCCCAGACCAAAACCGCCGGGTTTGTTGCTCTTGGCTTGATGGAAAACCAGCTCTTTGTCAGCTTTTTCGATACCGGGACCATCGTCCTGGACCTTGACGACAAGGAGTTTGCTGTTTCTGCTCAGGGAAGTTTCCAATTTGATGTTACCGCCATCCGGCAGTTCATCCTTGGCGTTCATCAACAGGTTCAACAGCACCTGTTGCAGCATATCGCGATCGAGCTCGGTGGGTGGCAGACGCGAGTCGAGATCGCTGCTGATAAGGATCCGCTGATGCTCGAACTGAGGACGGACCAGCTCAACGATCTCGGAGATCAGCTCGTTCAACTGAGTTGACTGCCACTGGGGTGTAGTATGGCGTCTATATTGCAGGGTGGTGCTGACAATCAGTTCCAGACGCTTTGTCTCTCTTAGCAGGCCATCCACCAGTCTGGCCTGCTGGCTGTCGCAGCTTTCGCGCAACAGTTGCATTTGCATCTTAAGTGCAGTCAACGGGTTGCGGATCTCGTGGGCGATGCGCGAGGTCATCTCTCCCAGGGTGGCCATGCGGCTCTGTGCCACAATCTGACTTTCGTAACGTTTGAGTTCTCCCGACATGAAATTAAGGGTCTTCGCCAGCTCGCCGATCTCCCGTTGTGGCGGCACCGTCACCTGGACCTCCCGGTTACCCGAGGCGATGGCTTTGGCCATCCTGGCCAGCTGGGCGAGTGGAACAGTGATCCTTCGACTGGTCCGATGGCCGATCCAAGCAAGTAGCAGCAGGCTGACGACCGCGCCGATGCTCAACCAGTAGGCCATCTGGCGGGATGTGGCATGGAGGTCCGAGAGGTCGGCAAGGGCGCTCACCAACGCAACCGTTGGCTGCTTTCTATGGATGACGGGTGTCTGGACAAGGAGGTATTTTTGTCCCGATATGACCAGGGTGTTGGCCCTGGTCGCATTGACGGGCTCACTATTCAGGTTTGAAGAGAGCGCCAGTGACGTAACAGGGTGGGTTGCGAGGATGATTTCGCCCTCGTCGTCGCTGAGTACGATTTCCGTATCGATTAGTTTAGAGATGCGCCGCAGCAGACCGGGAGTGTGAGGTATCTCGCCTCTCGCCAGCAATTCGGTCGTCTCCTTAAGCTGTTTTTCCAGACGTTTCTCCAGGGTCGCGGAGAACAGGCCATCGGCCAGCCACCAGGAACCCAAGCCGCCAATCAGCAGGATTAAGGCGTAAGTGGCGATAAGTCGATGATAAATGGTGCCAGGCAACATAAGCGTCAGGGTCTAGTCCGGTCGGAATGCTATTGGGTTGAACTGGTTGGTCAATGCAAAGTCAACGACATAATTACCTGGTAAAAAATCGGGATATTTACAGGCATGATTTTATGTACTAGGATTCGCTTTACTAGGATTATAAATAATAACCATGCAGGATTATAAAGAACTATCGTCAGCTGGTGTTTTAAGGGGGCAAGCGGCGTTCATCAACGAATTTACTAGATAGCATATAGACCTTCACGTCAAGGCCGAACCCACCGCGAGATGGGGGCGGAAAGTTGCGGATCCTATTATATGGATGGCCGGACTACCGAGAAGGCAACGGATGTTGCTGCTTGGGGTCCGGCCTTTTCATTTATAGGCCGGCACAACACGAGATGAGGGGCTGAAGACTTCGCATAACCGAATCAAGAAGAGTTTGTTTGTCTTCACATCAACGAGGGGAGGGGATATCACCAAATATATACACACCAATCGTGTTTGGACATAGAGACACTCAAGGGCTGTCATAGCACTTCGAGTTGTTGGATAACGATGCGTATTAGTGTGGGAGGATGCATCCTGTTCTGCAAGCAAATCTGGAGGGGGACTCCGAGATACATGTGCAGCACAGGATATAGCGTACCGGCGTTAGCTGGAACCGAGGGATTCGGCTGAGGGCGGCCCTGAAGGGATGAGGGAGCCGGCTGCATGAAGCACGCATGGAGTAAATAAATAAGAGAAGGAGGGGAAATCATGAAAATCAATTTTCGTCGATACTGTTTTAACGTATTGCTGGCGGGAGGGCTTGCCTTTGCCGGCGCTTCCGTGAGCCTTGCGGAGGATATTTGCGAACTCACCTATGACGCGGAGGTCGATCCCCAGGGGGTGGCCTACTGCCAGACCTATTGCGAGGTCGCCAACTGCGATGCCCTTGATGGCACTGAGCCACCCGAGGAGACGGAGGCCTGCCAAGCCCTGTACGACAGCATCCTGGAGCACACTGGCTCGGCGCCACCCTGCTGAGCTCGTCAGCGGTCTTCACAATCAGTTCAACTCGATAAAAGAAAAGGTGAGGAGTATGAAAACTAACAGCTTTGCGGCTGCCATCTGTGCATGGTCGCTTGCAGGAACATTAACCCTAGCTACACCGCCGGTCGCCGCGGTAGATGACCTGGCTTTCGAAACCGATGTCGGTGCCGCCATCGATGACGGACTTGACTATCTCAAGAACCAAAGTGCGTTTACCTCATTGGGCTATAATCAACGCCGTGCTCGTGGCTTGACCCTGCTCGCACTGCTGGAGAAGCGTCAAAGTATCGACCCCGATGCCGAGATTCAGGGCTACTCCAACGCATCCCTGGCCGATCAGGCGCTGATGCGCAGTGCGGTGGAGTTAATCATGGAGGACACCAGCTATGGTGTCGCCCGGTGGAACTTCTATGCCTACACCCACGGCACAAGCATGATGGCGCTGTCGGTCTACGCCACCACAGGCGGACCGGAAATACCGCCTGATGGGGTTTATGACTACACGTTGCGTGAGGCCATTGACAGGCTGGTTAACCAAACGCTTGCCGCGCAGTGGTGGACAGAGACAGGGCATATATACAACGGTTACTGGGGCTACAACGGGCCGGGGAACGACTCCTCGACCACACAGCTCGCGGCAGCGGGCCTGGCGGCGGCCAAGGGCTACTATCTGGCCC
>CBDVCD010000303.1:0-4125 GCA_965372385.1 uncultured Gammaproteobacteria bacterium | reverse complement strand
GTCTTTGCCCATTGGCTGGCGTTTGGCAATCAGTTGAATCACCGCTTCATCTGCCTGCACATCGATATCGTTCAGGTCACGATCCCGGTCGATAACCTCTCCCGCCGCCTTGGTGTCCCCTTCCCGCAGAGACTGAACAGCACGCCGCAACTGGTCACGTCCCAACTCACCCAGTTGCTCCAACAGCAGATTAATATGTTTCAGTTCATCATTATAGGCGCTTACTGTATGGCCATTGGTCATGTCATTCATGGAGCTATCTCAAATCAGCCAAAACGGCCGGTAATATAGTCTTCGGTCAGCTTGTGCCTTGGCTGGGTGAAGATCTGGTCAGTCTTGCCCACCTCGATGAGCTTACCCAGATGAAAGTAGGCGGTGCGCTGGCTGACACGCGCCGCCTGCTGCATGGAGTGGGTCACGATAACGATGGTATAGTTCTCCCGCAGTTCATCGATCAGCTCCTCGATCCTTGCCGTAGCGATCGGGTCCAGCGCTGAGCAGGGCTCGTCCATCAGGATCACCTCCGGCTCCACCGCAATCGCCCGCGCAATACAGAGCCGCTGCTGTTGCCCACCGGAGAGCCCGGTACCCGGCTGGTCCATACGATCCTTTACCTCTTCCCAGAGACCCGCTTTTTTCAAAGAGGTTTCGACGATATG
Source organism: uncultured Gammaproteobacteria bacterium (assembly GCA_965372385.1). Taxonomy (GTDB): domain Bacteria; phylum Pseudomonadota; class Gammaproteobacteria; order Chromatiales; family Chromatiaceae; genus JASJBU01. The sequence continues at coordinate 3,466 of CBDVCD010000303.1, read as the reverse complement.
ATCCAGGTGCTCCTTGTTATCGGCAATACCATGAATCCGGGGACCATAGGCGACATTTTCATACGAGGACTTCGGGAAAGGATTGGGTTTCTGGAACACCATCCCGACCTGGGCGCGCAACGGCACCACATCCATCGATTTGTCGTAGACGTCCTGGCCATCGATCTTGATAGTACCCGTTACCTTGCAACCATCAATGGTGTCGTTCATCCGGTTCAGACAACGCAGTAAGGTGGACTTGCCACACCCCGAAGGACCGATCATGCTGATCACTTCGTTCTTACCGATGTCGAGTGAAACGTTATAGATCGCCTGGCTGCCGGAGTAGAACACATCCACATTACGACAGGTCATACGGGGGTTGGCCACCCTGATCTCACCCACCGTCTCGGTCTGCTCGCGGTGAATGGAGGCGTGCATTTGCACCTCGACAGGTGCCTCCACTGCCTCGTTAACCATTGTGGCCTGAGCTTGACTGAAAGAGTTAAACATTTAGGGACCTCGCTCTATTGGATTACCAGCGTCTCTCGAACTTCTTGCGCAAAAATACCGCCAAGATGTTCATCATGATTAGAAAACCCAGCAGCACCATGATGGCTGCCGAGGTGCGCTCGACAAAGGCGCGTTCGGGACTGTCCGCCCAGAGATAGATCTGCACCGGCAACACCGCGGCGGGATCAGTAAAGCCGCCTGGGATATCCACGATAAAGGCCACCATACCGATCATCAGCAGCGGGGCGGTCTCACCCAGGGCCTGGGCCATACCGATGATGGTGCCGGTCAACATGCCGGGCAGGGCGAGGGGTAGTACATGGTGGGTCATCATCTGAATCCTGGAGGCCCCGACACCCAATGCGGCTTCACGAATCGAGGGTGGTACCGACTTCAACGCTGCCCGGCTGGCGATGATGATGGTGGGCAGGGTCATCAGGGTCAGCACCAGACCACCCACCACTGGGGCAGAGCGGGGCAGGCCAAAGAAGTTGATGAAGACCGCCAGACCCAACAGACCGAAGACGATCGACGGCACCGCCGCCAGGTTGTTGATATTCACCTCGATCAGGTCGGTCCACCGGTTCTTCGGCGCATACTCCTCGAGATAGACCGCGGCGGCCACGCCGATCGGGAAGGAGAGCAACAGGGTGATCACTAAAGTATAGAGAGAGCCCACCGCGGCCCCCCAGATACCCGCCAGTTCAGGCTCCCGGGAATCTCCCGCGGTAAAGAAGGTGGTATTGAAACGCTTCTCGATCTGGCCTTTCTGTTTCAGATCCCAGGCCCAGGCCAGTGCGTTGTCCTTCAAGCGACGGGCGGTCTCAGGGGTTTCGAACTCGAGTATCTCCCATTCACCCGCCTTCGCTTCATGCATCGATTTCAACGGTATAAGCGGTATACCCGCTGCGTCTGAATTTGAAACACTGACCAGCTTTACCAAACCATCGTTGATGGATACCAGGTAACTGAGCATTTCACTGTGCAGGGTTTCTGCTCCACCGGGTGTTTCAGAGCGCTGTTTCAGGTCACTGAATAGCCTCTCCTCCTGAACGATCTTCTCCTGGTATTGCGCGATCGCAACCTCTTCATCCTTCAGTTTCTGCTCGAGTACTTCGATGCGTGCCGCACGCTTTTCAGGATCAACCCTGGCCTGCTGAAGCTCCCCCTCAAGCCTTATCAAAGATTTTTCCGCATCAGCCAGGTTGGCCTTGTGCTGTTTCAGCTTATGCTCGGACTGTTTTGCCTACTTGACTAGCATCCGTTTGATATCCTGAAGGATATTGGTGAAATCATTAGATGTTGAGAGCAGCCTGATCTCACCCTTGCCATTCACGAGTGAAGCAATCCCTGAGCCTTCATGTCGGTCCATATCGGTGGTGTGGCCCTTGAGTAACATGTCCAGTTCATCATCCGCCGGCACCCAGACCCGGACCGTATTACCCACCAGCTCCGGGTTGCTCATGACCATGTCACGTAGCTGATAGGCTGCCCCGGTACTTACGATGGAGTAGAGCGCCCGCTTTTCCCGGCGTTTATTCACCTCGGGAAAGCGCTTGCGCAGGGTCTGCTTCACCAGACCGCCGTAATCTCCTGCCGCGAGTGATTCCAACGAACCGTCGCCTTGGGGATCCACATACTGCCGATCGAATGTGACCTCCAGCTCCATGTAAGTCTGTTGAAAGGCCGGCAGGCCTTTTGAAAGAATGCTGAAAAACAGCATCGTCAGAAACAACAAGCCCAGCCCGATGGCCAGCTGGCCATAGAACTGGAAACGGCGTTCCGCTCGATAACGGGCCTTCAGTCCATCACGCACCCGGTCCTGGGCCTTACGCCTGTTATTCACTGAACTATTCATACTGTTCCCGATATTTTCTGACCACATGCAGCGCAACCACATTGAGCACCAGGGTAACGATGAACAGCCCCAGGCCGAGGGCAAAGGCCGCCAGGGTTTTCGCGCTATCGAACTCCTGATCACCCACCAGCAGGGTGACGATCTGTACCGTCACCGTGGTCACCGCCTCCAGTGGGTTGGCGGTGAGATTGGCGGAAAGCCCCGCTGCCATGACCACGATCATGGTTTCGCCGATGGCCCGCGATACAGCCAACAGCACACCACCCACGATGCCGGGCAGGGCCGCCGGAATCAGCACCTGGCGAATGGTCTCGGAACGGGTTGCGCCCAACCCATAGGAACCGTCACGCATGGCCTGTGGCACCGCATTGATCACATCGTCGGAGAGGGATGAGACAAAAGGGATGATCATGATGCCCATGACGAAGCCGGCGGCAAGGGCGGACTCCGAGGAGACCTGCAGACCGATCATCGCCCCGGTATCACGCACGAAGGGCGCTACGGTCAGGGCGGCGAAGAAGCCGTAAACCACGGTTGGAATACCCGCCAGGATCTCCAGCAGGGGCTTGGCGATCGCCCGCAAACGAGGTCCGGCGTATTCTGAAAGGTAGATAGCGGACATCAAGCCGATCGGCACCGCCACCAGCATGGCGATGAAGGTCACCATGAAGGTGCCGGCAAACAGGGGGATTGCACCAAAAGCACCGGTGGAACCCACCTGATCGGCCCGGATCGCCGTCTGTGGCGACCACACCAGACCAAACACAAAATCGCTGATCGGTATCTGTTGAAAGAAGCGGATCGATTCGAACAACACCGACAGAACTATGCCGATGGTGCTAAAAATCGCGATGGTGGAACTGGAGATGAGGAAGAACATCACCGCCTTCTCCACCTGGTTGCGCGCCCGCTGTTCGCGTCTGATATATTTCAGGGCCAATGCAGCGCCCGTGATGGCGATTGCCAGCACAACCACGGTCAGCGCGAGATTGCTCAGATGCTGCATCTGACGATAATGGTCGGCCGCCTCCTGCATGGCGGGACTGACTTCGCCAGAGACGATATTCCCTGCCACCAGATTGCGCACGTCGTTGACCAGCAGGCCCAGCCGGTCCT
>CBDVCD010000302.1:0-4139 GCA_965372385.1 uncultured Gammaproteobacteria bacterium | reverse complement strand
CCAGCGGATGAGTCGGTCTATCGAACAAAATACACATGAATTCAACTCGTTAAAAATAGAATGGAGCGGTCAACTGCAGAATCTAGGATGATACCTCCCGCATCTGCCGCTCTTCTATCAGATAATGACGCTTGGCCACCCGCGCCTGTTGCTCACGGTCGTGGCTGACCCAGATGGCGGCACAGCCATGCTCGTTTTGCCAGGCCTGAATCAGCCTCTCCACCCGGCTGGCGTTCTCCTGGTCCAGATTGGCCGTGGGCTCATCCAGCAGCAGTACCTGGGGTCGGTTGGCCAACAGGCGAGCCAGGCCAAGGCGCTGTTTTTCGCCACTGGAGAGCCTGGCGCTCTCCCAGGAACCCACCTCCAGGTCAAAACCCAGCGACTGAATGAGTGCCTCATCCAACTGCGGAAAATGGTCGGCCACCCGTTCGCTCCACCAGAAACTTTCGGCCGGCAACAGACCAACCCGCTTGCGCCAGGCCGGGCCGCTCATCTCCCGTTGTGACTGCTGGTCGATGAAGGCCTCGCCCTGATGGGGTTCGAGGTCAGCAATGGCGCGCAGCAGACGGGATTTGCCACAGCCGGAGGGGCCGCTGAGGGTGATGCACTCCCCGGCTGCCAGTGTCAGGTCGAATGGCTGCAGCAGCTGGTTGGCGAACTGCTTCAGGTCGAGACTGCTCACATCACTTCTGACGGAGGAAGATAAGATCCCAGACGCCATGCCCGAGCCGCTGCCCGCGCCGTTCGAATTTGGTCAGAGTACGACCATCGGGACGGGGGCAGTAGTTGCCCTCGCCTGCCACATTTTCAAATCCTTCGGCAGCGCAGAGGAGCGCCAGCATCTGCCGGGCGTAATCCTCCCAGTCGGTGGCCATGTGCAGCATACCCCCGGGTTTGAGTACCCGGTGGATCAGTTGGGCAAACTCGGGTTGAACGATGCGGCGCTTATGGTGCTTCTTCTTCGGCCAGGGGTCAGGAAAGAAGAGCAGCACGCCGGCCAGCGACCCAGCCGGGATGTGGTGTCTTAACAGCTCCATCGCATCGGCCTGCAGAATACGCACATTGTGGCTGCTCTGCTGCGCCAGCCTGAGCAGCAGATGACCGACCCCCGGGCCATGCACCTCGATGCCGAGGTAATTGTTCTCGGGATGGTTGGCGGCCGCGTCGGCCAGCGCCTCGCCGTTGCCGAAGCCGATCTCCAGATAGACCGGACTGGGGTTGCCGAACAGGACAGCGAAGTCCAACTCGCCATCCGGCGGAGTCAGTCCATAGCGCGGCCAGAGTTGCGTAAAGGCCCGCTGCTGGCCCTCGGTCATGCGCCCCTGCCGCAGCACATAGCTGCGGATAGGGCGTTGCGGATGCGCAGCTGTGGCCTCTTCAGACATGGCGTCAGAAGAACAGGCCATCCATGGGCGAGGAGGCGGAGGCGAAGCGCTTGGCGGGCATGCGCCCGGCCAGATAGGCCTCACGGCCGGCCTGGATGCCCTTCTTCATGGCGGAGGCCATGAGGATCGGATGCTGCGCGGCGGCGATGGCGGTGTTCATCAGCACCCCGTCGCAGCCCAGCTCCATGGCCACCGCCGCGTCGGAGGCGGTGCCGACCCCCGCGTCCACCAGAATCGGCACCTTGGCATTCTCCACGATGGTGCGGATATTCAACCGGTTGCGGATGCCCAGACCGGAGCCGATGGGGGCAGCCAGGGGCATCACCGCGACGCAGCCGATCTCTTCCAGCTGTTTGGCGACAATCGGATCGTCGTTGGTATAGACCATCACATCGAAGCCGTCCTTGATCAGCTCTTCCGCCGCGCCCAGGGTGGCGATCACATCCGGGAACAGGGTCTTCTCGTCGCCCAGCACCTCCAGCTTGACCAGGTTGTGGCCGTCCAGCAGCTCCCGGGCCAGGCGGCAGGTGCGTATGGCGGTCTTGGCGTCGTAACAGCCCGCGGTATTGGGCAGATAGGTGAACTCGCTGGGCGGCAGTACCTCCAGGATGCTGGGCTCGTCCTGGTTCTGACCCATGTTGGTGCGGCGCACCGCGATGGTGACGATCTCGGCGCCACTGGCATCGATGGCGGCGCGGGTCTCCTGCATGTCCTTGTATTTACCGGTGCCCACCAGCAGGCGGGAGGTGAATTCACGTCCGGCGACGGTGAAGGTGTCTTGTTGGGTTTCGTTTGGCATGGGTCGGTACATCTGTCTGTTATCTGAAATGCCGGATCTTACATGACTCAGCAATGAAAGGACGCCCCCTCATCCTCAGGCATAGGGTTGTTAGGAGAGGGCTTAGGTATCGAGAAGTATACTGCTTGCTGTTGGAGAGTTCGATCCGAGCCGTCACTTCATTTAAACTATTTGGTATCACATGACAGTGATGCCAGAATCGTCAAGAATCTTGCAGCAATTGAGCTTCAGGAAAGCACAATCGGAACATCAAACAGGATAAGACATGTTTTCGTCCAATACCAATATGCAGTCAATAGTCCGTGATTTCCGCATCGATTACATGATGCGCTATAGCCTGTTTGTGCCGCGGTTGTATAACCTGTGCCGGTCACTGGGTTTCGAGGCCGGTCACATCATGCCTTCGCGGGCCTTTTGTTCGGATGAAAATCAGGGTTTTCCAATTATTCTCATTGCCAAGCATTTCGGTGCCTTTCCTTTCAACCATGGCCGGGTTGGCGGTATCGTGGCGACAGACCGGCATGGCCCGCATGCGCATCATGGCAAAGACATGGTGATTATCCAGGCCAGTCATGTCGGATACGATCCGGAGAGCGAAACATTCGGGAACTATTGTCGTCTGCAGACACCGGAAAATACAAAAACCACAACCTGTGGCAAGGTCGGTGGCGTGATCAGCTGGTATCAGGATGAGTACCGGTTTGCGCAGCACAATATCCATCTTGGCCGGGAAGGTGATGTGCGCACCATTACCATTGATAACCAGTTGCAGGATGAGCGGCGCACAGAGGGTCTGTTTCTTGACCTGGCCAGTATGGTCTCGATGGCAGACGGAAAGCTCAAACTGCTGCGAACCCTGAGCACATCACGGGTTTACGTGGCGTCAGATGAATTAGGCAAATTGTTACCTGATGACGTCTGGCCGAATGGGCAGCGCGTCAGTATCGGTAGCCACCTCGGGCCAGACATGTTTACTTATCGGCGTCATGCCAGTGGAGATGTCGAGGGACATAATCATCTGGAAAACAACCTCATCAATGCCATGCCATGGGTGGTCACATCCGCGGCGCCGATGCTGGTTGCCGCCCAGGTCAACACGCAGGCGGAATTTGACCGTACCTATCGTACCATCGTAAAGGAGCGGGAATATCGAGGTAAGCGGTTACTCTTTATTTCCTGTCTGAATATCGATGTCTCCCCGCAGGAAGGGCAGTTGTTTCCGCTAACGAAATGCGTACCCTGGGCTGCCTACCTACAGAATGATGATGGCAGTTCACGTACCCTGGAGCAGCCTGAAATTGTTGAACTGCTAATGCAGCAAAGTACCGAAAATCCGCACCAGATAGACCTGGAAGTGGCTATCCAGCAGATGATTGAGGCGCGCGAGATCAGGATCGCTGTGTGAATACCGGTGCGGCAAGTAGGGTTGTACCTATGTCATGCCCATGTTTTCAAACGGAGGCTGAATAATTACCAATCTTTTTGTATTTCCTCCCTCCCTGGGGGCGGATGTCCGTGAACGGCCTCGGCAATTGCTCCATGCATTGCTCTACCTTCTGCTTCCATGCAGTCGTGTCCGGTCGTTCGGCCAAACAAAAGGTTCAGTGGATCAGGGTAAAACTTCATGATTATGAAAGATTACGCATCGCGAGCAACCATCCATGGCGTGATATCGGTGATCTTTTTGGCCCCCGTCCTGTCCGATTGTTAGCTGAATTCCTTGATTGATGTGATGAGCTCGAAAGTCAACGCATCGCGAGCAACCATCCCTGGTGACGCACCCAGCTCGGCCGTCCGGGCCTTGCGTTCGCCGGTTTCCTTGGTCCACTGGACCAAGGGACCGGCTCACCCACCACCAACCGCATGGATGATTTCTACATGGTCAGACTCCTTTAACTGATGCCCCGTAAAGGTACTGCGGGGTACCAGCTCTTCATTGACCTCGACGGCGATCC
>CBDVCD010000301.1:0-4157 GCA_965372385.1 uncultured Gammaproteobacteria bacterium | reverse complement strand
ATCGATGAGAGTTGTAATCGCACCCACTATGGTTCTAACTGGGTGGTTTGCGTGGACAAGTCCATTTTGATGTTTTATAACTAATCGCGCAGCGTTTTTACTGGCGGACTGGGACAATAAAGTCGCGACTGTGATCACACCCCTGAAATGAGCAGGATCCGAATCTGGATCATGTTCCTGGTCGCCAGCTGCGGCGCCTGCGCGGCGCCGGTCTTCCCATCACCCCGGCGCGCGCCATTACCACAGAAGATCTCATGTCCCAGGCACGCAAGTTTGGCATGGTGGTGAGCAGAACCGAAGCCTTCGGAGTGAGCTCGCAGGGGATTCGAAATCGGCCTGGTACCGGGCAATGATAACAGCAACAGTAGAATCTCGTAACCATTGCCCCGCCTCAATCACCAGCCGCTGCAATTTCTCATGGAGCGCAATCCCCCTCGGATAAAAACCGGTCATCCGGTTATTCGAGGGTAACCGGTGTAACGAAACCTTCCGGGTTGAGCGTCAGCACAGAGCAATTCACCTCGCTCAGGTTTGAATTCGGGTTGTGCCTCGAGAACGATGGCTGATCAACGGGCAGCCCGTCCCGGCGCCCGACCTCAGACCGCGGACTGTTCCGCAGGGGCAGTGTCCAGATTGAGAAAGAACAGAAAGGTGACGAGCGCCGTCGCCCAGAACATGACGGTTGCAAATACGAAAAACCAATTGAAGCCGAAGACGATCGGGATGAAGAACGAGGCCATGGAGCCAATGGCTGCGCCGATGGCATCTGCGGCAAAGACACCGAGTGGATTTTCGGCCGCGGCTTCAAACAGGGCGGGAAAGAAACTGCCGGTGACAAACGCCACGGGCGCAAGCAGGGCGAGATTTGCCCACGGCGACAGGCTATTGTGGTATAGCAGCAACAGCAGTATGAATAGCCCGCCGGTGAACTGGAGCAGTGGCCGCAGCCGTGGCGTGATGAACGTGCTGCCGAGACCGGAAATGATCAGGAAACCTATCGCGCCCAGCACCAGGGCATCACGATAGACATAGAGTTTTTTGAATAGCACCAGGATGAGATAGTGTTCTATCACCAGGAAGTTGGCACCCACGAACAGACTAATCAGCAGCAGCTGCGAGAATGACCTGCCGGGGATGCCAGGGTTCCCCTTTTTCCTTATCAGCAACAGTAGCAGTGCCGCAAACGCCAGCAGCAGGCCGCCAACCAGGGCAAACAGCTTGCCCACCTGCTGCATGGAGAAAATGTGCTGGATGTTACCAGCCAGGAACGGCTGGTTGTCCCTGATGGGCCTGAATATAGAGCTGTCCCAGGTTTTTTCCACGGCCACGGGGGTGTCGACAAACAGGGGCGCAAGATGCTCTCCGAACCTGGCGTATGCCGGTTGCAGATAGAATTGCTGTACCTCCTCAAGCGTTGGCAGGTAATCGCTCCGCTTTGCCGCCAGGATCAGGAATTCGCCGCCGTTGCGGTAGGCCCGCACCTGCAGGCCGATTTCCGGACTATCCAGTGTGTGCATGTACTGCTCGGTGAGGATGGTACGGGGATCGAGCACCGCGGGGTACCAGATGGCCAGCACACCACGTTCTGTCAGCCGCTCGCTGAGCGTCCTGTAAGCCTCTATGGTCCGGATCATGTTCCCCGGCTCCAGCATCATCTGCGGATATCCGCCGACACTGGGAAGATATATCAGGTCGAAGTGCTGATCGGTATTCTCCATGTAGCTACGCGCCTCATGGTTTACCAGCTGCACGCGACTGTCCTCGTAAACATGGTCAAATCGGTCCGCAAGCTCGTCCCGGACAGCGTTGATGACCTCCGGCTCGATTTCAATGGCCAGGATCTGCCGAAAATCGTGCCCCGACTTGCGGGCGTATTGCACCTGGCGCCCGCCGCCTGCCCCGATAATGGCGATATGCCCTCCCCGGGGGGCAAGTTCGAGCGGCAGCATACCCATGGAGTGCGAGAAAAAACCGTTGCCGGGAGCGAACCACCACTGGATGATATCGTTGTAGAATCCGATATACCCTTCCATACCGGGTGCCTGCATGACTTCAATGAGACTGTAGCGGCCCCATTCCTGGTGAATAGTCTCGAATCCCCGGTTGGCATAAGCATGGGTCGACTCGAAGCTGGAGCCTTTGTAGAGCTTCAGGAAGCCCCCTTCGAGTTGGGGTGCAAGCAGCAGCGCAAGCACGACAAGCTGCTGCAGCAGCAGGATGCGCCGCATGCGAAGTGGCGGTGCCAACATCAGCATTGCCAGGGCGACCAGAAGAAACGGGATGCCCAAAAGGCGGGTGGCGCCCAGTAGCGGGAACATGACCTCGGCAAAAAGATAGGCGCCCGCTGCGCCGAACAGGTAAATCGCATAGACCACCGACATGCGGCCCTTGAGTCGGCTCCGGCCGATCTGGTAGCCGATATACTCGCTCAGTCCGTAGGCAACAAAAAACGGCAGGAAAAACAGCGTAAAGGTGAGCATCTGGATGAACAGTCGCTGCAACTCGACGTCGAAGAGGTGCGCCCGCAGGTAGTCGAAATGCTTGCAGGCAAGCATTGCAAAGACAGAGAAAAGCATGGCGCCCTGCAGGATCCACAGTGTTTTGAGAAACGACCGCATGCTGATCCGGAAAAAGTAGGCCCCCGCCAGCGCGCCCAGGGGGAACCCGATAAACAGCAGGTCGAAAAACAGGGATGGCATGATGAAGAAGGTGAGCAGCCGAAAGAGGGCGATGGTAAATACCACCGTGGCAAAGGAGAGCAGGAAAAGTACCGCCGGCAGTTTCCACTGATCCAACTGTGGCGCGTATCGATGCTGTGCCAGTGTCATCATGTTACCAAAGCGAAAACCGTGAGCAGATATCTGCTTGTCTTGTATCACACGTGTAACCCGTTACATTGTATCCAGGATTTTCCTGGAGCCCTTGTGCCCCTGATCCGCCGCTTTAGTGAACCACTTTCTGGCCTCTTCACGGTCCTGTCTTACGCCCTTTCCCTTCAGGTACATGTTTCCCAGATTAAACCGGGCCTGGGGATGACCACGCTCCGCGGCCTTGTGAAACCACTTTAGTGCCTCTCCATAATCCTGGCTGACACCTTGGCCATTCCGATACATGAGACCAAGATTGTTCTGTGCGCTCGTGTAGCCGTGTTTGGCCGCCTTCTGGTACCACTTGGCCGCCTCACTGTAATTCTTCTTAATGCCGTTGCCCTTGACATAACGCAGGCCCATGCTGTACTCGGCAGGCGGATACCCTTTCTTCGCGGACTTGCGGTGCCATTTAACCGACTCCTTATAATTCTTCTTTGTTCCCTTGCCGGTAAAATAGCTGAGACCCAGATTATGCTGAGCAATCGTATCCCCTTTCGCCGCGGCCAGTCGAAACCACTCGGTGGACATTTCAGAGTTCTTCTCGACACCCTTGCCCGCCTTGTACATCGTCCCCAGATGAACCATCGCCTGGGTATCACCTTTGCCGGCAGCTTCCTCAAGCCATTTCAGACCTTCTGCCTCGTCCTTGTCCACGCCCTGCCCCTTGGCGTATATCATGGCGATATTAATCATGGCCTTGGAATCACCCTGGTCTGCCGCCTTCCGGTACCATTGCATGGCCTCGCCATAGTCCTTGTCGACGCCCCTGCCTGACCGGTAGAGATTACCCAGGTTCGTCTGCGCTTTGCTATGTCCCTGCCGGGCGGCCTTGAGATACCAGTCGGCGGCCTTAGCAAGGTCCCGCTTAACACCTTTTCCCGCTGCGTATCTCTGGGCCAGGCTGAACTGACTTGCCTTATCTCCCTGCTCGGCGGATTTCCTGACCTCTTCGATGGAGTCAGCATGCAGGGTTGGAACTGCGGCAGCGGCAAGCAGGATAAACAGGAATGTTACAAGCAGTTTTCTCATAGTAGATTCACTGAGGTTCTATGCGCTTTGTAACTTTATATCATACCCATCCCGGGTGGGGTTACTTAACTTTCGGTCTCAATGACCCACTGGACGATCCATTTCTACCAGTATTGGAGAAAGGGGACGGAGGGATTAAGGACTCGCTTCAAAATTAATTCATATTCTGGTCCACCAACCTATCCCGCCCAGCTGCGTTGTTTGTCGCTTGAATAGGCTGGCTATTCGCACTCCTCTCGCCTTGCTGGACGGGCATCT
>CBDVCD010000300.1:0-4190 GCA_965372385.1 uncultured Gammaproteobacteria bacterium | reverse complement strand
AACGTGCAATCTACCTCGTAGTGTGGTTCACCCAGCGGATGAGTCGGTCTATCGAGCAAAATACACATGAATTCAACTCGTTAAAAAATAGAATGGAGCGGTCAACTGCAGAATCTAGGTTCAAACTCCGCATGGATGAGCTGCCTGTCTTGAGCGCGCTCCCGGCACTTCGCCGGTCGCTGGATAGACAGCAACGTGCCGTGCTGACCGCCCCGCCTGGTTCCGGTAAGACCACCTTGGTTCCCCTGAAGCTCCTCAAGGAACCCTGGCTGGTTGGGCAAAAGATCATCCTGCTGGAGCCCCGCCGCCTAGCCGCACGGGCCGCTGCGGCGCGCATGGCCGATCTGCTGGGGGAAAAGGTTGGCGAGACAGTCGGCTATCGGATCCGTCTCGATAACAAGGTTTCCGCCAGGACACGCATCGAGGTGGTGACCGAGGGCATTCTGACTCGGCGTCTGCAGCGGGATCCGGAACTGAACGGGGTGGGGCTGGTTATCTTCGACGAGTTTCACGAGCGCTCGCTGCATGCGGACCTGGCCCTGGCCTTTAGCCTCGATGTCATGGCGGGGTTGCGGGACGATCTGCGCCTGCTGGTGATGTCGGCCACCCTGGCGAGTGAGGCTATATCCAAACTGCTGGGTGGTGCCCCCGTGATCAGCGCGACAGGCCGCAGTTACCCGGTGGAGACCCACTATCTGGGTGATCCGTCCACTGATCGTCGACTGCCAGACACAGTAGCAAGCGCTGCCCTACAGGTGCTGCATCAGGCGCCGGGGGATCTGTTGGTTTTTCTGCCGGGGGTGGGTGAGATTCGCCAGGTGGCGGAACGACTCTCTGCTCATTTCGGGGATATGGCCGATAGTCCCCTGATTTGTCCCCTCTACGGTGATCTAAGCAAGGCTGAGCAGGACCGGGCAATCCTGCCGGACCCGAATGGCCGACGGCGGGTGGTGCTTGCCACATCGATTGCCGAGACCAGCCTGACCATCGAGGGTGTGACCACCGTGCTGGATAGTGGCTGGTCGAGGCTGCCTCGTTTCCTGCCAAATATCGGCATGAGCCGATTGGAAACGTTGCGCGTCTCCCGGGCGGCGGCCGATCAGCGGGCGGGACGGGCCGGCCGCCTGGGTCCAGGAGAGTGCTACCGGCTCTGGAGCGAGCATCGTCAGGCGAGTCTCTCAGCACAGCAGCCCGCAGAGATCCTGGAGGCCGATCTGGCGCCTCTGGTGCTGGATATTCTGCAATGGGGCGTGACAACGCCGGATGATCTGCAATGGCTCGATCCTCCACCCAAAGGCGCTTATGCCCAGGCTGGCGATCTTCTGCGATCATTGGGGGCGCTCGATGCACAGGGGCGTCTGACCGTCATGGGCAAGGCGATGTCGAATCTTCCGTTACATCCCCGCTTGGCGCACATGCTGCTGCGTGCGGGCAGCCACTCAGCGAGAAAGTTGGCCTGTGACCTGGCCGCGCTGCTGAGTGAGCGTGACATTCTGTTGCGAGGCAAAGGTGCTCCTGGCAACGTGGATGTGGAGTATCGGCTCTCGTTGCTTGAACAGTGGCGGGCAGGGGGGAAGCATCGCAGCAGGACGCAGGGGGTGGATTTTCAGGGTTGTCGCCGGGTGGATCAGGTAAGTCAACAGTATCAGCGCCAACTGCGCAAGAGTGCCTTGCCAGAGGAACAAGAGGCACTCACGGTCCAGGGTCTGCTGGCGATGAGCTATCCGGACCGGATCGGCAGACAGACCCGGCATGGGCGTTTTCAACTCGCTTCGGGCAGAGGGGCCTGGATTGCGCAAGAGGATACCCTGGCTGGCGCCTCTTTCATCGTGGCGGCTCAGGTGGATGCGGGCAGGACCGAAGGGCGCGTACAGCTTGCTGCGACGATCAGTGAAACCGAATTGCGTCAGCTGCCCGATCTGCGCCTGGAGATGTCCGATTCAGTGGTTTGGGACAGGGGTAAACAGCTGGTGATCGCACAACGCGTGGAACGCTTAGGCGCGCTTCAGCTCTCGGCAAAGCCGTTGCGGGATGCCGATCCGGAAGCGGTAAGGGTCGCCATGCTGCAGGGTATCCGGGAGCTGGGCAGTGATTGCCTGCCATGGAGCAAGAGCAGCCAACAGTGGCGGAATCGGGTTGTCTGTCTTGCCGAATGGCAACCGGATGCCGGTTGGCCCGATCTGACCGACAGCTGGCTAATGGAACATCTTGATGAGTGGCTCGCGCCCTGGCTGGATGGGGTCAGTCGAAGAACTCAGCTGCGGAAGCTCGATCTGTTGAGTATCCTGCGGAGCCAGCTGACCTGGGACCAGCTCAGGTTGCTGGAGGTGGCGGCTCCAACCCACCTGCAGGTACCCAGTGGATCGAGAAAACGCCTCGAGTATGAGCCGGGATCCATCCCGGTACTGGCGGTGCGGCTGCAGGAGGTGTTCGGCCTGAAAGAGACCCCGAGGATCTGTCAGGGACAGGTGCCGGTGGTCATGCATCTGCTCTCACCCGCACAGCGGCCGATTCAGGTGACTCAGGATCTGCGGGGATTCTGGGAGCGCACCTACAGCGAAGTGAAAAAAGAGCTGCAGGGACGCTACCCCAAACACTATTGGCCGGAGGATCCACACCAGGCGGAAGCGACCGCCAGGGTGAAAAGAAGAAACCCGAGCTAAACGGCGGATGGTATGTGCTACTTCTTATCCTTCAACAGTTTTGCCAGATCAGCGAACGGATTGTGTGTGGTGGTATTCTGTTGCTCGCTGGTTGTGGCGTCGCCATGCTCGGAGTCGATATAACGTGAGTGCTCGTTGTCGTGGCAATAGATGCATAGCAACTCCCAGTTGCTGCCGTCGGGCGGATTGTTGTCGTGGTTATGATCCCGATGGTGCACCGTCAGTTCACGCAGGTTTTCGCGCATGAATTCACGACTGCAACGCCCGCATACCCAGGGATACATCTTCAGGGCTCTCTCGCGATAACCTTTCGCGCGTTCATCCCGGTCACGCCGGGCCTGCGCCACGATGCGGTCGAGTTTGTCGGAGGAGGTTTCAGATGACATTGGTGTTTCTCATACTAACTACGTAAGAACTTAGCAAAAAATCCACCTTTCAAAGGTGGATTTTTTTATTCGGCAAGTGGTTAGTGCTGGGTGTGGAAATTTTGGCCTCAACTCGCCGCAGTTCCTCGCTGGTGTTGATATTCACGAACAGTTCCGGGTAGTCGGAAAAATCGACCTGGGCCAGTCTGTGGCCTTTGAGCCAGCGGTGCACCGCGCGTCCGCCCTGGTCAATGTACTCAGCCAGAGGCTGGCGTAATGATTGTCTGAGCAAGGCAATCACCGGGTGCAGTCGCTCTCCATCATGGGCACAACTCACCTCCGCATCCTGCTCCCGCAGGGCTGTATAGAGGCGTTCGATGAGATCGCCGGGAAGCCAGGGGCCATCACAGGGAACGCATAACAGAAGTTCGGATTCGGTCCTTTCCAGGGCGGCCAATATGCCGGCCAGCGGGCCCGCATAGTCTGGTATCCGATCACGAATCACCGGATAACCATAGCGCTGGTACTGTGCAAGATTCCGGTTTGCGTTGATGACAATCGATTCCACCTGGGGAGCAATGGCTGCAATGACATACTCGATCAATGGCCGCAAATTGAGCAGTAGCAGACCCTTGTCCCTGCCCCCCATCCGGGTTGCCCGGCCACCGGCCAGGATGACCCCGCTAATCGATCGATTTGTCTGCACCTTCTGACCTTCCCGCTCAGTTTTCCGCCAGAATCTTTTCCAGGAAGCGCTTCAGGTGTGTTACTGAAGGTTCTGCAAGAATGACGGTGAGGTCTTGAATATCCATCTGGCCCCAATCGGTTAGGAGGGTAAAGTTCATAATCCTAGAATCCTCAGTTGAACACTGTGAAGGGTGCGCTTGTGGTGGTGCGGGGCAAGGCACAACGACGCGAAATAGTTATTCTATTCCAAGGAGTTGTAACGCAGCCATGTGCCGCCACAAGTGTGCCATTCGCGGTGTAGCGTTGCTCACCCAATAGGTGAAACCCTTCAATGCTGATAAAGCTTATGTTTTCAGAACGATTAGAGCAGTACACAGCGGTCAACTGAGGAATCTAGGATAAAATAGAAGTGTTCGGGCGTGAGCCTGTAGAAGCGGAAATTCAAATTCCTGTAGTAGCCCTGACTCTCGGGAAA
>CBDVCD010000299.1:0-4208 GCA_965372385.1 uncultured Gammaproteobacteria bacterium | reverse complement strand
ACTGCCGAAGGGCTTTTCGATGATCACCCGCGACCAACCCTCACCCTCAGTGTTAAGCCCCGCGTCCGTCAGCCCGCGGATGAGTTTCGGTGCCACCGCCGGTGGTGTGGCGAAATAGAACAACCGATTGGCGCCTGCGGGGGATGGGATATGTTCCAGCCGTTCGCTCAGACGCTGGTAGGTCTGGGGGTCGGAAAACTCCCCCTGCAGATAGTCAAGACGCGATTCGAAGGCCTGCCACTCGGCCTCGTCGAAGTCAGAGATCTCGTCGGAGTGGCTTACACCATCGCGCATTCTTTGCCGAAAGTCGTTAATACTCAGTGGGTCAAGGGCAACACCAATGATATGGAACTGCTCCGTCATGCACCCTTCACAGGCGAGATGGTACAGCGCGGGCAGGAGCTTTCGATGGGTCAGATCGCCTGAGGCGCCGAAGATCACCATCACGCAAGGCTCAGCGTGAGGCAGCACTCTGTCACCCGTAATGTCGATATGCGTTTTCATCTGTGCCTCCTTTGAAAGATTTATCGGCACAATCCTGCAAGAAACGCTGGCCGGATACTGCCGAACTCTGGTTGGTCGGAGAAAGCGATGGCACCTTACAACGATATATGGGTGGATCTTCAGAGCCACCCATTGGATCATCGCTGATGGGTATCCGTATGTTGGAAGTATTTACGCAGAGAAAAGAGATCGTTCTTCTCTATCAGCCTGGGCACGAGAAAAAACAGCAAGACAACCACGACACCCGCAATCAGACTGATGGCACCCCCGTCCACTACCACGGCGCCAAAGGCAACATAGACATAGGTCAATGGCAGCATGCCAAGGTAGGTGGCAATACTGAATTTCGTCAACGACATCTTGGTCAGCCCTGCGCCATAACTGATGACATCAAACGACACCATAGGTAGCAGACGGGAGATGAAAACGATCTTTACCAGCAGCCTGTCTGAACAGAGGGTACAGAAATTGATGTGACCGCTTATCAGCCGCTCTATCAAATCACGCCCCAAGAAACGGGCAATAAGAAAACTGATCATCGCCCCTATCAATGCACCAAGTGACGCATAGATTGTTCCGGCTATTGGACCAAAAACCGTACCGGCCGCGATATCGAGCGGCAAACTGGGAATCGGGCTGATCACCACAGCAGCAGCCATGACACCAATGAACAATAATGGAGCCATGGGTCCAGCGTCATTCAACCACTGACTGATCCTATCAGGCTGTAGAAGCACACTGACCTCATAGTAAGACTCGATCCAGAAAAGCACGAGAATAATGCTTAGAATGAGGCTGACTTTCAGGATGAATTTACTCATCTCCATCATCACTCGGAACTAAGATAGATATCGCCGTACCAGGCAGTTGCTTTTGCACCGGTGTTATCGGTATCCGTCATTATGGCGACCAGATCGACCTGATGAACATCCTGATCGAATAGCCGTTTGAAATCTTTTTTTAGATTGCGGCGTTCCGTCTTCCACAACGGCCCATCCGAAACACCAGAGCGCACTGCAACCATCATCGATTGTTCAGTATAGGCGCTGGGCCAGACACTACCTTCTGCCTGACTGCTCGACCAGACGTAATTAATTGAACGGGTACGCCATGGCGCCCAACCACCCTCCTTCACCACATAGATCCTGGCCGGATAGTCATCGCCTTGCTTGCTACGTTCATTTGGACTCTGCAACACGCCATCCACCCGCCATCGCCAATAAAGATAAGGGGTCTTGTCTAAATTGATGGAGACCTTCTTCACCAATCCAGATGCGGAACCCATGCTAACCGCCTTTATCGACTGTTTGCCATCCTCTTCGACCAGTTGATAATTCGTATGACCTTTAAAGCTGTGTTCCTGCCAACCGGATAGGCCATCAATAGAGATCCGTTCAATAATAGGTTCTGCTGCATAAAGTTGGGTAGAGCCAATCAACAGCCCGATCAGTAAGGAGGTTTTAATATTGATGTCCGGTAATCCTGGCTCCGCTGATACAGCCATGAGAAAAGTTCTAGAGTTTATCGCATTCACACGACTCAATGCATTATCAGGCAAAATAGCGAGGGGAGCCCGCCCAGGCAGCATAAGGGATAACGATGCGTCTTGCTCACACGATTGCACCCACACCCTCATTTGTCTTTCTTACCTTTCTTACCTTTCTTACCCTTTTTCTTTTTTTTCTTCTTTTTCTTCTCCGGTTTCGGAGACTGAACGGTGCTTTCGCTGTATCTTTCACATCGCAGCTTGAGCCCATCCTTGTAGTGCTGCAACATCTCCAAAGAGCTTTCGACATAACTCCTGGAGTTAACCTGACCGGTGGTGTACTGGCGTAGAAGATAGAGCCACTGTTCGTGAATCTCACAATGCTCGTATGCGCCCAGACCTGCCAGAGGGCAGTCTTTACACCGAACATAAGCAGTGCGGCTAGACATATCGTGCCTTTGCCATTCCCAGCGGTATCTTTCGGCATGTCGCTCGATCCACTCCATGACCCTGGCTTCCTGCTCACTCGAAGGAAATTGCGTCAGATACCATTTGATCGTCTTGATCTGGCGTTGGAGAAACGCCTCATTAGCGACAGGAGTTTGATCGGTATCGATGACAAAACGCAGAAGCAGCGCGAGCAGGGGATCGTCGAGGTTGAGCATGTACGAACCAAAAGACAGACAGTGGAGGCCTAGTTACAGTATAACCCACCGACGCAGCGAATTAGCCGCTTTTCGTCTTATGACGTCAATGCCTGTTGTGAAATCTCATCTCACAGGCGAACTCAGTAGTTGAGCTTTGCAAAACCCGGGGTTCGTCAAACTCAAACCAAGCTACATAGGATTTGTACGAAGCTACCCTCCCTTGGGCGGCTGAGGTTTGACTGCGCTATGTCAGTGGAGTCAAGCCCGAACCGCCTATTCCACTTTGGTGGATCAATTCTGGGCGTCGAAGTAGCTCATCTCATTCGGTGCGATGACACCATCCTCGTTGATGTCGAAACGGTCGAATTGGCTGCCTGCCGCTCGGTTGATCCATTGATTGTATTCATGCCTGGATATACGGCCATCACCGTCTCCATCCATCATCTGACGTACCCGGGCCGAGCCGCACCTACCCTCGCCACACTTGCCTTCCAGAACGCTGACACAGTTCGGTGTCTGTGATTAGTAATGCACTCAGGCTCAAACGTGTAGAGATTTAACCAGGAGACTCATCATGATGGCAGACGGCTTTGGCATGGGTTTCGGTGGCAGCTTTATGTGGCTGTTCTGGATCCTCTTGATCCTGGTACTACGTCAAGATTGTATTGATGGGTTCAGTTGGTCTGTCAGCATCCATGGTAAGGCACGCCTCGCAGCGAATGGCCATAGGGAGGGTTCGATTCCCTTCACTTGCCCCATCAATTAAATCAATAACTTAGCCGATAATTACGAAAAGAAATAGCCATTCGAGGTTGTTTTTGCCACAAAAGCACGGTCATTTATATCCCGCAGAAACCCGCCATTATCTAATCAGTCTGTTTCGGTTTGTGGCAAATTTGTGGTAAAAAATGATCTTGGAACTATCGGCTCAGGACTTATCTCCTCAGTAGCGCGTGAAACCAGCTTGTCCTCCGTCACATCAATCTTGGTTAGATCGAGTACGACTTCATACGAATCAGACAAATATATTCCACATTTTTGGCTACCCAAACGTGTATCCATTGGGTACAGTGCTACACCATAAAGGATGTTGTTTCCTTAATAAGGGGCACACAGACCTTCGCGAAACACCACCGAATGAAACCTTACCGGTCGAATTTATTGATGAGGCTGAGTAAAGACATAAAAAGATAGTCGGCTGGCGGAGGCGAGAATATACGGAAAGAGATTGTTAAATCACAAAAAAGGGAACGCCACAGTAATGACGGGGACGTTTTATGAACAGCCGATTCTGAATTCACCTTATGAGGAACCAGCTCAGCACCATGCATTGGATGAAGAGGGCCAGCCCACTGACAATCCTCCGATTGCCGGACGCCGCCGATCGGAGCTGATTACTCCGGTTCCCAAACCAAAAAAACGCCGAAACAAATCCAATCCAAAACAGGCGACATTGGACTTGCATTCCGGTGACGGTATTTCTACCGAAGAACAGGAATACAATCCGACGCCAATCATCAATGAAATTCGCTCCCGCGTGGCGGACTGGCGCAGGTTACCGAGCCAGACCG
>CBDVCD010000298.1:0-4252 GCA_965372385.1 uncultured Gammaproteobacteria bacterium | reverse complement strand
CTGGACAAGTGCATCGGCTGCCACACCTGTTCAGTGACCTGCAAGAACATCTGGACTAACCGCAAGGGTGTGGAATACGCCTGGTTTAATAATGTTGAATCCAAGCCTGGCATCGGTTTCCCGAAGAACTGGGAAGACCAGGAGAAGTGGAACGGCGGCTGGGTCAAGAAGAACGGCAAGCTGGAGCTCAAGGCTGGCGGCCGCGTCAGTAAGCTGCTGAATATCTTCGCCAATCCTGATATGCCGGAGATCGACGACTACTACGAACCGTTCGATTACGACTTTACCAAGCTGCAGAACAAACCTCTCTCTGAGGCGGCGCCTACTGCACGCCCGCAGTCCCAGATCACTGGCAAGCGGATGGAAAAGATCCATTGGGGACCCAACTGGGAAGACGATCTGGCCGGCGCCTTCGAGGACCGTTCAAAGGATACGAACTTCGATGGTATCCAGAAGCAGATGTACAAGGATTTTGAAAAAACTTTCCACATGTACCTGCCGCGTCTGTGTAACCACTGCCTGAACCCGGCCTGTGTGGCAAGTTGTCCATCCGGTGCTATCTACAAGCGTGAAGAGGATGGCGGGGTGCTGATCGATCAGGATAAATGCCGCGGCTGGCGCATGTGCGTCAGCGCCTGCCCGTACAAGAAGATCTATTATAACTGGGAATCCGGCAAGTCAGAGAAGTGCATCCTGTGCTATCCACGTATCGAGTCCGGCATGCCAACTCTCTGCGCCGAGTCCTGTGTCGGCCGTATTCGTTATATGGGCGTCGTGCTTTATGATGCGGACAAGATCAGTGATGCAGCAGGGGTCGATAATGAAAAGGACCTCTATCAATCGCAACTCGATATGTTCCTCGACCCAAACGATCCCGAGGTGATCGCCGAGGCGCTGGAACAAGGTATTCCCGAACAATGGCTGAATGCCGCCAAGGATTCGCCGGTCTACAAGATGGCTATGGATTGGAAGATTGCCTTCCCGATCCATCCGGAGTTCCGTACCTTGCCGATGATGTGGTACGTGCCGCCTCTGTCGCCGGTACAGAGCCAGATCGACCAGGGCAATCTGCCTACTGAAGATGATGGGGTTATTCCCAAAGCTGAAGCACTGCGTTTCCCGGTACGATATCTGGCCAACCTGCTGACCGCTGGCGACGAAGCGCCGATCCTCAGCGCCCTTAACAGGATGCTGGCGATGCGCAGCAACCAGCGCACCAAGGCGATTGAAAATAAGCCAAACACAGCAGCTCTGGAAGCAGTTGGACTGACTGAACTGCAAGCCGAGGAGATGTATCAGATGCTCGGTATCGCCAACTACGAGGATCGCTTCGTGATTCCAACGGCGCATCAGGAGATGAGCCAGGAAGATCCCTATGCATTCCAGGGTCAGGTCGGTTTTTCAGCAGGCAACATCAGTTCCCAGGGGCGCGACTCCGGTCAGGGCTTTACCCTGTTTCCGTCGCCGCGCAAGCGCACCTACACGCCCCAGGGAATTCAGCCACGTAAGAAGAAGGGTTAACCGGGAGATATCATTATGCGACTCTACAACATCATGGCGCGTCTGCTGGATTACCCGACAGGTGAGCTGGTGCAGAACCTGCCGGATATTATGGCGGCGCTGAAACAGGACCCGCAAGTGACAGCGCAGGAACGGGAAGAGCTGATGCAGTTGATCTCGTGGATACAACTGCATGACCTGACCGGATTGCAGGCTGAGTATGTGCGGACTTTTGACATGACGCCGGAACATGATTTGCACCTGACCCATCACCTGTTCGGTGATGACCGGGGACGCGGACCGGCGCTTATTGATCTTTCAGAACACTTCAAGGGCAGTGGCCTGCAGTTGAAAAAGGGGGAGATCCCCGATTTTCTGCCGGCGATCCTGGAATATGTTTCGACCCTGGATGATATGCAGGCGCGAATATTCCTTGGGGATGCATCCAAGGTTTTGAAGGTGTTGGCAGAAAATCTGGAGAAAGCAGGCAGTCCCTATGCCAAACTGCTCCGGATCATTGAAAATCGGGGCCACATGGCCCAGGCAGCCTGAGGAGAATATAGAATGAGCTTACATGATTTCATTTTCGGGGCTTACCCCTATCTGGCGGGTACCATCTTTGTACTTGGAAGTTGGATTCGTTTTGACCGTGAGCAGTACACCTGGAAGGCAGATTCCAGTCAGCTGCTAAGCAACAAAAACATGCGCCTTGCCAGCAATCTGTTCCATGTGGGGATACTGGCCGTGTTCTTCGGCCACCTTGTTGGTATGCTCACACCCCACAGCTGGTTTCTGGCAATGGGCATATCGGATCTTGCCCACCAGTATATCGCCATCTATGCCGGGCTGATCTTTGGCGGCTTGTGTCTGATCGGCTCCATTATGTTGCTATTGAGACGTCTTACCGAACCCCGGGTTCGGGCCGTCAGCCGCAAGCGCGATACCTTCATCATCGCCTGGTTGCTGGCGACTGTTGCGCTGGGTCTGGGCACCACAGTGGTTTCCTGGAACCATGCTTCTCACGGCGATACAAGCACCATGATCGTCCTGACATCCTGGGTGCAGAGTGTCGCAACCCTGAGTGTAAATCCTGACCTGATCAGGAATGTGTCGCCGATTTATAAGCTGCACATGTTCTTCGGTATGACAGTCTTCCTGCTGTTCCCATTTACACGCCTGGTTCATGTATGGAGTGTGCCCTTGTCTTATCTGGGGCGCGCCTATCAGATCGTGCGAACCAATCATGTGCCTATGAATTGATCTCGGACAGGTTCCCAGGATCAGTACTGTAGTAAAATGGGGTGCGATGTGCAAAACACTTCGCACCCCAATAGATTGGAGAGATAAAATGCAGACAAATCCCTACGCCACAGAGATTCTTTATCTTGATGTCGATGGACGCAAGATAGCCACCGACCAGGAGGGCTATATTCAGGATATGAATGAATGGACCGAAAGCTTTGCAGTTGCTGCCGCAAGAAAAGAGGGCATCGAATTAACTCAGGAACACTGGGACGTGATTCTCTTTATCCGTGAGTACTATAATGACCATCAGGTGCAGCCGCAGGTGCGGGATATGATCAAGCATTTCCGTAAAAGCTGGGGCAAGGAGCGCAGCAATAACAGATATTTTCACGATTTGTTCATGAAAGGCGGCCCGCAAAAGCAAGGCAACAGATTTGCCGGCATCAGAAGGACCAAAGGCGAACACTAAGGCTATGCAAGTCAGTAAAGATAAGGTTGTTACCATCGAATACAGGATGGTGGATCCGCAAGGCACGCTCATCGACAGTAGTGATGACAGCGAGCCGCTCTCTTTTCTTCAGGGCAGAGGAAGCGTGTTTGCCGCTATCGAGGAGCAGGTAGAAGGCGGCCGCATGGGCGACCGCCTCACCTTCACACTTGAGCCCGGGAAGGCCTATGGTGAGCGCGACAACGCATTACGGCGGGCCATACCCCGAAGCCAGTTCCTGTTTGAGGGAGAGATGCAGCCTGGCATGACTTTCTCCAGCCGCAGAGAGGATGGTCAGCAGGGCATGGTGACTGTGATCGAAGTGGATGAGCAGGAGGTCACCGTGGATGCCAATCATCCATTGGCTGGCGTGCAGTTGAATGTTGACCTGGTGATTGTCGACGTGCGCGATGCAGTGGAGGATGAACTGGCGACAGGAGTGGTTCAGGAGATGGGCGATATCTATGCTCGTGAGGCTCGCGAGGCCGGGGCGAAGATTGACGGAGTCCATCCTCAAAAACCGAATATTCAGTAGGGTGGGAATAAACAACCCGCTCAAAAATTGATTTTACATGGACAAAATTGAAGTCGAACAATCCATTGCTCTGGCCATGGCGGTCCGTGATAGATGCATCGAAACTGCACTCCAGGCGTATGAAAATGCTGCCATCAGTGGTCTCTGTTGCGAAGGTGCCTGGGAGGCAGCAATTGTCAGTATAAAGATGCTGGAATCAGAATCCCTGCTGGAAACTCACTAATCGGCAGACAATTGACCGGATACATCCGTGTGCGGTAGACGCGGAAGCTTTTCTCCTTCACTCATCCTGCACAACCCCGGCAAAGAACGGCTTTTTTGTCATGCTGCAAAACAACCCGCCAAGTGATAATCTGGTAATATTTTGATAACTTCGTACAGGCCAACATCCTGCACAACCCCGCTCCAGACTTGTTGAGTTACATAATCTGCGCTTTCCAGGATGAGTTTTTATGTTTAGGAGGATCATCGGACTCAAGCGGGTA
>CBDVCD010000297.1:0-4254 GCA_965372385.1 uncultured Gammaproteobacteria bacterium | reverse complement strand
TTCATTATCAAATCCTTGGCAAAGTGTCCAGCAGTTTTTAGTGCGATAGCCCTGCCAATCCTGTAACTCTGAATGTAACAGGATTGGTGACGAGGTACACTACTACTCCACATTATCTTGTAAATTCATTGGAAAAAGCGACGGCTTACCGAAGCGATTGAAGTGCTTTCTTGTGGCCTTGCGCCGCGGCTCGCTGGATCCAGTTCATTGCCTGCTGATCATTTTTTTCTACCCCAAGTCCATTCGCATAGAGATAGCCCAAGGTATATTGGGCCTGGGCATTGCCAGCGGCGGCGAGGGGGAAGAGCAGCTCAAAAACTTGCACATACTTCTGTTCGAAGAAGGCCTCCTTCGCCTGTTTGAGAATAGTTTCAGGGTTGTTTTCCAATGCCTCCCGCTCCGCGGAAGAGGAGCAACCGGTTGATGCAACGACCGAAATGAGTAAAAGTCCCGTAACGAGGAGCATGATTTTCTTGCCTAGTCTTTGCATGATGGATTATCCAACCAGTTGGTTGAGGTCGAAGATGGGTAGCAGAATCGCCAGGACGATCAGCAACACGATACCACCCATGACCAGGATTAAAATGGGCTCAAACAGCCCGAGGACCGTCGAGACGAGTGCTTCGATTTCGCGGTCCTGAATCTCCGCCGAGCGCTCCAGCATGCCTTCGAGGTTACCACTGGACTCTCCGCTGGCCAGCAGGCTGAGTGTCATTGGTGGAAAGTAGCCGGTATTTTTTAACGCATCGTGCAGACTGCTGCCCTCGCGAACCTTGGTTGCCGCCTCTTCAACGGCATATTTCATGGGAAGGTTGGTGAGCACCTGGGCCGCGATGCGCAGGGATTCAAGAATCGGTACGCTGCTGGCAGCCATGATACTCAGGGTGCGGGAGAATCTCGCTGCGTTGGAGGTGCGAACCAGCCTTCCGAGAAGGGGCAGACGCAGGATGAAACGATGCCAGAAAAGCTTGGGTCCTGGCTGCTTTATCAGATAGCTGAAGAACATGCCAAAAATCGTCAGGAGGATAAACAGGGTTGCCCCATGCGCCCGAAAGAAGTCACTGGTCGAGATAAGGGCCTGGGTGATCCAGGGAAGCTCCTGTGCCATATTGTCGAACACGCGGGTAACCTGGGGGACGATATATGTCAGCAGCCCCCCCACGATCAGGATTGAGACTAGGGTAAGCAGGGCTGGATAGAACAGGGCCAGTAGGGTCTTTTGCCGCATCTGCTGGCGTTGTTCGGTGTAGTCAGCGAGGCGTTCCAGTACGACCTCGAGGTAACCTGACTCCTCTCCGGAGGAGACGGTCCTGATATACAGCTCCGGGAAGACCCTTGGAAACTCACTCAGACCGTCCGCCAGACTCCGTCCCTCCATTACCTTTGCCCTGACGGCGAGCAGAATCCGCTCAACATGCCGTTTGTCGGTCTGTTGTGCCGTGGTTTTCAGTACCTGTTCGAGCGGCAGGCCGGAGCGCAGCAAGGTTGCCATCTGACGGGTGATCAATGCCAGTTCCATGGCATTGACACCACGATGCAAGCCAAAGTGCTTCTTTTCGCCACTTTTTGAACTGGCAGATTCGACCGAAAGGGGGGTCAGGCCTGAGTCCCTGAGTTGCTGCCTGATTTGACGGGGACTGTCGCCCTCCAGAATACCTCGCTTCTCTTTGCCGTTCGGGGCGAGTGCTACGTACTCGAAGGCGTCCAAGGATCAGCCCTCCTGGGTGACACGGATGATTTCGTCGAGGGTTGTTTCACCCTGAATGACGCGATTCATGCCGTCCTTGCGGATACTTTCATTCCGTTTTCTGGCATGTTGCAACATTTCCAGCTCGCCAGCTCCTTTGTGGATCAATGAGCGCAATACTTCGTCAATGATGATCAGTTCGTAGATACCGGTCCTGCCCAGGTAGCCATGATTATGACACTCCCCGCAGCCGACTGGGGCATAGAGAGTGAATTCGCTGTCCATTGGCAGTTCGAGAATTTCCAGCTCGCGCTGGCTGGCCTGGTAGGGTCTCTTGCATTGGTGGCAGAGTGTGCGTACCAGGCGCTGGGCGAGTACTCCCACCAGACTGGACGAGAGCAGGAAGGGCTCTATACCCATGTCGCGTAGCCGCGTGATACTGCCGATTGCGGTATTGGTGTGCAGACTCGACATGACCAGATGGCCGGTGAGACTGGCCTGAACGGCGATTTGCGCGGTTTCCAGATCGCGGATTTCTCCCACCATCACCACATCGGGATCCTGCCGCAGGATGGCGCGAAGCCCCCTGGCAAAAGTCAGATCGACCTTGGTGTTGACCTGGGTCTGGCCAATACCATCCAGGTAGTATTCGATGGGATCCTCGATCGTAACGATATTCCGGATTTGGGTATTCAGGCGGCTGAGAGCGGCATAGAGTGTGGTCGTCTTACCTGAGCCGGTGGGGCCGGTGACCAGAAAGATGCCGTGGGGGCGGTGGATGATGCCAGGATCGATCAGTTCCAGCAGTCGCTTCGACATGCCCAGATGTTTCAGATCGAGCCGCCCCGCCTGTTTGTCGAGCAAGCGTAGCACCACTCGTTCGCCATAGCTGGAGGGTAGCGTGGAGACACGCACGTCCACGGGCCGGTTACCCACCTTGAGGGAGATTCGGCCATCCTGGGGGATACGCTTTTCCGCGATATCGAGATGCGCCATGACCTTGATGCGCGAGACCAGAAAGGGGGCCACCGTGCGCGGCGGGGTCAGTACCTCGCGCAATAACCCGTCCACGCGAAAGCGAACCACCAGGCGGTTTTCGTAGGGTTCGATATGGATGTCGGAGGCCTGCTCCTTGATCGCCTCGGTGAAAAGCGCATTGATGAGACGGATGATCGGTGCATCATCGTCGCTCTCCAGCAGGTCTTCCGGCTGATTGAGGGCTCTGGCCGCATTATCGAGATCCATCTCATTGCCCATCGTCTGCATGATCTGAGTGGATTGCTTGCCACCTGATTCATACATCCGGGTGAGTCGCTGTTCGAACTCGTCCGCATCGATTTCCCGCAGACTGATGGGTTTGCCGAGATGACGTCGAACTTCGGAAAATATGGCGCGTGGGACACCTGCTTTATACAGCAGCTGAGGATTATCTTCCGCACTCTCTTCTGAAATCAGGATGCCATGCCGTCGGGCAAATACATAGGGAAGGCCATTACTGGCTGTTTGGGCGAGCTCAAGTGCGGGCTCATCGGCGGCACTCTTGTCATCCTGTGAGGGTTTGTCCTGAATCTTTTCAGACATGGTAATTTGCCAGCCTTACTGTTCCAGGCCTTCTGTCTCCTCGTCAAATGGCGGGGGTAGCATATTGAAGCGGTTTGGCAGTACCGGTGTGACATCATCCGACATCAGATTAACACCCTGTTGACGTAACTCAAGCTGCTGGGCCCGGAAATAGTTGTACTTACTGCTGGAAACCTGGGAATAGGTTGCGGCATCCCGCAAGATCACGGGGCGGATGAAGACCATGAGATTCCGTTTGGTTTTCGTTGTTGATTGAGCTCTGAACAGGCCACCCAACAACGGGAGATCTCCGAGCAGGGGCACCTTCTCCTCGGTCTGTTGCAGATCCTCTCTCAACAGTCCGCCGAGCACGATGGTATTGCCATCCTCCACCATGACCGTGGTTTTGATGACCCGCTTGTTGGTGATAAAGTCGGCCGCCTCTCTGGTGGCGGTCACATCGACGCTGGAAAGTTCATGTTCGATGGTGAGCTGGATAGCGCTCCCTTCATTGATCTGGGGTGTTACCTTTAGTATGAGTCCCACGTCCTGACGCTGCACGGTCTGGAAGGGGTTGACCGATGAACCGACTGAGCCGGTGTTGGTAAACGATCCAGTCACGAACGGGACGTTCTTGGCAATGACGATTTCAGCCTCCTGATTATCCAGGGTGAGGATACTGGGCGTGGAGAGGATGTTGGTGGAGGCATCGCTCTCCAGGGCACGTATCACCGCGGCGAAGTTCACCGAGGAACTGTTGAATCTGCCAAATCCCAGTAAGGTGCCGGATGGAATAGAGATGGCAGTGCCTGTCGCGGCGGCTGTGGCGATGTCACTGATGCTGGGCGTGCCGAGATTGATCACCCCAACGGGACCGCTGCCCCCCGGCGATCCGTCGACAATCCATTGCACGCCGAGTTCCTTTACCATGTCAGCGGACAGCTCGGCAATGATGGCCTCCACCAGCACCTGCGCCCGGCGGATATCCAGCTTGCGGATGATATTCT
>CBDVCD010000296.1:0-4328 GCA_965372385.1 uncultured Gammaproteobacteria bacterium | reverse complement strand
ACTGCTGCTTGCTTGCTGACTGACTTCTTTGTCGCCACCTTTTTCTTGGTGGTCGTGGCCGCGTCTTTTCCGGTTTTGTTAATCACAGGTAGTTGCTCCTTTGGACGAAATAGGTATCTTGGTTGCGGTTAGTTTAGCCAAAAATGCTCAATAAGCCATTGGTATGAAGTGGATAAGGCGGCGAATCATAATATTGAAAAAACCATCCTGGGATTGATGAGGTTATTATTCACTATCAGGTGATTACCGTCGGTTTCTTTCGGCCTGTGCGAGGCTCGATTTCTGCCAACTCTGTGGCAATTCTGACCATTGGCTCCATGACATCAGCCGTTTTCAGATGCTGTTTTTCAGGATCGGCTTCATAGGCCTCAAGATAGACCCTTAATGTAGCACCTTCAGTGCCCGTACCGGACAGCCGGTAGACGATACGTGATCCATCGGTGAAACCGACCCGGATTCCCTGATTCTCTGAGCGGCTGCCATCAACTGGATCAACGTAGGCAAAGTTGTCGGCATAATCTACGGTATGTCCGTCGAGTTTGGAATCGGGCAACTCCGCCAGCTTGTTCTGCAGGTTCGTCATCAACCCATCGGCAGCTCTGTTATCGATCCCTTCGTAATCGTAACGGGTGTAGAAATTACGCCCAAACTTCTGCCAGTGTTCACTGACGATCTTTTCCACCGACTCCTGGCGTACCGCCAGTAGGTTAAGCCAGAAAAGGACCGCCCAGAGTCCATCTTTCTCTCTGACATGGTCCGAGCCTGTACCGAAGCTCTCTTCACCGCACAGGGTTATGCGGTTGGCATCCAGCAGATTACCAAAAAATTTCCAACCAGTGGGGGTTTCGTAACAGTCCAGGCCCAAGGATTCCGCCACCCGATCAGCCGCCTGGCTGGTGGGCATGGAGCGGGCCACCCCACGGATGCCGCTGGCGTAGCCTTTGATAAGGTGAGCATTGGCGAGCATGATGGCCAGGCTGTCGCTGGGAGTGACAAAAAAGTTGCGTCCCAGGATCATATTGCGGTCGCCGTCGCCGTCTGAGGCGGCGGCGAAATCGACACTGTCTGCTCCGGTGGTCAGGGTAACGACTTCATGGGCATGTACCAGGTTGGGGTCCGGATGACCTCCGCCAAAATCCTCTTTCGGCACACCATTGATCACCGTGCCGGGTTCGGCTCCCAGGATTTCCTCCAGAATGCGTGTGGCATAGGGCCCGGTTATGGCGTGCATGGCATCAAAGCGCATCTGGAACAGCCCGGAGTTGAACAGCTGATGGATGCGTTCGAAATCGAACAGTTGGCTCATCAGTTCTGCGTAGTCGTCAACCGGGTCGATGATCTCGACGCTGGTATGACCCACCTTCAGACTGCCAATGGTGTCAAGATCGACATCATCCGTCTCTAGAGTCCGGTATTCGTTCAGCTCTTTTGTACGCGAATAGATGGCCTCGGTAACCCCTTCCGGTGCTGGACCACCATTGGGTGTGTTGTACTTGATGCCGAAGTCCTCATCCGGTCCTCCCGGATTGTGACTGGCCGAAAGGATGATTCCGCCGTTGGTCTTATATTTTCGAATGACACAGGATGCAGCTGGTGTGGAGAGCAGGCCGCCCTGGCCGACGATGACCTTAGCGATCCCATTGGCGGCGGCCATGCGGATGATGACTTGGATCGCCTGACGATTGTAAAAACGCCCGTCTCCACCCAGGGCAAGTGTGCCGCCCTGGAGGTCCGTCCGGGTATCGAAGATGGCTTGAACGAAGTTTTCCAGGTAGTGGGGTGTTTGGAAAACCTTTACCTTTTTACGCAACCCGGAGGTACCTGGGCGCTGGTCAGAAAAGGGTGTTGTGCTAACGGTAGAAATATCCATCGCGATCTTCCGTACTGCGTTGATGAAAATAATGACTATTCAACCATAGCTGTGAGTGGAAATATAACCCCTGAGAAGAAAAAAACGCTGTTACAACGGTTTTCCATCCGGCGAGACGACCGGCAGGCCAAAAACCCGCCACAACTGCATACCTCCCCGATAGTAGAGGATCTTGTCCGCGGGATAACCCATACCGAGGAGCCCTTTGATTGCGCTGGGTGATTGGCCACACCAGGGGCCGTTGCACCAAAGGGCGATGGTTTTCGCCTTGGAAAAGTCCCAGCCTGACTCCTTCTCACTGACGCCAAGTTTGGCAAGTGACTCCTCGAGGGTAAATTCATCCGCTCCCTGACTCGGGTTTAACCGGGTAAAGGGGATGTTGATGGAACCCGGTATGGTACCGCGCGCATGCCAGTCCGGGGTACGGGCGTCGATCAGTAGCCCAGAGCCGTCAGTCAGGTGGTTGCGCATAAACTCCACCAGTTCAACCTCACCGATCGTCTCCACCCCCACTGCGACTCTCATCGGCTGAGCGCAGAAGGGCGGACAGGGCCGCGAGGTCCTGGCAAAATCGAACTCCAGTAAGGCATCCGTGTCCTGATTGCGTTTAACCGTGATCGGTTGGCCGGCATGAGTGACTTGAAATTCTCCGATCTCCCGAGTGATGTTGACCTCGAGGCCATACCCATTGCTGGTGATGGAGAGAAACAGAAAAAATGCGCTGAGCAGCAGACTGGTGCAAATGGCTGGTTTGGCCGCACGTGAGTCCGAACGGGAGCCCCTTCGCATATTTGACAGTGAGTAATTCATTCTTGCTCCTTACGTATTGAGTTGAGGGCGTGATAAACCGATAGTTAGGTCAGCAACAAGTTTGATCCCGTGTGACGTCATGCTTGAATCCGGAGGGCTGCTTGGTAACTGTTATTATCAAGACTTGGAATTGTAAAAACCAGAGTGATAACTCGAGGTAGTGACAAGACAATGAAGTGTAAAGGCATGTGGAGAGAAAAACTCATCTATCTTGCAATTATCCTGGTAGGGAGTGGGCTTACAGCCTCCGCTCAATCAAGTGACTGGATAATTGCCCCCGGTCTTTCCGTCGAGCAGATCTATACTGATAACTCGAATCTCGACAGTGAGGAAGAGAGTGATTCCATTACGCGGATCAGTCCAAGATTATCGCTCTATCGAAAGGGGGCAAGAGCAAAGCTCGATCTCAGTTATGCACCAGAGTATCGTCACTATTGGCAGGAGACTCACCCCAATAAGGTCGTGCATTTTCTGCGGGCGGATGGAGATATCGAACTGGTAAAAAATCACTTTTTTGTGGATGGTTGGGCAACCGCGGATGAGCGCCCTCTCAACAGTTCCGGCCGCACCGGTATCGACGGTGTCACTGGAACATATGATTTTACTGAGGTCTATAC
The DNA here is from genome assembly GCA_965372385.1 of uncultured Gammaproteobacteria bacterium. Taxonomy (GTDB): domain Bacteria; phylum Pseudomonadota; class Gammaproteobacteria; order Chromatiales; family Chromatiaceae; genus JASJBU01. Next base: position 1,031 of record CBDVCD010000296.1, on the reverse strand, counting down.
AAGTGGAATCAGCCCCTACTTCACCAGCCGGCTGGGCCCCGCTCTGACATTTGAAGCCAGGTATGGACTTAATAGGGTCCACTACGCTGATGAGGACCGGGACAGCAGTACCGGTCAGAGGGCCGATCTCGTCCTGGGCAGTGGTCAGGCGGTCAGGGGAACGCCTTGGGAACTGCGACTGGAGCAGAGTAACATTGAGTATGATGATCGGGAAGAGGATGACAGGATCAAACGCGCGCGTGTCGAAATGGCGTATCAGCTCAATCGTCAATGGGCATTGGGTGCCGTGCTTGGCTATGAGCAGTACGAACTTGCCCTCACTGAGGATATTGAGGGCGATGTCTGGGCTGTAGGCTTTATCTACTCTCCAAATTCACGTACCCGGTTGACAGCTGGCTTGGGCGAGCGCTTTTTTGGGGATGACTACTATCTGGATTTTTCCTATCGTGGCAGCCGCACGGTATGGACCGCCGGCTATCAGCGGGATTTTGTCACCGCCCGGGATGAAATGATGCGCCCCTCGCTGTTTGAACGGATGGACGCCTTCGGTAACCTGATCAGAGATCCCGCATTGAGCGAACCGGCTTCTGCCTCGAGAAGCGGCCCGACCTTGACGAATAACTACTATCTGCTGGAAAGCTTTACAACCGGTTTTAACCTGGTTTCTGGGCGCACCACACTCGTCCTGTCGGCAGGTTACACAGCAAGATATTACGATGAGGCAATTGGACCTGGGGATACCGAAGATGTGACTCTGTCAGGACGCTTCAGTCGAAGGGTCAGACCACAAACCACCGCTTCTCTCAATCTCTACTGGCGGGATCACTCACAGGATCTACAAGACTATGAGCAATGGGTCACCTCCCTGGATGGTAGTTATCGACTGGGGACCCATACTGAGTTGACATTAAGCCTTGCCCGTCTCGATCGAAAGGCGACCCTGGATGAGAACAGCTACGATGAGAATCGGGTCAAGCTGAGCCTGAATAGAAGCTGGTAGTGTTAACTCAATTTCAAGCGTCTTTTCAGGC
>CBDVCD010000295.1:0-4331 GCA_965372385.1 uncultured Gammaproteobacteria bacterium | reverse complement strand
GGACATCGATGCAATGGATAAATGGAGAAGATCCATGTTGATTGCAATGGTCGGGTTTTACAATGATGCGTGGGCGCTATCCCTCCAAAATGCAACAAAGAGGGGTATGTGCAGGATACGTGCAAAAAGTTATCACAAGGGTTCTGACAAGGTCACCAGTACCGTTCAGATCCATCCTGGGCAATCACCTCGGCCTCGATGAAACCATTCCGCCCGTCAGCAATACTTGAGGCTTCCTGCAGAATATCGTGAATGGTGTCATCAAGGTCTTTGTCGTTCTCGTAGGGAATCGTTAGCTCGTAGTCATACCCTTTCGACACCGGTTTTTGCATCCCGAAGCGGGAGAGGATGAATTGCTCAATTTCTTCGAGGGAGTGCTTTTTGCCGCGGACAAACTTACTGTTGTTCTCGACGATGAGGTACATTGCCACCTTCAGCATCTTGGGCTGGAGTGGTGATGTAGATTTTCTGAAGCTGCCGACCTTCACACCGCGGTGGCGAAGGTATTTGTACAGCGTCGCCTTGCTCACGCCAAGGTTCTCGGTAATCTCATTTACGCTCAGACTGCCCTCCTTATAAAGGGCCTCTGCGGCAACCGCCTTTTTCTCGGCGGCCGCACTCAATCCCTTTGGCCGCCCACCCAACCGACCACGTGCTCGTGCAGCGTTCAGCCCTGCTTGGGTCCGCTCGATGATCAGGTCCCGTTCAAACTCAGCGAGCGAGGCAAAGATGTTAAACACCAACCGACCCTGTGAGCTGGTGGTATCGATGGGGTCTTGCAGGCTCTTCAGACCAATATCCCTCTCCATCAGAGTGCTAACCAAATCGACAAGGTCTCGCAGCGAACGACCGAGACGATCCAGTTTCCATATCACAAGGACGTCGCCTGCGCGCATTTTCCCCAGTAGGCTCTTGAGGACAGGCCGTTCCACTTTTGTACCACTGGCGGTTTCCTGCAAGATTTGCTCACAACCCGCTTGCCGGAGCTGGTCGACCTGAAGATCTAGATTTTGATCTCTCGTGGAGACCCGGGCGTAGCCAAATTTCATGCCGTCAGTTTAGCAAACTCACATCGACAAGAGAAAAATAAACTTTGTTTCCATAAACCGGTTTTCTATACTACGCTAAGCGTTGGGTATCCTCATCCTATTCCTCTTGGTATGAGTCTACATTAACCCACGTTTTTCTGAACTCGCCTCGGGCTTGCCCGTCCAATCACCTTCATCGTCAACGCCCCCATGGCCTCGATTGAACGTACCGCCTATCCGCGCCTGCACAGTCGCCTGAATGAGGAAGAGCGCAACACGCGCTACAAACTGAAAGGTGGGGAGCATGATTTTGTCAGGGACAATGCACGAGGTTCTGAGCAACGCTTGACGCTGGCGTTGATGCTCAAGACCTTCCGGCATCTGGGTCATTTCCCGGAGTTGTCCGAAATCCCCGATCAGCTTCGGAGCTTCGTCTGTCAGCAGATGGAATTTCCGCCAGATACTCCGTTGCTCGACGGGGCGCAGCGAAAAGCAACCCTCTCACGGTACCGCCAGTCGATCCGTGAGCGGCTCGGATCGACGGTCTATGGGGAGGGCGGCGCCAAGCGGCTGCAATGCGTGATCGAGACTGCGGCTCAGACCATGAGTGATCCAGCCGACTTAATCAACGTGGCCGTCGAAGATCTGGCCAAGGAAAATATCGAGCTCCCTGCCTTCAGCACCCTCGACCGCTTGGTCGCAAAGGTGCGAACACAGGTCCACAAGGCACTGTATGCGCAGGTGACAAGCACCTTAACGCCAGCCCAGGAAGCCGTGTTGGAGTCTCTGTTGGTGGTGCCGCAAGGGAAGTCGACTACACCCTTCACGCGGCTCAAGCAGACACCTGGTCCTCCGACCCTGAAACGAATCGCACTCTGTGTCGATCATCTCACCGAGATGGACGCCATCCTGGATCCCCGGCCGTTTCTGGAGGATGTGCCGTATACCAAGATCCGCCAATTTGCTGCTGAGGCAAGCGCGTTATCTATCAGCGATATCCGCGATGTTCTCAACCGGAGAAGACGCCACACATTGTTGTTGAGCTTACTCGACCAAGCACAGAGCATCACCCGTGACGAGTTGGTCGAGATGTTTCTTCGTCGAATCCGAAAAACCCGCAACGGCGCCCGGGAGCGGTTGCAGGCCTTACAGGAAAAACACCGCACCATCACCGAGTCGCTTTTGACGGTCTTCGGCGATTTGCTGCGCCAGGCCAGGGATGCCGATGCAGATGCAGATCTTGGGTGTCGGGTTCGCGCCGTTCTGAGCGAAGGGGGTGGTATCGAGACCCTGGAGAGCGAATACGCTACGGTCTCGGCCTATCATCAGAACAACTATCTACCTCTTCTCTGGCCGGCGCACGCGAGTAGCCGGTCAGTCCTTTTCCGACTGCTGGATCGGTTGGATCTACGTTCCGCCTCCCAGGATACGAGCCTGCTGGAGGCGCTCGAGATGGTGGTCCAGCATCATCATGCACGACGGAATCGACTGACGCCTGCACTGGAATTGCGCTTTGCCAGTCAACGCTGGCGGAACTTTGTTCTGGTCCGGGAACAGGGTGAGATCGTGATGGATCGGCGATCACTTGAGGTCTGTGTCTTCCTGCACGTCGCCGATGCCCTGCGTAGCGGTGATCTCTATGTGGTTGGCTCTCAGTCCTACGCGGATTATCGGACCCAATTGTTATCATGGGAGGACTGTCGCCGCGGTCTCGACGAGTATTGCGAGCAGCTCGACCTGCCGAAGACGGGGGCACAGCACACGGCAGCACTGCGCGAGGCGCTGACTCAGGCGGCACGGCAGGTGGACACCGGTTTCCCTGAGAACTCGCAGTTGACTATCGACTCAGACGGCGTGCCGCATCTCAAGCGGCAGAAGGCCACTCCCTTGCCGGAAGGGCTGCTGTCCTTCGAGTCCATGGTGCATGAGCGCATGCCCGAACGGCATCTCCTCGATATCCTCAAGCATACCCACCATTGGGCGGGTTACACACGACATTTTGGGCCACCGTCTGGCTCGGATCCAAAATTGGCAGATGCGACCAAACGCTACCTGTTCACCATTTTTGGATACGGCTGTAATCTGGGCGCCAGTCAAACTGCCCAGCACGCCGCAGCGGACATCAACCGCTTCGCCATGCGGCGTATCAATGCCCAGCACATCACCACGCCCAAGCTGGAAGCGGCGATTAACGATGTTATCGCCGAGTATGCGTGCTTTGAACTTCCCCGGCTCTGGGGTACTCGCAAGGTGGCCATTGCTGACGGTACCCACGTGGAACTGCGTGAAAACAATCTCCTGGGCGAGCGCCATATCCGGTATGGCAAGTACGGAGGCATCAACTATCAGCATATATCCAGCACCTACATTGCCCTGTTCACCAACTTCATCGCCTGTGGGGTATGGGAGGCGGTCTACATCCTCGATGCACTACTGCTGAACACCTCCGATTTGCAGCCAGACACCCTGCACGCCGATACGCATGGCCAGTCCGAACCGGTTTTCGGGCTGGCCCACCTGCTCGGTATTGAGCTGCTCCCGCGCATGCGTACCTGGAATGACGCAGTTTTGTACCGTCCTTCGAAGACCGAACACTACAAGCACATCGATGCCTTGTTTTCTGATGTGATTGACTGGGATCTGATCGAACGACACTGGCAGGACATGATGCAGGTGGCCCTGTCGGTCCAGGCCGGGAAGATTTTGCCATCCATGCTGCTGCGCAAGCTTGGTAGTCACAACCGCAAGAACAAGCTCTACCGTGCGTTTCGTGAGCTTGGACGCGTATTGCGGACGCTGTTTCTGCTTCGCTTTGTGTCCGAAACGGACCTGCGTCAGACCATCCGTGCAGAAACAACCAAGATCGAATCCTTCAACGACTTCCTGGACTGGATCAGCTTCGGTGGGCCAGTGATCAAGAGTGGCGATCCGGTCGAGCAGACCAAGCGTCTCAAGTACGCGAACCTGGTGGCGAACGCAATCATGCTGCAAAACGTCGCAGATCTGACCGGTGTATTGAACACAGCGGTGGCCGATGGGTACCCGGTGACGCAGGAGTTGGTTGGCCGGCTCAGTCCCTACATGCGCAAGCATATCCACCGCTTCGGACAGTACGTCCTGGATATGGATGCAGTGCCCGAGTCCTTGGATCCGAGTGCGCTGAAACTGGAGCTATCTGCCGTATCAAAGGGCTTGTGATAACTTTTTACACGTATCCTGCACATACCCCAAAGACGCCTGTACACGCCATCGCTTATCGACTGGATGCAGAAAACAAGGGGATCTTCTGTGCTTTGCTTCAAT
>CBDVCD010000294.1:0-4332 GCA_965372385.1 uncultured Gammaproteobacteria bacterium | reverse complement strand
GGCTGCGATTAGCGGCGCTAGTCGCTTTGTGTAAAGATCCCGAAAAGGCTTGCCGCCTTTGGTCGCAGCCATGGGCAGCTCCTACAACGGCATTTTCAGGGTGAAGATACGTGCATGACAGAGGGGACTTTTGCGACACCCTCTCAAGGGGGAATGAATAGGACTGTAAGCTGGGGAATCTACCCATTCACGCAAATTTTTCGCGGGCATGGCCCGCTCCTACAATTGGGTTGAAAAACAGCAGGCGAGCCCCATATCAATTGGATATGCGACAACCGGTGGAAACTATGGCGAACGAAACACTAGATAATCAGGACCCGATCGAGGTCATCAGCGACAATACCCTGGCCCGCGCCAGTGACGTCATGCCCGGTGTGATTCACCTGCTGCCGGTGGGTGCGAGGCCCTTCTTCCCCGGTCAGGCGGTTCCACTGCTGATGGAGGCCGATCATTGGACCAGCACCATCGAGGCGGCGACCAGCACCAATCACGATCTCTTGGGGATCATCCTCTCCACCGCCGACAGCGCGGAGACCGCCGAGCCGGCCGATTTCAAATCCATCGGCACGGTCGCCCGTATCCATCGGGTGCAAAAGTCGGAGGGCCGGCTGCAGGTGCTGGTGGAGTGCGTCCAGCGTTTCCGCATCGAACAGATCATCCAGCAGAAGGCCCCCTTCACCGCCCGGGTAGAGTATCTGCCGGAACCCTCCCTGAAAAATGCCAAAGAGATCAAGCCCTACGCCGTCGCCATCATCAATACCATCAAGGAGCTGCTGCCGCTCAATCCGCTCTACGCGGAGGAACTGCGTATGTTTCTCGACCGTTTCGGGCCGGAAGATCCCTCTCATCTGACCGACTTCGCCGCCAGCCTTACGGCTTCCGACAAACATCAGCTGCAGGGCGTACTGGAGACCCTCGAGCTGTTGCCACGCATGGAGAAGGTACTGGACCTGCTGCACAAGGAACTGGAGCTGGCGAAGGCCCAGGCGTCGATCCGCAAGTCGGTGGAAGGACGCATGGATAGCCAGCAGCGCGAGTTTTTCCTGCGCGAACAGTTGAAGGTGATCCAGCAGGAGCTGGGCATCGAGAAGGATGACCGTACCGCCGAGATCGACAAGTTCAAGGAGCGGCTGGAGAAGCTTACCCTCACTGAGCAGGCTGAAACCCGGGTAAAAGAGGAGATGGACAAGCTGGCAATTCTGGAGACCGGCTCCCCCGAATATTCAGTGACCCGCAACTATCTGGACTGGATAACCCTGCTCCCCTGGGGTGTCGACTCGGAAGACAAGCTGGACCTGCAGCACGCCCGTAAGGTGCTGGACAAGGATCACTACGGCCTGGATGACGTCAAGGAACGGATCCTGGAGTTTATCGCCCTGGGTATCATGAAGGGCCGGATCGCCGGTTCCATCATCCTGCTTGTGGGCCCACCGGGGGTGGGCAAGACCTCCATCGGTCACTCCATCGCCGAGGCCCTGGGTCGCCGGTTCTTCCGCTTCTCGGTGGGCGGTATCCGCGACGAGGCGGAGATCAAAGGCCATCGTCGCACCTACATCGGCGCCATGCCCGGCAAGTTCATCCAGGCGATGAAGGATGCGGGTACTCAAAACCCGGTGATCATGCTCGACGAGATCGACAAGATCGGCGCCAGCTACCATGGCGATCCCGCCTCCGCCCTGCTGGAGGTGCTCGACCCGGAGCAGAACAGCGATTTTCTCGACCACTATCTCGACCTGCGTTTCGACCTCTCCAAGGTGCTCTTCATCTGCACCGCCAACCAGCTCGATACCATTCCCCGGCCGCTGCTCGACCGCATGGAGATGATCTCCCTGTCCGGCTACATCGCCAGCGAAAAGCTGCAGATCGCGCGTAAATATCTGCTGCCCCGGCAACTGGACAGGGCCGGGCTGAAACGCCGAGACATCAAACTCAACAGCCCGGTATTGAAGGCTATCATCGACGGCTATGCCCGAGATGCGGGGGTCAGACGACTGGAAAAGCAGATCGGCAAGATCGTGCGCAAATCGGTGGTGAAGATCCTGGAGGGTGAGAAGAAGCCCATTGAGATCGGAGTCAGTGATCTGAAGGACTATCTGGGGGGTCCGGCATTTCGCGATGAACGCAATCTCAGCGGCGCCGGCGTGGTAACCGGCCTGGCCTGGACCGCCATGGGGGGAGCCACCCTGAGCATTGAGGCGGTGAAGACCCACGAGTTCAATCGCGGCTTCAAACTCACCGGCCAGCTGGGTGATGTGATGAAGGAGTCGGCGGAGATCGCCTATGGCTATATCGTGAGTCACGCCGAGGCGTTCGGCGTCGACCGTGAGTTTTTCCAGAAAGCCTTCATCCACCTGCATGTCCCGGCAGGCGCCACGCCCAAGGATGGCCCATCCGCCGGCATCACCATGGCCTCCGCCCTGCTCTCCCTGGCGCTCGACAAGCCGGTACGCAAGCTCGCCATGACCGGTGAGCTGACCCTCACCGGGCAGGTCTTCCCGGTGGGCGGCATCCGCGAGAAGGTCATCGCCGCGCGGCGTGCCGGCATCCGCGAACTGATCCTGCCGGACGACAATCGCAGCGATTTCGAAGAGGTGCCGGAGCACATTCGCAAAGGACTGAAGGTACACTTTGCCTGTACCTATGATGATGTCATGCCCCTGCTGTTTCGACACAAGGGATAGTTTTTTACATCCTTCAATGTAGGCTGGGCACAGCCCACCTATATCGGATAGATCGACGGTTTATGCTGGGCAATGTCCACCCGACCTTTTCATGCTAAGAAGGAAGCTTGACCCATATCAATGCCCGCGCACCGACAGCTATTTAATCTCCAACAATCAGTAACTATTTATATGGATGGCTCATGGCGGTGATTCCATTGGGTGAACGCCCACCGCAACCCAAAAGTAGTAAAGGCTTAGCGCCCTTTGCCCTGGGCTTCCGCCCGTTCTTCTCGGTGGCCGCCATTGCCGGAGTCGCCTTGTTGGGACTTTGGCTTTTCATCTGGTCAGGGCGGCTCGCCCCTCCCGGCTATTACGACATGCTCGGCTGGCACAGCCACGAGATGCTGTTCGGCTATGCTGCCGCCGTTATCGCCGGCTTTCTGCTCACTGCGGTGAAGAACTGGACCGGAATCGATACCCTGAGCGGTACACCGCTGGCCCTGCTTACCCTGGTCTGGCTGCTGGGCCGGGTATTACCTTTGATACCCGTCATACCCGCCCCACTGGTTGCGCTAGCTGATTTAAGTTTCCTTCCCCTGCTGGCGGCAGCCATCTACCAACCGCTGATGCGCGCCCGGAACAAGATCAACCGTCTCTTCCTACCCCTGCTTGCCTGCATGGCGATAGCCAATCTACTGATCCACCTGCAGGCACTCGATATCCTACCGACGGCCGGGAAAGGTACCGACCTGATGCTCAACCTGATCCTGTTGCTGCTGACCCTGGTCAGCGGACGGGTATTGCCGTTCTTTACCGAAAAGGCGGTTGCCGGCGCCAAGCCGAAATCCAACAAGTTACGGGAACAGTGGGTGTTTGCTCTGATCATTGGCTGGGGTCTGGCTGAACTGCTCTACCCCGTCCCCTGGCTGCTCGGCCTGCTTGCTGTGGGAGTTGCCATCACTCAGGGCTGGCGTCTGTTCGACTGGTATCATCCGCATATATGGCGCATCCCCATCCTGTGGGTCCTGTTCACGGGTCTTGTCTGGCTGATCGTTGGATTTCTGCTCAAGGCCTTAGCGGTAACGGGTCTTTTTCCCGACAACCTGGCGCTGCATGCGTTGACCAGTGGCGCCATCGGCATCCTGACGCTGGGTATGATGGCGCGGGTTTCCCTGGGACATACGGGTCGTGGGCTTCATCCGGCGCATCCTGTCGAGTTCAGTTTCATCATCCTCAACCTGGCAATCGCATTGCGTGTATTCGCACCTTTCCTGGCACCGAACCTCTATTCCTTCTGGATTCAGCTCTCAGGCGGTTTGTGGATCTTCTGCTTCATGCTGTTTTCCTATTATTACCTGCCGATCTTATTGAAACCCAGAATCGATGGGCGTCCTGGCTAAACGGCCAAACGAAAAATAATAGTAAATCGGTTGTTGACTAATTAAGAATATTCTTATATTCTTTGTTCCCAGAAGTGGCGCAGTACTCCACTTTAAAAAAGTTTCCAACCTTTAATTTTGAGGATATACAATGTCTAAGCTTATTAAAATCGCAGCTGCCGCTGCTCTGATCGCCGCTTCCGCTTCTGCTTCCGCCTTTTGGGGGGGGGGTCCCTGGGGCAACAATGGCTATGGCAACAACAACTGGATGAATGACTGGATGGGTGACG